>NZ_LN614827.1:3112500-3437500 GCF_000953135.1 Legionella fallonii LLAP-10 | reverse complement strand
ATTGAAAAAGAAAGAATTATCGAGCGCTAATTGATATCCAGTTTTAAATGTATTATTCGAAGCAACCATGAGTTGCAGGCATAAATTAGGTACGAAATGCTATGAAAGAAAATAAAAGAATTATAAATCAATATGAATATCCTAATTTCATGGATTGTGCGCTTGCCATTCATGGTTCGGTTACTCCTAGAGTATGGAAAAAGGTTTTGGCGGTATGTGTTTATGCATGTTTAATTTCTTTACTAAGTATTTTTATTCCCTGGTTATCTCTTCCTATCAGCCCCTTTGAGTATGCAGGGGTAATTATGGGATTAATTTTAGTTTTTCGTGTTAATGCGGGATACGACCGTTGGTGGGAAGCAAGAAAACTATGGGGTAATGTGGTTAATTGCAGTAGAAACTTGGCAATCATTATAATAAGTTACATAGATCCTTCAAATAGGGACGAGATAGATAAAATTTTGGGTCTAATTGCGGCAATGCCGTATCTTATGAAAAATAATCTTAGGGGAATCACTTCTGTAGATGAAGTCAAACATCTATTATGTGATTATACATATGCTCAATTGCAGCAGTGGCAACACAAACCTAATTTAATTTCGTCAAAGCTGGCTGAAATGTTGTCGCAGATGCAAAAAAGTGGCAAATTAAATCAGTTTTCTTTTTTGAAAGCAGAAGAGCTTCGTGAAGCAATTCTGGATTGTCAAGGCGCGTGCGAACGGATATTAAAAACACCGATGCCTTTTGTGATGGCAATCAAATCACGTCGATTTATCCTTTTATTTTTGATTATACTTCCTGTGGCTCTAGTTAATTACTCTGCATATATTAATCCCATTATCGTGACTTTGGTTGCATATGCTCTTTTTTCATTAGACCAAATAGGAGTAGAGCTACAGAACCCCTTTTCAATTGAGAATTTGAGTCATTTACCTCTGAATGATATTTGTAGCACCATAGAAAATAACGTAATGGAAATTAAGAAAAAGCAATGTAAATAATTAAACGATTGGATTGGAGTATTTATGAAAACGATTAGTAAAAAAGAGCAACATAATATCACCCCAGACCAAGCAATTGATTTGCTGCATAAGGGAAATCAACGGTTTATTCAAAACTTGCGATTTAATCGAAATTTACTACAACAAGTAAATGAAACAGCTGATGGGCAATACCCTTTCGCCACAATTTTAAGTTGTATTGATTCACGAACACCAGCAGAATTAATATTTGACCAAGGTCTTGGGGATATTTTTAGTATTAGAATTGCAGGTAATATTGTGAATGATGATATTATCGGTAGTTTAGAATTCGCTTGTAAAGCAGCGGGATCTAAATTAATTGTAGTTCTAGGCCATACCAATTGTGGCGCAATAAAAGGGGCTTGTGATGAAGCTGAGTTAGGATATTTAACTCAGCTTTTAGAAAAAATAAAACCAGCAATTCACCAGGAAAGAACATTTAAAGAAAATCGAAACGGGAGTAATCTCGCTTATGTCAATGAAGTTGCCAAAATTAATATCAAAAATAGCATTCAACATATTCTAAATAAAAGTAGTATTATAAAGGAGCTAAAGGCTCAAAGAACCATTAAAATTATTGGTGGTTTGTACGACGTTTCCTCTGGAGAGGTCTTATTTTTTGAAGAGTAAAACGGACAATAGAGTCGGGGCCTGCATTTTTTTCTTTTAACAAGAAATGAATCACTGGCCTAGACAACTCAAAAACTCCCTGAAGTACGCCGATAAAATCGATAAGTGAGTTTTGCCGCATATCCAGCTCAAATTGGCAATAATATTAATAAATGACTATTAATCAACATATTATTATTTTTCAATGTTTAAAACTGAGAGTCATATCCCTGTATTTCTTTGTGAATCTCCCCTTAGAACCGCAAAATAATGGCGCTTTAATACGCAAAAAATTATTGAATAAGCCAAATTAATTCACCACTACCAATTTCATTAAATAATATCGTTCAATCTATCAACCAAAACATAATATGGCTCTTCAGATTAGTATGTTTTCATGAAAATTTCTAAAAATGAGTTAATTTCAGTAGTATCTCAATTGATTGGGATGGAGGGCTCAGCCTAAACGGTTCATATTAGCCTATATAACCTAAGTATCAGGTCTTTTATATTGAGCTTGCATCACTTAGTAAAAACAGCAACTAACTCTTTTACCGGTTGTCGTCCTTGCGCATTGCAATTAATCCAGCGGGAAACAGGAAAACTTTTGATTTTTGCTTTTTGATAATGGCGTCGAGTAAATTCGGTATCATGATTCGAAATAATTACCGGTATCCCTTTTGCAGCAGTAATTTTAGCTAATTCTGCTAATTCAATCTGATCTTCTTCAGAAAATTGTTTTTGGGTATACGGTAAGGGTTTAGTTTTAGGAGATATGGGTACATAGGGCGGATCACAATAAATAACATCTCCTGGCTCTGCTAATTGAAACGTACTGCGAAAATCGTTTTGGATGAATTGCGCGTGCTTACTTTTTTGATGAAAGAGGAGCATTTCCTTGCGAGGAAAGTAGGGTTTAGCATACAACCCAAAAGGTACATTATATATACCTTTAGAATTATAACGGCATAAACCATTATAACCATGTCTATTAAGATAGAGGAAAAAGGCAGATTTCTGATAAGAATAGCCTAGTTGGTTAAAATCATCGCGCCGCTTATAGTATTGTTCCTTGCAATTTGCTTCAGGTTGAAAGTACTGCTGGCAATAGTCTATAAAGTCCTCTCCTTGATCTTGTAAGGTAGTGAAAATTTCCACTAAATCAGGATTGCTTTCTGCCAAAATATAGGATGAGTAATCTGTATTCATAAACACGACTCCCGATCCAGCAAAAGGCTCAATTAAACGGTTACCCGAGGGAAGAGAGGAGATAATTTCATTTAAACAATTATATTTGCTTCCTGCCCATTTAAGAAAGGGCCTAATTTTCGTCATAAACTTTATTACTATTTATTTTGCAAGAAGTATCGCTTATTTTTAAGGGAAAAAATAGAAGAGTAGGAATAATAATTAGCACTTTTCACTCAATCGGAAGGGGGTAAAATTGCCACACCGATCTCTATAGAATAATTATCGGATAACCTATAAAAAGTATAATCAGGCATGATTTCTAATTTTGGAAAACGTTTTATAACGGCCTCTGGTAAATCAATATGAGTTTGGCTTTGTTTATCCCAAGCGTAATATCCATTTTTGTCCCAAATAAACAGCCCGCCATGTTGACGTAGTTGTTGTTCATCAAGCCAAGAACTGTCTTCTGACTCCCAGCTTAAATAGGGTATGGGGTAATGCGACATATAAGGTACGACGCCTGTAACAAGATAGTGGCTTCCGGCAAGATAGGGTAATTGAGTGTGATATCGTTCTTCCCAAAGTTTGGATAAAGTTAAAGCGATTTGCTTATTAGGTAGAAAGGCATCACTATTAGGCCTTGGAAACAGGGTTAATGTGCTCATTCTAATGAAAAATAATGAGGAGCTAAAGAGCAGTAATGTAATCGCAAATTGTTGTAATTGTTTTTTAGAGAGGGCTGGCTTTAAATAGCTGAGACAAAGGATACCTAGCATAAAGAAATAGGGGGTAGACCATCTTGGTGGGAAATAATCGCCAGTAAAACAACAAAGTAAAAAAGTAAGGATGAGTGGCCCTAATCCTAAAGTAATGAGAAATTGGCTTTGGAAGGAAGTTAAAGGGAATTTGATTCTATTTTTGTTATAAAAAGGCCAAAGTAGAACAAAAACTCCTACAACATCGACAACACTGTTAATTAAGAATCCTGCAGGATGAGTAAGATGATTTAAAAGATTTTTGTTATGGGTGTAGTCCGAAGAAATCTCGGCGGCGTAGGTTAAAGTAATAAAATGGTGCTCATAAAGCCAGAGCAAATGAGGCATGACTAACACTATAAATATTACTAGGGCGTAATATACTCCTGGTTTAGTAAAACTCTTGCGTGCTACAGGATTAAATAAGCAAAACAAGAACATAGGCAGCAGTAATAATGCTGCTTGGTATTTAGTACAAACAGAGAGTGCAGCAAAAAAGGCAGTATAGAGCCAATTACTTAAATTTTGTTTTGTTAGGGCTTGATAAAAAAATAGACTTAGTAATGCCCATAAAGGAGATTGTAAGGTATCAGGAGTAAAATTAAAGGAGTTAATATTATAAAAAAGGACTCCTTCTAATAGTAACGTAGCGATAAGTGCATGGAGTAAGGGAAGTATCTGTTGTGCCAATTTCCAAACTGCAATAAAAGTGATAGATACTGCCAGTTGAGCTAAAAGATAAACCGGCCAGCCTGTGACTCCAAATAATTGAGTTATTCCTGCACAAAGCCAGGCTGTTACAAAGGGATGCTTGTTATAACCTAATTGCCATTGAAGACCCCAGGTAATTCCTTCTAAGGTATCATGCGGTACAGTAGGTCTCAATAATGAAGGTCCAATGGTCCATATTAATGTATGAATAAGAATAAAGAGCCAGAAATAATAGGTGGTTTTTTTGGTGTTAAGCACTTCGGCAGAGTAGTCTTCTAGCATTTGGTGGTGAGATTCTTGTTGAAAAAATAAACTATTAGATTCTGACCGGATTATCGACTAAATTAATATATTACACAAGGAAATAGTGGCGCTTAACAATACCTACTTCCATAAAATCTGACAGAGTACGATAAATAGTGGCTAGGCCAATATTATTGCCATAAGCCTTGAGCTGTAAATAAAGAGATTCAGCCGTTATATGGCGAGTGTTACTTTTTAAGATCGGAATATTAGGAGGTTCTATCCTGTTATTCGATATATCTTAATTTGGGAGGGTGTCAATTTATATTTTGTAATCGTTGACGGTCCTTCATCCAGAATGCGGCGCAGGATGACATATGGTTTAGGGCGAGGGGGAACTTACCTTATCCAAAACTCACGTTAATCATAATGGCTGTGGGCCAACCTATGTTTGTCTTACAGCATTAATACCTCATAAATGGCTTGAAACTAGTCTTTTGTTGGCTTAGGGGCTGTTTGAAAAGGATTAAATTTTTGATCTTGTGTCATGTCTGCTTGGGCTGGTGTGTTGCCTTGCTCTCGTTGTGCGACTATATTTTCAAATTGTCTGAGTCCATCAATTGCTTGAGCTTGTTGTGGACTACCGAATGGCAATGATCCTCCATTTGGTGAAGACGCTTGGCGTATATCACTTTGCATTGAATGTTTTATGGTATCGGCGCTGCCTTGATACAGCTTCCCTGAGCCAATCGAAAGCATGTAATTGTCTGCAGGTTCTAAAACCGCCTTATCGCCATTCATATTCATGGACATACTTCCGCAACAAAATTGCTTACAATCTTGAGCTTCTTTTTCGTAGAATTTCTTTTTTTGTTGTTCATAAAAAGAGAGAACGGGAGGGAAATGATTTAGTAATTGCCTTCTTTCAGCGTTTTCCTCATTATCTTCAGGTAAACATTCTGCCTGATAGCGGTTAATAAAGTCAGATTTTTGTTGTCCAGGAACAAGATTTTGAAAAAATTGTAATTTCTCTACTTCTTCCGCTTTTTGAAATGGCTGTAGTGTCATTTTTTATCCCCCAAAATTATCGTAGACGTTCAACTTGAGCACAAATCTGACCTTCTACCCAGATTCAAGTATAGCCCGTGAACGATTACAAACTATCTGCTTATTTTATTTTAGACCATTTTTGTTTAAGCAATAAATTTAGGCGAATAACTTAATATCAGTTTCGGATAAGGAACTCAGATTTTACCTTGCCCTCCTCCGGGCGAACGGATCGAGATAGAGACTGGATCTAATAAGTTTCTTCTCCGAAAATGACGTTAAATTAAGAACACTGTTGTCATCCAGTGGAGCTTACGTCTGATCGTAGTATCATGTGTTTTTTAGGAGAGCCTTCGCTGCACTGTGGATGACAGATAAAGTAGGTTAGGAAGAGTCCCAACCTACGATGCTTAATACATTATTGAGATTATTAGTATTGCGATAGCGATGAAGCCTATGAGTCCCAAACTTGGGTTGCCGCCCGGTACCATGTGGCTTTCTGCAGGTGCGAGTACGCAGGTTTTTCTTCCTTGCCATGCCATAATAGCAGGCAAGAGGAGTAGTAAAATAACACAACAAACGCCAGCATAACTTAATGCATTCAAGTAAATTCCGGGCTTGAATAATACTACGGCTAAAGGAGGTATAAAGGTGAGCGCTAGAGTATATTGTCCTTGTTGACCTGTTTTTTTAAGCTTTAAGCCATCAGCTAAGAAATCAAATAAGCCTAGTGAAACCCCAAGAAACGCGGTAACCATACAGATTGAAGTAAAGAAGCCAAAAAATCCGCTAATCCATTGATTGTTTACCGACTGATTTAACGCCTCAGTTAAACCACTGGTAGCATGCTCGGAGCTCATCAAAGCGATTAGGCCATTGCTACCTTCTCGGGAGACTACCCCCATAATCACTGCATCCCATATTATGTAGCAGAATAAAGGAATCAAGGAACCAAATAGAATAACACGTCGTAACGTACGAATGTCATCTTCAAAGTAATCACGGAGACTGGGAACTATTGAGGCAAAGCCAAACGAAGTGATTAATATCATGAGGGTTCCAGTAATAGCTCGAGTTGAGCCTCCAACTAGACCAACAGGAGAAACATGGGGGCTAATAATCGCAACTAATAGTACATAGACGCCTAACTTACCAAACATCAAACCGCGATTAACATAATCTACAGATCGAATCCCTTTATAAACTACAAAACTAAATAGGGCTGTGAAAATGATGGATGTGATCCAGTGAGGTAAATCAATATTGGCTTTATGCAATAAAGCATTAAAGACATCGCTACCTCCTGAAATATAGGCAGCAAGAAGGGTGTACAGTAAAAATAAATAAGTGATCCAGGCAATAATTTGTCCAGGAACACCTAGCGTTGCTTTTGCCATAGAGATCATATTACTGCCAGGGGGGAGGCGAAGATTCACTTCAAGAACGAGTAAAGCCCCGGCTGTCATGACCAACCAACAGAAAAAAAGAAAAATTAGGGAGTTGGTAAAACCCACTTCTGCGGTGGAAACAGGAAGAGCTAGCATCCCGCCACCTATAGAAGTTCCGACAATTAGTAATATACCACCTATTAATTTTGAATTGAGCACTTATATATAATCCAAAAACAGTACAAATATAGAACAATATGGTACTTTGTTCTTCAGTAAAAGTCAACAGACTCTCCTGGATCAAGCGAGTAGAATGTAAACTTCATGACTCAATAAAGCAATTGATGCGATTATTACCGCACCTTGAGAGAGTTTTCCTCCCGGAACTTTAAAGACCGTGTTGTAATGCCTTCTACCAAAATAACACATTAATGCAGGTAAAAGTAGTAATAAAATAATACAGAAAATACCGGCATAACGTAACGCATGGATGTATGCTCCTGGGTAATAGATCACAATGAGTAACGGGGGTAAAAAGGTAAGTAGAAATAATCCGGCCCCATGAGAGCCTGATTCGCGTAATTTTAACCCATCCGCAAGAAAACTATACAGGCATAAAGACACACCTAAAAATGCGGTTAGCATGCAAATCGAAGTGAAAAAATTAAATAAAGCACTGATCCAGGTACTTTGAATTTTAGTGGATAACAAACTGGCCAAAGCACTAGTCGCATGTGGATTTTGCATTAGACTTTCCAGTCCTTGCTCTCCCGCTGATGGCAGTGCTCCAAGAATAATTGCATCCCAAGCTATATAACATACTAAAGGAATCAATGAGCCGATTAGAATTACTTTTCTTAGTGTTTTTATATCGTCGTCGAAATAATCCCGCAAATTAGGAACGATAATAGCAAAACCGAAAGAGGTGATTAAAATCATGATAGAACCACCTATATAGCGCATATCTCCGTGTTGAAAATGTTGAAGCTCAATATGGGGAAATATGAACACTACTAATAAACAGTAAATGGTTAATTTGCCAAACATCAATCCACGGTTGGCCCAATCTACATAATGTATGCCACCGTAAACAACTAAGCCAAAAAGGAGTGTAAATAATGAGCTGGCTTGCCATTCGTTGAGATGCAGTCCAGTTTTTAGAAGCAAGCTGTTGAGTACATCTGCTCCACCTGATATATAAGCAGAAAGCAAGGTATAAAGTAAAAAGAGATAACTTATCCACGCGGCTAATAAACCATAATTACCCAAAGTAGCTGCGGCCATAGAAACCATATGCTTTCCTCGAGGTAAGTACAAATTGGCCTCGAGAATAAAAAAAGCACCAAAGGTCATAAAGGCCCAGCAAATAAATAGAAAGACAGACGATTGTATGAAGCCTGTTGATGCATTAGCTACAGGTAAAGCCAACATCCCTCCGCCGATTGAGGTCCCAACGATTAAAAGAATACCGCCTATAAATCTTGAATACATTAATTAACCTTATTTTATATACATCGCTTGGGGTTGTGCTTGGGCTACTAATCCTGTAAACCATTGAATTTCTATCCTTCTGTTTTGAGCACTGCCATGAATTAGAGTGTTTTCTGACACCGCGTGTTTATCGCCATAACCTTCGGCTTTTAGTCTGTAAGCCTGAATATTATTAGCCCATAAATAGCTGAGCATCGTTTCTGCCTGAGCTTGGGACAGGAGCCTCTTATGATAACGAGAACCTACGTTATCGGTGAACCCTGCAACATAAATGGGGCTGTTAGGATAAAGTTTAAGTAATCTAATTATATTAATTAAGCCAGGATAACATAGCTCATTAAATCGGGGACTGGCAAACATATAATACTTATCCGTAGGAACATATAAGGTCATCGTATCGCCATACTCGACGAAATCGATGTCTTGTTTTCTGAGTTCTTTTATTATGGAGGGTTTACTGTCTTTATAAAGCCCAACAGTAGCACCAACACCGCCTCCTATAACTCCACCGATAAGTGCCCCAGTTATGGTTCCACCAGCTAAGGCTCCAGTTGCGGCACCAAAGGCTGCTCCTCCAACGGCTTTACGAGCGGTACGATGATCAGTACGAAAATTGTTATAGGGTGGATGAAAACAACTACTTAATAAGCAAATCATTAACCCATACCCTAATATTCGTGTTTTAACGAAATTAAGTGACATATTCATTCCATTAATCAATAATTTAATCATTATTAAGCATCTTGCTAAATTTCGCAATGCAACTTGGCGTGAAACTTACCGTATTTATTGAAGATTAGAGACGCTAGCCGATCAATGTTAGTTTTAGAAAATTCAAAATGACATTCATTATGAGTGATGTGAACTACATATCGCTCAAAAGTAGGTTGGGATCTCTAGGCCCAATGGCGCTACCTTAAGTTTTTGTAGCCTGGATGAGCGCAGCGTAATCCGGGATTTCAGTGCACTGAGCTAGGGTATTCCCGTATTATGCTGCACTAATACGGGCTACGATTTTTTCTTCCTTTTATTAAGGTAGTGCCATTGGGATCTCTAGGCCCAACATTGCATCTTATAGTCTAAGCTCGGTAGACATTAAGATAATAAATAGAGATCTTTCATGAACTCTTCTTTATTTATTGGCGTTTGTAATATTCCTATGTATTTATCTGGCCTAATCAGAAGCAGTGTTTGTTGGGTAATGCCAAAGCTCTGATGTACCTGTTTTTGCGTATCCAGCCAGATTTTTAAAGATTGATTAGCAGACTCTACTTTGTTAAATACGACTAGATGTACTTGTAAGATTTGAGCGTATTGTTCAGCAAATGTTTGTGCGAGAGTCATCAACTGTGCACTATTTTCAGTCTCCTCACCGATGAAAATAAAAAGATGGTGTAACGTGTCTTTAAGGATAGCATTTCTATTTGCTGTTTTTTGTGTTTCATTATCAACCAGTTGAAAATTAGGTAAGAATTTGCCTGCTGATAATTTCTTTAGAGAGCCTGATTGATGTACGATGGGACTTTTAGCATAGGAAATATTTAATTCTGCAATATCTGTGGCCAGAAAGTTTCTGACTGTCTTGGATGAAGTAATGAGTCGTATTAAAGCATTACGTAGTGTTATTGCCAGAGGATTAGTCATCTGTATCAATCGAGTCATGTGATCTGTTTTTTTGAGTACCTCTTGTCCTATACGAAAACGCTCTGCATGATAGCTGTCTAATAATTCAGGTTTAGCCTTTTTCTTTGCAACTAATGACAATTTCCAAATCAGATTATAAATATCTTGCATTCCAGTATTTAGACCCTGACCTCCCATGGGACTATGGATATGTGCAGCATCACCTGCAATAAAAACTCTATCATGCCTGTATTGCTGAATTTGTCGGTGATGAATAGAAAATTGCGTTATCCACATGGGATTAGAGAATGTCGCAGAATCAGAACTACGATGTTTGAACTCCTGTTCAATATCTGCCATTGATGGGGTGCTCGTACCATTTTGAGGGGCGGTCAGCACAAATCGATAGCGTTTATTTCCCATGGGGAAACAGGCTAATGGTCCTCGATCACTGATATATACAGTCATTTGATTATCCGGTATCTCCCAGTCAACTAATAAATCAGCAAGCCACCAGGCTTGTTGATAAGAAGAACCTTTAAATTCAGCATTAAGTAAGTGGCGAATAGTGCTGTGGGAGCCATCGCATGCAATTAACCAATTGGCATTAACTATTTCAGTTTTATTTTCTTGTTTTTTAATGGTGGCAGAAACGCCATTTTGAGACTGGCTAAACTGTGTCAGCTCTGTTTCCCAATCTACTTCAATACCCTTATTCTGAAGGTGTTGATATAAAATAGCTTCAGTTTGATTTTGAGGGAGGTCAATTAGAAAATGTCTGTCTGATTTCACCCCTTCATAATTTGCATGCAGTAATTTTTTACCCTTGGATTTAAAAACCACTCCTAGAATGCGTTGTCCTTGTTTTAAAAATTCATCAATTAGCCCGCAATCTTCTAATACATCTAAAGTGCGAATATGGATAGCTAAGGCCTTTGATTTATCACTAATCATGCTTTTTTTATCTATGATACGGCAAGTTAATCCATGGCGGGTAACTTCATTAGCACAGAATAATCCTACGGGGCCTGCTCCAACAATCAGAACATCAATATTATTTTCAGACACGATTTTATTTCCTTATATAAACGTGATGACGATAAAGTCACATTACATTCTTTATTAATGGTTTAAATAAAAAAAATCAAGGGTTTATATAATTATAGTGTAATCAACCAAACCTATCACCTAATAATGTCTGGCCGTTCTCTATAGCTGTCAGGTTAAGGAACAAAGAACTTTCTAAGCCCTCTCCCTCGATTTATTATCGATTTCCGAACAAAACTCCTCGCGCGGGCAAGGGGGCTTAACCTGAGGACTATGAGCTATGCTCAACCAATGACGGCTAACGGCAACACCCTGGTTCATTTGTCGAATCCAGTTTTTCTTCAAAGAGTGCTGCCGCTTCTTCAGCTATTCTTCTTTGGGGAGGATTCGCACTAAAAAAAGAGATTACATCCTTCTCTCTTTGATATTCATGATTAATACGATCAAAAGTTTTAAAATCTTCAAAGCAATTACTAGCAGCGCCTATTGAGAATAAAAAAAGTACACTAGTTCCTGCAATTGCTACAAAACCTATAAGTGGTTCTAGAAAAAGTAGCGGGACACCGACTGAAAGGCCTACGGCATAGGACACGGCAGCAACAGCAACCCAAAAGAATAACTCACATACTTTTAAAATATTGTGGATGAGGATGTTGGTTTGCTCTTCCTGAATTTTTCCGTTTATTTTTTCGTAAGCTTGTTCCGCAGTGATTTGCCCTGATTGTACTTCAGATGCAGCAATAATAAATTCTTCATATTGATTAACAATAGAGTTACCGTCTTCCTCATCAGAGGTTATATCGAAAGCTCTTTGATAAAAAGTATTTATTTCTAGGACTTTTATGTTTAATAAATAATTTTTATTTTTTTGCTGCAACAGCTTCTTAAGCTCAGAGTAACATAGTGATAGTCGTTCTTTTAGCTGCTCTGCGTTTTTATAGGAAGGCATATTTTATCTCTTCATAAGTTAAAGCAAATAAGTTGGTAAATCTTTGATAAATAGCTATAAGATAAGCAAAGCGCAGTTGTAACATGATTGCATTTAAAAATAAAGTTAGAAACGTGGGATGCCTTTGTTGCATTATATTTATTTCGTTTTAGTCTTTGTTGTTCTCTTGTTCGGCTAGACTTTTTCTCACGGCATCATTTAAATGGTATAGTGATAAATTCTCTCCAAGCCTGAGTTTTAATCTTTCTATACTCAAACGTTTTGAGCCCTGCATGAATTCTCTTTTCATCGGTGTAGCTCGTTCCCAAGCCTGTTGCCATGACTCATAGGGGGCTTGTTGAAATCCTAGTTCTTGAGCTACCAGTTGCTGCAAGGTTCCCATGGGTTGGGGATCGCCATCAGCGATATTGTAGACCGATTCGGTCGAGTTGAAGCAAGCAAGTCGATAGGAAAGTCGTGCTAAATCTCTAACATAGATATGGTTAGTTTGTGGGGCTCTTGCACGTTCTATTATTGGTATTTGTGCTTTAGCTGCTTCTATAGGCAAACGATGAGGCCCGTAAATTCCTGCAATTCGTAGTAATAGCAGAGGTATATTATTGTGTTTGCAATGGTCTAACCACTGTTGTTCGGCATCAATGCGGCGTACTTGTCGCGAATGGTTGATAATCGAGGGAGATTGTTCATCTACCCAAGCCCCTTGATGATTGCCATAAACACTACTGGCCCCAAAATAGACTATTTTTTGCGCTTGCAGTGTACTTTTTTTGAGAAACTGCTCCAAAAAACTATCTTTTTCTCCATGAGGAGGGGGAGGAATCAGGTAATAAATAACCGTATTATTTTCTGTCCACTGAAAAGGCTGACTTAGATCATGGCTAAAATGGACCAGTTGAGGTAGTTGTAACTGAGGGGATAAATGGCGTGAGACCGCTGTGACGCGTTGTCCATCCTTTAATAATTCTTGTGCTAGATAATAGCCGCAATAACCGTAACCTAGAATTAAATGATGCATGATGGACCTCTATTAGTTTGCTTGGAAACGACACAAATTTTGAAAAGCACACTGCTGGCAGATGCTAGGACTTAAGGGTTGAGGCGGGCAATAGCCGTTTTGAAACTCTTCTGCTAGAAGACTTAATTGTTCTTTCCAATTATTTCTATATTCATCCCAGGACTCTTCTTTTTTTAATGAGCTGATGCCGTGAATCGCTTGTTTTTCTTCACTAAAACCACTACAGATAATTTTTCCCGTTTTAAGTTGCAGCAGTAGAAGAGTATTAATTTCTTCGTCTAATAAGGCATAAAGTAATAATTGCGGCTCTCGGGGTCTTTCTTCATTCCATGGTTTGCTAGTAGGTAGAGTACTTTTATAATCGATAACCCATTTTTGATTGGCAACCTGATCTAGCCGGTCAACTCGCACAGTAAAATCAAGACCCGCTATATTGACAGAGTAGGTTTGTTCAATTGCAGTAATAGTGAATGGCACTCGTGTTTTTTCCCATTCCAAGCTTGCTTGTACTAATCGTTTTAAGCGGATGTATTCGACTTCTTGGATTAAAGTGGGGAAAGAATCAGGGTGTGCTTGTTTATAAGGTGCTAACGCTGTATTTATTGTTTTTTCAATCAGTTGATCTAAGTCACCCTCAGAGAAGTTCAACAATCGTTCTTGATTTTCTATGGTACTCCATAGTAACTCCATGACTTTATGAATAAGCTGACCCTTTTCTTTATGATCCAGTCCATCAGTTGTCATCTGAAGCGGTTTTGCTTTAAGGCGATGTTCAGCAAATGCTTTAAACGGACATTTTGCTTGATTAGCCAATAAAGCAGTACCACCAGAAACAGATTCTTCTGCCCCTAAAGGGACATTATACTGTTCTTCTTGCGTAATTAATGGCAATGAATTGAGTGTTTCATTAGTCAATGCCACCGAGGCAATGGGTGGTAGATGAGTAATTAAAGAGCAAGGTAAATTGGGAGTGTCGCCCATGAGTTTAGGATAGCTGAATACTGTTTCTTTACTTCCTCGGTGTAACCGTTGTAGTGTTTGTCGGGCAAATTGCAATTCGCGCTCTGGAACACTATGCGGCATAAACAACTGACGTTGCAACTGCGGGGGGATAAAGGCCGACAAACGTGTTTTTTGTGGCAGACATTGATCGGTTAACCCCATAACCCAAAGACTGTCAAATTCACATCCTGATGCTTCAAGCAGGCCAGATATTTGGATTATTGTATTTTTTTTCTGTGCTTGAAATATTGTATTATCAATTAAATAAGAGAATGCTTCTATGGCTTCTTTTGTCGTTAAAATAGGACTAATAAGACTTAACTGACGAAACTCATCAAAAACGGCTGTAAATCTATGGAAGCACTGATAGTTTTGCGAGTTTAGCCCATAATCTCCGGGATAGCCCAAGCTGTTTAGACGTTGTTGAAATAAATGTATCCACTCATCAATCGGCGCGCTTTTAGGATAAGGGGTAACGTCTTTTAATAGGGCGGATAGTTTAGGCACAGGAGTTTCTAAATCGTGGCTCAGCGTTTTTAAAGAACATAGAGGGTTTTGTAATAAAGTGCTTTCTTGCAGATAATGGGATCGGGCTATGAACTCTTCTTTTGCACCACCTAGATAGGGTGATTGCAGCAACAAAGAGACTTGATGAGTGTCTATGTTGGTTGCCTCTAACTTTAGCCAGACAAGGGCATGAGCAACCAGAGGAAAATCGCTCAGTGTTTGTCCTAAGGAAATATTAAACAAAGAGGAATCAAAATGTTGTTCTATGATTCTTTGTAAAGAGCGTGATTCTTGTTGTAGGTTAGGGATAACAACACCTATACGTTGGATACCTTGGTCTAATTTTAAGCGAAGCCAGGCAAACAATTGCTGGTATTCTTCCTTATGATCTTTAGCCGTCAGTACCTGGGGGGATGTTGTTTGTTCTTTTAGATCATAGCGGTATTGAGTTAATCCTTGATTATGGTGATAGTTTTGTAGTGTCAATTGTTGCGGATTAAACTCATCAAAACAGGCCCAAATAATGGGTTGATCCACAAGAGGATAATTGCTATTAACCAAATAAGGGATTAATTGATGCTCCGTGATCAGATTCTGTTCTTTGAGTTTTTGCTCAAGAATCTGCCACCATTGTTGAAATGTTTTAGTTTGTGGCGTATAGCAAAATGTAGGGTTTTCGCAACTAATTTGCCATTGTTGGCAATATTCATAAGCTTGCATTACTGCCATAAGTAAGCCGTCACTGTAAGTGATATTAGCTTCAGATTTTATAATTTTTTGCCATAAATGACGTAATTGAGCCTCATTTAGTAAAGTAGGATGCGATTGTTCCGGCCTGGTAAATTTTAATTGTTGATAAGCATTAGTAATAATCGTGCTATAAGGTAAACAGATAGGCTTCTCTAGTATTTTATTCTGGCTGTAGGCAAAAAAACTTTCCAATAAGGCCGCACTTAATCTATTGTTAGGGGTTATGACTATTGCCCCTGCACTTATTAACCCAAGAAGTTTATTTTTATTATTTAGCTCGAGCATCTATTCAATTTACTCACTAGTGATGCTTAATACTCACACTATCAGAATGTTGTATTTTATTTTTTTCTATAGGTGAGTCTGGCAATTCTTTAATTTCATTATTAGGCTGATAAGTAGCAAGGATATCGTATACGAATTGCCCACGCAAATACATAGCGGCTATTCCAGCGCCTATAGCTAGAGCTATCCCAAAAATAATATAGCTGTAGGCTAGGACATAGAGATAAAAATAAACCATATTATGGGCTTGGGCTATAGAGAGTAGGTTGGCATTTTCATGTTTCATAAAGAGAACCAATCCCAGGTCAAAAACGGGTAATGACGCGATGACCATGGTAAAGCCAATTAAGAAGGTCTGCAATTTGTAAGGCTTGGGGCAATGAATTATACGTTCACCCATAATAGCTCCTGTGCATGAAGCAACGAGCATACCTAAAATGATGGCTTCAAAAAGCGGTACTTTTTCTTGAATTCCTAAAGAGGTAAGTAAGGCATTAATTAAAATGGTGCCTACTACCGACAGTAAGCCGAAGTAAATAGCAGCAATTAATCTAGGATTAGGGCAACTCATTGCCGGATCATTCTTTTTCATGATACCCCTCCATCGAATACGTCCTATTACCCTAATTTTAGTACAATATTTGGCCAAGTGTTAAGGCTAAGATATATTAGGCCGTTTTTTCAAACTTGCTGTGGTGAGAAACGAGCGGAGAGACACGGGGGAGTGTAGACAAAAGTCACATGAGGATTCGAGCCCCGTATTGACGAAACAACTCTCCTCTACAGTCGAGTTGGAGAAGAAGTCTATTAAGCGTGTAGAACATTCTCTCTTGCTTTTAGCAAAAGAAATATCAAATGATCTGATAATTTGTATATACTGAAAATAGAGTAATTATAGATTCATATCATGGAAACTTTGTGTCGTATCATCTTAAAGTTAATGGGTTGGAAAATTATTGGGGCATTGCCTCAAGATAAAAAATATATTGTGATTGTGGCACCTCATACGAGCAATTGGGATTTGGTCATTGGCTTATTCGCTCGTTTTGCTGTTGGGGTTAAAATTAATTTTCTAGCTAAGAAGCAGTTATTCTTTTTTCCGCTGGGCAATTTGCTAAGGGCTCTAGGAGGTACGGCAGTTGACCGCTCTAAGAACGGTAATAAAGTAGAACAGATAGTTGCATTATATAAACAACTTGATGAATTAAAACTAGGCTTAGCGCCAGAGGGAACACGTAGTTCTGTATTGCGCTGGAAAGAGGGGTTCTATCATATAGCGATTCAGGTAGCTATCCCCATTGTGATGGTTGGTTTTGATTATTCAACCAAAGAGGTCAGGATTCATGAGCCTTTTTGGCCAACGGGGGATATTAATCAAGATTTTCCTCAATTTGTTGACTATTTTAGAACGATTAAAGGTCGCTATCCTAAGGAGCTTCCAGAGTTTCGTCCCAAAGAATAAAGTCTTTCTTCATATTCTGAGGATAAAGAGTGTATCAATATTTATTTTGCACATTAAACGAGCGTTATACTCGCTAATTGCCGTTGATAGTATAAAATAACTACCTACTATGCCTTTATTTAAAGATAGTTATGCGAATTAATTTATCCACCAATGGAATAAAAAATTTTTATCTAGGCACTGATTTACATGTTGCTGCAATCAATGGTGATTTAGTAGAGGTTGAAAGAATTCTTGCTGAACATCCAGAGCAGTATAAGCAGATTACGCGTTCAGAAAGAGGAGGATGGGACTATGTTCGTCTTTCATGTTCCAGAGCAACAGCTTTACACTATGCTCTAATACAACAATGGTACTCCATAGCCGAACGACTTTTGCAGCATACAGATTGTCCAATAATCATTAATATAGCAAATAGTGCGGGAGCGTCAATTTTAAACCTTATAGTGCTACTTCCTGATAGAGAGCAAGCTTTAAATTTAGCGAAATTAGCTTTGGATATTAAAGGCATTCAGGTAAATAATGTAAATTCTAATCTATTCTCCTCTCCCTTATATCATGCAAGTGAGATGGGGAATTTAGAAATGGTTCGTTTGTTGCTTGATAGAGGAGCAGATCCGAATGTCGTGGGAGGTATTCATGTGCGAGAGTCATTACTCAATCATTTAGCTGAAAAGTTAACGCATACTGATGATATAGCTAAAATTAATAGTCTTAATGCGATGATTCTTCTTTTAATTGATAGAGGGGCTGATCCTAAGAGATTCGGTCAGAGTGGAGCAACTTTTTTTGATGATGTCATTGGCAAAAAAGATATTGAGTCAAAGTTAGATCCAAAAATTAAAGAACGATTACAGGACATATGGAAAATTAGTTCGGCTGAGGAAATAACAAAAGCGAAAGAGATTTACTGGGCATTGCAACCTTTTGCTCCTGATACTGGAGAGTCTTTCCAAAGTCCCTCGTTAGAAGACACTGCTTTACTGGTTAACCTGAAAAAAGAACGTAAACGCGCAAAGCGCTCTGATTATGATTGCACAGTCCTGTACGACAGGGAACATCGATTCATTTATCAAATTTGCAAAACTACGCTTTGAAGCAACGAAGCAACCTTTTCAAACACAGTTTATTATGCGACCAAGACGCGGATCTAGTACGCACGTTGCTAATGGACAATTAAATTTTGATGAGTACGGTAATGTAGATGTCTTTTGGGTAGACACACAGGGGCATAATTATTCTATTAAGGCTGATAATAAAGCAGTGGGGGAAATCATTCATAAACACCTACCTGGCGCCACGCTTTATACAACGGATACTCAAATGCAATCCACTGAAACTGGATGTCATATCTTTGCTTTATATATTTCTGAGCGGTTGTCTGCCGCAACACAAATGAAAAGGAATTTGTTTGGTGATTTAAAGAAAATATATGAACAAAGCAACAGAGATGAGGATGGCTTTCGGATTATCCCTTGGGGTAAATGTCCGGTTTATACCGGCTTGCCTAAAATTATTCATTCTGCGTCAAAACCTAAGGCACGTATCAAAGAAGGATTAGAGGAAGATAAAACGACGGTTAATAAGAAAAATCAAAATTACCAACAAGAAATGAAACGTTTATTAGTGTGGAGGCACGGAAAAAAAGTTAATACATACTATGACATTAACCGTCACAAATTTGGAAAACATGTAAAAAAAGCCTACGAAGAAGAGTATGAGATGCTGAATAAAAAAAGGTTGGCTGCCTTTACTGATTTGATAGATAGAATACCTGTAGATGCTTTGGCAGAAGAATTAGCCATTAAATTAGTTCAGCAAGACGGACAATGGGAGATTGTTGTACCGAGACAGTATCAAGGAGCTGATTTATTTGATCTTAAAGGGACAAAAACAGAATTAGCAGAGAAATTAGAGGATGTCTACAACAAAATTGCCGCTAATCCATATGCAATAGAACTACCTAACTTCCTTTTTTATTATGCGGCAATCCAGGTTTCCAGAGCAAAGGTTGATAGCTTGAAGCAAGAGAGTCAAACGGTCGAGGAAACTCGAGAAGAAGTTAGTCAAGACCCTGATGCTTCAGTCGATAACACCGATACATTATTAAAAAGCCAGGAAGAGCCCGGAGTTAACATCATTGTAAACAAAAGTAAATTTATCTTCTTCACTGCAGATAGTTATAAAAAAATTTCTGAAAGTGCGAAGAACATAGGGAGTGTGGCAAATAAAGTAGCCCCTGCTACCTAAGAGCAATAGTCCTGTCTCGAACTGAGGTATTCCCACAGAATTATAACTTCTCTCGAATTACCGTGGCTTGACCACGGTATCCACAGGTTTCATTATTAAATCACCTCTATTTCTTCAATGAAGTGGTTAAAAAGAAAATTTAATCGAGTGTATTTCTTGGGTTTAAACTAACAATTACCCCTCTTGTAGATACCGTGGTCAAGCCACGGTAATTCGATCTTTAATCAAAATTTGTGGGGATACCTCACTGTGAACCAAAGCTTCGAGACAAGACCTCTCCTTTCACTGCTCGAACGGATCTAATAAATACCTAGCTCTTCTCTGCTTAAATTTAGTGAGGAATCTCTCAGGTCTATTATGTTTATTAGGCTGTTAGAAATGTTTACGTAAGATCTCAAGTTCTTTACGCATTTTTTCTATTTCTTCTAATAAGTCTAAAGCTAAAGCAACGCCAGGCAGATTAATCCCTAAATCTTTATGCAAGCGAAATGCTGCCTCAAGGCGGCGTAGCGCTTTTTGGTCTAAAGCGATTTGTTCTTTATTGCTAGGTTGATTGGGAAATAAACCCTGTTCTACCATTTCAGATAATAATTCTTCAGGTATATGGTATTTATGGCATACTTCATGAAATGAAATAGTAGTTGTTTCTTCAATAAGCACGCCTACTAAAAAATTATCTTTATTCATGCTTATGCTCCCAATTTTTCACGTGGATTAAAGGGCATTTCCGCCGCCATTTTTTGATATAATTCTTTTGCTGCGTCAGTTGTTGCTGGCGGAGTAATGATTTTTAATAGAACGTACTGATTTCCTGGGGTAGGGCCAGGTAAACCTCGATTTTTGATCCTTAATTTTTGTCCCCCTTGAGAACCTGCGGGGATTTTTAAATCAATTTTTCCTCCAAGTGTGGGAACCACAACAGTAGTACCTAAAGCAGCTTCCCAGGGAGTGATTGGGAGGCTAAGGTAAATGTCATTATTCATTAAATCAAACCATGGGTGTTTCATAATGTCTATAGTTAAATAAAGATCTCCACGAGGGCCGCCGTTATATCCTGGTGCTCCTTGTCCTGCTAATCTGATCTGCTGTCCAGGTTTGATTCCTGCTGGAATTTTAACGTTTAGCATTTGTAATTTGGTTTCATTTCCTTGTTGTACAGGTACTTGAACGCTTTTGATTGCTCCATGAAATGCCTCTTCCAGGCTAATACTAATTTTACCTTCATAATTTTGACCCGCCATGGGGCGCTGAGTACGTGCGTGACCAAATAAGGATTCAAAGAGGTCGCTGTCAAATTCACCACCTTCGAATTGGTAGACGCGTTCCCCATGTCCTGCTGATTGCTGTGCTCTTTGTCTCTGATTGAATTCACGATTTTTGAGATACTGGTCATATTCGGTTCTTTTTGCCGAATCTTTTAATACTTCATAAGCCTCGCCCATTTCTTTAAATTTCTCTTCTGCATCAGGCTCTTTGCTAATATCAGGATGATATTTTCGTGCTAATTTTCTGTATGCCATTTTGATGTCTTTGTCAGAAGCATCATGGCTTACTCCCATTATTTTATAATAATCTTTATCCATAATTTATTCTCTCAATAGGACACTCGCATTGTCTCAGGCCTCTATCTCTTGGGGATGAGGTGTTTTCTTTAAGGTTTTGTAACATATTCGATCCTTTGGCTCAACCTACTTCCTAAGTTGCTTGGCTGCTAATTAGAGTTTGGCTATGTATTGCCATCATTTTTTCTTCGTTTGCTGGTAGAATCAGTACGGAAAATGGCTGTAAGCATTGAAGTTGGTTCAGGATTTTTGTCCTGATTAATTCTGAGTTTTCTCCTATACCTCCGGTGAATACAAGACCATCTATTCCATTAATAGCAATAGCCATCATTCCTATGAATTGGGCAGCCTTAAGACAAAAATAATCTAAAGCAAATAAGGCACTCTCCTCTTTACTTGCCTGTAATTCTTTAACGTCATTGGTCAAACCGGATAAACCAAGAAGACCCGAACTATTATAGAATAGATGTTCCATCTCATCTAAAGATAATTCCAGATTTCTCTGCATGTAAATGATTGCGCCTGGATCTAAACTGCCACAGCGTGTTCCCATAGGTAATCCATCCAGAGCCGTTAAGCCCATAGTGGTATCGATGCTCACTCCATTGTTCACAGCACACAAACTGGCACCATTTCCTAGATGCGCCATAACAATTCGTCTTTTAGCTAGATGAGAATAATCTTGCTGTAAACGATGGGCTATCCATTCGAAAGAAAGCCCATGGAAACCATAACGTCTGATACCCAAATCACGCAATTGTTTAGGGAGGGCATAGGCTGTAAATAGCGGTTGATGATGGGCATGAAAGGCCGTATCAAAACAGGCAATTTGTGGTAGATTGGGCTGAAATTGCTGGATAATTTCTATTGCGGCCAAATTATGAGGTTGATGAAGTGGAGCTAGAACATTAAATTGCTTTAGTTGGTTAATAATAACTGGAGTGACTAGGGTACTTTGAGTAAACAGCATACCTCCATGAACTATTCTATGTGCAACCGCTTTAATATCATGATCCGCATTATTCTGTTTTATCCAATCGAGTATCAGACGAATGGCTTGTTCATGATTGCAATCAGGGTTAAGAAATTGCGATGGATTTTGTTGTTGTCTTGTTTCATCATAAGTATCTAGCTTAGGCTTAGTTCCCAGATTAGATACTTTACCTCTGGCTAATAAATTAAGTTCGGGAGTGTTAGCAAACACCTGAAATTTCACGCTGGAAGAACCAGTATTTATTGTTAATAGAGTTCCTGTCATTTTATTTTTCCTGTTCTGCGAGCATTGGCAACTTTCAACGCTAAAGCACAGGATAAGAGTCGACTTCTTAAGGAGTCGGCTCTACTGGTCAAAATAATAGGTACTCTTGCCCCTAATACTATGCCTGCAGCATCAGCTTGGCCTAAGAACGAGAGCTGTTTTGCCAACATATTTCCAGATTCAATTTCGGGAACCAATAAAATATCGGCATCTCCTGCTACCTGCGACACTATCTTTTTTTCTTTGGCTGCTTCTTTACTTATGGCATTGTCAAAGGCTAAGGGGCCGTCCAAAATACCATCAACGATTTGCCCTCTATCCGCCATTTTACATAATATGGCTGCATCGACTGTAGCTTGCATTTTAGTATTTACTGTTTCAACAGCAGCAAGTATTGCTACTTTAGGTTTAACTTTGTCATCGTATAAAATGCGCCAAAGGTTGATTGCATTTTGGCAAATATCTGCCTTATCTGCGGCATTAGGTGCAATATTGATTGCTGCATCAGTAATCAATAAGGGTTTAGGATAGGCTGGAACATTCATTACATAGACATGGCTAATACGGTATTTTGTGCGTAATCCAGCAGAGACTGGAACTACCGCAGCCATTAACTCATCAGTATGAAGCGATCCTTTCATAATAGCATCTACTGCTCCTGAGGCCGCAAGCTCTACTGCTTTTGCTGCTGCGGCATCACTGTGTTCGGTATCAATAATATTCCAAGGGGATAAATCAATTTTTGCCTCTTTGGCCGCTTCTATAATTCGTGTAGTAGGGCCAATGAGGATGGGACTAATCAGGCCGGATTTTACTGCGTCGGCTATACATTCTATCACATTGGCTGAGACAGGATGAACTACGGCGGTTTTTATGGGAGGTAAATCTCGACACGAGTCTATGGTTTTATGAAAATGATCATGATTGATGAGTGCAACTTGAGGTAACTCAGCTTTACGGACGCGTAATTTTTGTTCTGGGGCTAGGACTTTTGCAAATCCAGCAATAATGACTTCTCCCTTTTGGTTCATCCCAGTACAGTTAAACACTACTGTTTTTTTGTCTGCATTCTTTTCACTAACTATTATGGTGATAGTAACGTTATCTCCAAGATGGACTGGTTTTTTAAATTGTATCTCTTGCTCTAGATAGATAGTTCCAGGGCCTGGCAATACAGTCCCGAGAAGAGTAGAAATCAAAGAGCCGGTCCACATGCCGTGACCTACAATCCCATGAAAAATATCACTCCTAGCGAAATTAGGATCAATATGAGCTGGATTAATATCACCAGACATGGTTGCAAAAAGATCAATATCAGTTTGAGTTAGTGTCCGAGATAAACTGGCTTTTTGTCCAATAGTAAGTTCATCAAACGTGATACTTTCTAAAAACTCGTTTTCCATTAATGAGCCCCCTTATTTCTGCAATACATAAGAGCCAGGTGCTGGCGGAAGCTTTTTATCTGGCGTTCGAGCTTTGACCATTGTTGCCGTTGAATGTTGTACTAGCCAATCATGCCAAGCAATCCACCAGGAACCAGTTTTTGCATTTGCTTCTTTTAACCAGGTATTGGGATCAAGATAAGCAGAGTCTTTTTTTCTTTCACGGATCAAATAACTGCGTCCGGCATGTCCTGGCTCACTGACAATTCCGGCATTATGTCCGCCATTAGTCAAAACAAAAGTAATATCATTATTGATTAATAAGTGAGTTTTATACACGGATTTCCATGGAGCCACGTGGTCTTTTTCGGTACTGACCGCAAAAGCGGGTGTTTGAATATTTTCAGCAACGATATGATGCCCTTCAACAGCAAATCGTCCTTCAGCAAAATCATTATTTAAGAATAGTTTTTCCAGGTATTCACTATGCATTTTATAGGGCATGCGAGTTGCATCAGCGTTCCAGGCCAGAAGCGCTATCATCCCTCTTTGCGTGCCATGCATATAGTCTTGAACCATTTTAGACCAAATCAAATCGTAGGAGCGAAGCATTTGGAATGTACCTGCCATTTGTTTGGTATCTAAATATCCTTGTTCCCACATCATACTTTTTAGGAAGGATAGCTCACTTTTATTGATAAAGAGCAGTAATTCTCCTGCCTCGGTAAAGTCTCCCTGTGCAGCAAGAAGGGTTAAGCTTTTGAGACGATTATCTTTATTTTTTGCCATGGCAGCCGCAGTAATCATGGCCAGAGTGCCACCCAGACAATATCCCATTAAATGAATTTTGGTATGGGGGATTTCTTGCGATACTTTATCTATAGCAGCCATTGCACCTTGTCGGTAATAATCATCCATGTCCAGATTTCTATCTTCACTGCTAGGGTTTAGCCAAGATACTATAAATACAGTGTGCCCTTGTTGCGTTAGCCAATTTACCAATGAGTTTTCAGGCAGTAGGTCAAGAATATAATATTTCATAATCCAGGCGGGCAGTATTAATACCGGTTCTTTATATACTTTTGCTGTTTGAGCCTCATATTGAATTAGTTCAATCAAATGATTTTTAAAAACCACTCTTCCTTTAGTAATTGCAACTTGTTTACCAGGAATAAAGTTTTCGACTCCAGCAGGCGGCGAACCCGTGACTTTTTCCATAAAATCTTGCACTGCTAATTCTGTTCCACGAATTAGATTGGTTCCTCCAGAACGAATGGTTTCCCTGAATAAATCGGGATTAGTTAAGACAAAATTAGATGGAGATAAAGCATCGAGTATTTGTCTGGTACGAAAAGAAATAGAGCGTTTCACCGGAATGGGTAACCCTGGAACTTTAGTCGTAGCCTGCAAACACCATGCTTCAGTTTGTAAAAACTGTTCTGCCCATAAACGCCAAGGATACATACTCCAATTTTCCGTATGGAAACGAACATCTCTTCCATTTCCTGGTGTCTCATGATTCATAAGATTGGAGATAAACGTGTCAATATGTAATAGGGGGTAAGTTGCTAATCTTGTTATAGTCCCAGGAGATTGGCCAAGTTGCGCCATCCAGGAGAAATAGGCCGTATTTAACGCTGCAGGGCTGACGCCAGCAGTAAGCTTAGCCAAATTAGCTTGGTAGAATTTGTCCATGAAGCGGAACAGGCTATCTGTTTCTTCTGGTTCTTCTTTTTTATACAGATTTCTCAGGGGAGCAGTTTGTTTTTTTTTAATTTTGGGATGTGATTTGT
Source organism: Legionella fallonii LLAP-10 (assembly GCF_000953135.1). NCBI lineage: Bacteria > Pseudomonadati > Pseudomonadota > Gammaproteobacteria > Legionellales > Legionellaceae > Legionella > Legionella fallonii. Next base: position 3,412,158 of record NZ_LN614827.1, on the reverse strand, counting down.
TTTGCTCTATAGCCTCTTTTTTAGCGACTCTTTTCATGCTCTACGTCCTGTAGGTATTTGATTTATAAAAATTAGTATAGCAGTTTTCTTTGTCAATAAACTAAGCGCGAAATTAAAATGTCATAACTGAGTTTTGCTTTAGTATTAAGTATATGAAAGATTATACAATTTTTTACTATTGTGAGCTTGTAAGCGAGCTTAATAGATAGTTTGGATAAACCTGTGTCGTCGCATAGGATTATGGTAGACTAATGGCTAAATTTAATTGATCTGTTCTCTATTGGAGATTGTAATGCAAAAATATTTACTCAATGTGACTGCTGCTGGTGCGATGCTTCTATTGGCAGGTTGTCAAACAGCTACCGGACCAACTTTTTTAGGTCAAGCACCTTCGTATACCCCTTATAAAACGAATATGACTATGGCACAAACAGTGAAAGCGGAATTAATGCACAGCGAAGATCCTGTTATTGCTCAAGTTAATGTAGAGCAGCATCAAAATTCAGTGGTTTTAACAGGTTACGTTAGAAAGATTCGTCAAAGCGATGTTGCTGAGAGAATTGCTGGTCAAATTGCTGGTCCGCAAAATGTACGTAATAACATTATCATTCGCCCTTAATTGAGACCGAGGCAGGTGAGTCGAGCTTATAAGAAGGATAATCTCTTCTTATAAGCTGTAACTTAATAAAATTATTTATCTTTATTGGCATTTTTTTCATGAGGAGTACAACAAGCGCAGCCACAACCACTAAATAGGTTGTAAAGCCAGGCAATCAACGCCCCCATAATGAAAGCATCTAAAAATCCTATGATACCCCCCATGATACTTCCTTTTATTGAGGGAGCATAACCTACATATAAAGTACTGATTGCTTCTACAAAAGGTTTTCCATAGCTATAATAGTATGCTGCTAATCCCATGGCGAGCATGGATAACCCCCACAAAACTCCTAAAGAAAGACCCAAGCCCAGAGGGCTTAATTTGCAACCTTTCATTTTATCTCCTTATTAGTATTTCTATATGAATTATAGCGCACACTAGTGATTTGAGAGGGGGCTCTTTCCTTGTGGTCTCTTAATCGGGTGTATCACAACGTCGGACAATTTGTTGCCAGGCCTAGAGCAAGCTAACCAGTTCATATCGAAGATGATTGTTTTACGGGGCGTGTAAACCCTGCTGTGATGAAGCGAGTGGTAATGGCTAAGAATTAGCAACAAGGGATGACTCAGTCTACAATTAAAACAAATCCACTTGTTCTAAAGAAATCATGAACTATCTTACAGGATGTTGTGTCTCTTTATTAGTGGTAGCCAATAGTTTTGCTACCCCAGCAACTTCACCGCTTCCAGCTAATTTAATAAAAGTTACGAATCAAAATAATCCTAAATGTATTGAATACGTAACTTATAAAGGTGATATGTATTGCAGTCTAGTGGTTATAGACAAAACCCCAGTTGATCCGAAAATACTTTCTTTTGAAAAACAAATTATTGTCTTTGATCATAGGCCATGGAAAGCTGTTTGGGGTAAAAATACTCAGGAACTATCTACGGTGGAATATCTTCCAGTAGGGGATAATATTGACGATTGGAAGGAGTTGGTTACTAGTCAGTTTATTCCTGGCCTAACAACAATCACACCCGCTCAATTTGGTGAGCATTTTATTGCCGATCTTAAAAAGTCGGGCGTTAACTTTACTGTTAATACCCTGGTGAATCAGCCTGACCTGTTTATTTTTGAGTTTAAAGTAGATAAACCCAGCAATTTACAGCAAGATGAAATTCAAAAGGTGGTCAAAGGTAAGAATGGGATGTACCTTCTTCACTATGTTATTAAACAAGCGAACATGAGCGACGACAACAGGAACAAGTGGTTAGAGAACCTTAAGAAAAGTACCGTCAAACAACAGTAATTTTCCACTTAATGGCGTATATACGTAGCCCGTATTAGCATAGCGTAATACGGGAATCCGGTATGAACGGGCTTAAGTTAACACCATCAAGTGATCGGTAGCAAATGAATATTCTTTAGTTGGAGCATTATAATGGAATACCGACGGCCTATTGGCAATGATTTTGAACAAATGGTGAGATTACAAAATAAGAATCTAACCTCTGCATTAGGTCAATCCGATAGAGCAGATGGCTTTTTATCTGCCGCTTTTTCAGCAGAACAATTTCAAGCTATGGATGCGGATTTAGGGGTGATGGTGTGTAGCGATTTACAAAAAGTGTGTGGCTATATATGTTCCAGCTCTATTAAATATAATGAAAAAATTCCTATAGTAAGCGCAATGCTTAAGAGATTTTCAGAGCTGCATTATCAAGGAAGAGCTCTTGCAGAATATTATGCCTCTATTTATGGCCCTGCGTGTATTGATAAGGCATATAGGGGGCAAAATATTTTATCTCATTTATTTAATCATTTATTGAACTCCCTGAGGATGGAACATAAGGAAATGGAATTACTCACCGCATTTATTGCCAATGACAATGAACGATCAATTAATGCCCATAAGAAGCTCAATATGGATATTGCTGGCGAATTTGAATTTGATAAAACCAGATTTAGCATTTTAGTGTATCCCATGCATTCGTAGTTTTTGTTTAATTGAAAAATAAATTCCCGCCTGGGCGGAAATGACATATAAAACAGGGCTAGGGGTAACTCAATCTTTTATATTAATTAACATGCTCCAATAAATTAGCACCAATAAGACCTCCCGTTGGCGGAGACGCTGTTGAGGGAGCTAAACTTCCATCTGCTGAGAGTGATCCAGTATTAAACAGGATGATAACACCATAATTCTGATTGATGTTAAGATCCAAATAACTACGGAAGTTTTCATGATCGCCAATTTTACCGCATATATCGTTACCGTTTGTTGGTGAAGACTCACAGACCCAGGCATAGCTGGGCTACCGATGTTGGGTTTCACTACTCTCGGTGAGGGGAGATAATTATTAGGTTGATGAGCTAGGGACTTTCCTTGAGTCAATTGAATTTGTTGTGGGCTATTATTGGTGGCAAATCCCAAATTAGCTCGAATAAATTGGATCATATCCACCGCATTACTGCAGTTACCGCTAGCTGGATCTGGATTGAGGTTATTAATATCATAAACAAAGTTAGCCTGATTTTGTACTTGATTGGTACTGATTTGATCAACTCCTTTAATGTGTCTTGCTGGTATTTCAAAAAACTAATTGGTAGTTGATACTAGAGATTTTGAATGAGAGTGACTCGAAATCTAGTGGAAGTGTATCATTAATATGGAGCACGAATAAAATTATCTTTTCATTAGTTAGAGTTTTTGAGTGTCGCAATAGAGCGCTATAAAAAAGCCCCATTTTAAACAAGTGGCTATTTATTAAGAAGTTGCTTTTTTTATTTTAACTATATGTTTTTATTATATTTTTTTATTAAATCAAGAGTGCCTTGACAAGCTTGAATAGTACTCTTTACAATGCTAGTGGCAAATAGGAACTATTTGCTTTTATCAAAAATAATATTAATCTATCAAAGGGAATTTTAATGAACAAATTACAATTAACTGGTGCTGCTCTTGCAGTGGGCGCAGCTGCTATGTTTGCTTTAGCTCCTGCTTTTGCTGCTGATACTACTTCTGCTCCAATGGTTCATTGCAAAGGCGGCAACGCTTGCAAAGGACAAAGTGCTTGCAAAACTGCAGATAACTCTTGCAAAGGTCAAAACGCTTGTAAAGGTAAAGGCGTTTCTATGATGTCCAAAGAAGATTGTCAAAAAGCTGGCGGCACTGTTGCTGAATAATTATTATTTCTTGGAATTCATAATTTGAATTTAAGAATTAGTACCTGCTTTACTCCAGGCATGAGCTTATGCCTGGTTTCATCTCATTATTTAGGTACACTATGGAAGTTCCTCAATATAAGAAAATGCCTTTTTTAGGTTTTGGGTTAGGTTTAAGACCCGATTACTATGAAGAAATATTAACGCAAAAACCTGATTTGGATTGGTTTGAAATATTAACTGAAAATTATTTAGTTCCCGGAGGCAAGCCTTTATATTATCTGGAAAAAATACGAGAACATTATCCCATTGTCATGCATGGCGTGTCGCTTTCTATAGGTAGCACGGACCCTCTAGATATCAATTATCTTAAACAACTAAAAGAATTAGCCTCTCAGGTGGAGCCTTCCTGGATTTCAGATCACTTATGTTGGACAGGGGTGCAAGGACTTAATATGCACGATTTACTGCCTATTCCTTATACCCAGCAGGCAATACAACATATTGTTGCTCGAATTCAACAAATACAAGATTATTTAGGCCGCCCTATATTAATTGAAAATGTATCCAGTTATCTTACCTTTAAACAGTCTGAAATGACTGAATGGGAGTTTGTTTTAGAGATAATAAAACAAGCCGGATGTTATGTTTTATTAGATGTTAATAATATTTACGTTAGTTCTGTAAATCATCAGTTCAATCCCATGGATTATATCAATGCTATGCCTGCAGATAGGGTGGCGCAAATTCACTTAGCAGGGCATTCCAATTATGGTGATTACATTATCGATACTCATGATGCCCCAGTAATTCAACCTGTATGGGATTTGTATGCGGCTACTATTAAACGATTAGGTAATATTTCCACAATGGTTGAGCGAGACGATAATATGCCTCCTCTAGAGGAACTTTTAGGGGAAGTTCATCGTGCAAGACAGATAAGCCAACAATTATTGAATGAAGAGGTGTTTGCATGAATGAGCTGGCTCAATTGCAACAACAATTTCAACAATTTATTTTATCGGGTCGAGTAGGAATTGATGAATCAATAGTTCAGACTAAGTCGGTTTCTGTCGAGAAGCGGTTAGAAATTTATAAAGATGCCTATAAACTGCGTTTAATAGAATGTCTAACTGTTTCTTTTCCTGCAGTGCATGCTTATTTGGGGACAAAAGCATTTGAAGAAGCGTGCAGCGGTTATATAGATACTTACCCTTCTACTTATAGGTCTATTCGCTGGTTTGGGGATGGATTAGCTGAATTTCTAAATAATTATTACGATAAAAAGTATTCCTTTTTAGCTGAATTAGCTGATTTTGAATGGAAAATGACTCTTGCTTTTGATGCAGCAGATAGCAAAATAGTACAAATTGTTGATATGGCTAGTGTTCTTCCTGAATCTTGGGCTGGTATGCAATTTACCTTTCATCCCTCCATACACCGATTAAATTATTTTTGGAATGCTATTCCCCTATGGCAGACCTTAGTTAAAGATGAGGACTTACCTGAGTTGCATCAGGAAGATAAAACAACCTCATGGGTTTTATGGCGTGCACCTGATTATGTCAATCAATTTTATAGTTTATCTGAACAGGAAGCTTGGGCTTTAGATGCTTTAATGGATGGTTTGACTTTCGGCCAAGTTTGCGAAGGATTATGCCAATGGATGCCTGCTGAGGAAGTGGGAATGGGGGCTGCTTCCTATTTGAAAAATTGGATTCAAAGTGGAATGGTGTCAACATTGCATATATTAGAATAAATAGTGTAAGTGCGCGCTCTTATCCGAAACTGGCGTTAAATTAAGGAGAAATTGTAGGTTGAGCACTTGGTTCAACTTACATTGAAGTTGACACAATCATAATAGCGAAACACCAATAACTTACAAGGATAGTTTATGTTGACTCCAAGAGAAGTTAAAACAGTTGAAGACGCAAAGCGTATTGTGGAAGAAAGACAACTTACTCACGTGAAAGTGGGTATTTTTGATGTAGATGGGGTCATGCTTGGCAAATATATGAGCCGCAATAAATTTTTTTCTGCTTTAGATCATGGTTTTGCTTTTTGTGACGTCATTTTGGGTTGGGATTCCAAAGATAAACTATATGATAATGTGCAGTATACTGGTTGGCATACCGGTTATCCCGATGCCAGTGTTCGCATTATTCCCTCCAGTTGCCGAGACATAGTTTTTGAAGACAATCACTTATTATTTATGGCTGAGTTTTCGGGCGGTGCCGAAGCAATTTGTCCACGCTCCGTATTAAAACGTATTCTTAATAAAGCCCAAGCGATGGGCTATGACGCTTATGCAGCACTTGAATATGAGTTTTTTATTTTTGATGAGACGCCTGATAGTGTTCGCACCAAAGGGTTTCGTAATTTAAAACCAATTACTCCAGATAATTTTGGCTATTCAATTATCCGTAATACCGTTCATGCAGAACTTTACCATCAAATTCTGCATATGGGTGAGGCGATGGATTTTCCTATAGAAGGGCTACATACTGAAACAGGGCCAGGGGTTATTGAAGCAGCTATTGCTGTAGACTCCGCTGAAGCAGCCGGCGATAAAGCTGCTTTGTTCAAAACATTTATGAAGGTTCTAGCCCAACGCAATAATAAAATGGCGACTTTTATGGCAAAGTGGTCGCCCAATTATCCAGGGCAAAGCGGACATATGCATATTTCTTTAAAACATAAGGAAAATGGTCATTCTGCATTTTATGATCCAGATCGTACCCATAATATGAGCAAGATTCAACGCCATTTTCTTGCGGGTCAACAAAAACTAATGCCAGAGTTTTTGGCGATGTTGTCTCCAACAATTAATAGTTACTCTCGCTTAGTTCCTGGTTATTGGGCACCAACTGATGCTACTTGGGGAGTAGAAAACAGAACCACTGCTTTACGTCTTATTCCAGGTAGCGAAAAATCACAACGCATTGAATATAGGTTGGGTTCCGCAGATGCTAATCCCTATCTTGCTTTGGCTGCCGCTATAGGTTCTGGCTTATATGGAATTGAACATGAATTAGAGCCTGAGTCAGAAGTAAAAGGTAATTCCTATGAGCAAACTCATAGCCCAGAGCTAAGATTACCGCAAACTTTATGGGATGCCGCACAAAATTTAAAATCTTCGCACGCAGCTCGTGCTTTATTTGGACAAGAGTTTGTAGCTCATTTTGCCGCATCTCGTGAATGGGAAGAACGAGAGTTCAGAAAACATATTACTGATTGGGAGTTAGATCGTTATTTTGAGATTATTTAAAGATTTATTTGGTTTTTCAATAAGTTATTTTTTTCTTATCCGAAACCGACGTTAATTCAAAACAAGTAACAATTGTTGTTAAATAATATTGGATAAAACATGACCCAAACATTTAAAACTTATTCGCCTATCGACAACTCTCTCTATGTTGAACGCCCTTATGCGAGTGAACAACAGGTAACTGAGGCATTGATTAAAGCACAAACGGCGCAGAAATTCTGGCGTTTGTCTTCTCTAGCAGAACGAGAAGAATATTGTACTGTAGCAGTTGATGCTATTGTAGCTAATAAAGAGGCTATAGCAGAAGAAATCTGTTGGCAAATGGGGAGACCTATTCGTTACGCTCAAGGCGAAATTAGAGGATTTGAGGAACGAGCAAGATATATGATTGCTGAGGCTAAATCGGCCTTGGCCCCCATAGAGTTACCTCATAAAGAAGGTTTTATACGTTATATTAAGCGAGAACCTTTGGGCATTACTTTAGTGATTGCTCCTTGGAATTATCCTTTTCTTACCGCTGTCAATGCGATTATTCCTGCCATTATGGCGGGCAACGTGGTGTTGCTCAAACATTCAGCACAAACTCCTTTAGTAGCCGAGCGTTTTGACCAGGCATTTAAAAAAGCATGTTTACCGGAAGGTGTTTTTCAATACTTACATCTGACACATAGTGCTACAGAACAACTACTATATGCGCCAGAGATTAACGCCATTGCGTTTACTGGTTCGGTTGCTGGAGGAAAATTGGTGGAGCAGGCAGCAGCAGGGCGATTCATCAATGTTGGTCTGGAACTAGGCGGCAAAGATCCGGCTTACATACGAGCAGATGCTGATTTAGATTATGCCGTTGCAACAGCGATAGATGGAGCATTTTTTAATTCCGGACAGTCTTGTTGTGGTATCGAGCGAATTTATGTTCATCAATCAGCTTATGACGAGTTTGTTAGAAAAGCCGTGGAGTTGGTAAACACTTATAAATTAGGGCGATCCAATGATCCTGAAACTACTTTGGGGCCGTTGGTACGTGCTTCTGCTGCAGACTTTGTCAGAGAGCAAATAAAAGAAGCATTAGAACAAGGCGCTATAGCTCATATTAATAGCAACGATTTTGCAATGGATGCTCCTGGAACCCCTTATATGGCACCCCAGATCTTGACTCAAGTCAATCACCATATGCGCATTATGACCGAAGAAACTTTCGGCCCAGTTGTTGGTATTATGTCAGTGAGCAGCGATGATGAAGCGATTCATCTAATGAATGACAGCATTTATGGTTTGACCGCTGCCGTATTTACCCAAGACATAGAGAAAGGAGTTGCTATTGGTGAGCAGTTGCAGACGGGGACTTTCTTTATTAATCGTTGCGATTATTTAGATCCGGCTTTAGCGTGGACTGGTGTAAAAAATTCGGGGCGAGGATGTACCCTATCAGCAATAGGATATGAAACGCTAACTCGTCCTAAGTCATTCCACATAAAAATAAATCATCCTAACTCAATTTGAACTTTCTCACTGAGGATACGATGGGTTAAATAAAAAGGAAAAAGACAATGAAACAATCCTTTGTTGCTAATTGGAATTATCCTACTCGAATTCGAGTAGGGGCTGGTCGGGTAAGTGAATTGGCCGCAGCTTGCAGAGAGCTAGGAATGAAGGCTCCTTTATTAGTTACTGATCCGGGATTGGCTGGTTCATTATTAGTAGGTAAGATAATTCAACAGTGTCGTGCTGCAGATTTAGCAATAGGTGTTTTTAGTCGTATCAAAGCAAATCCCACAGGTGAGAATGTTAGTGACGGTGTTGATGCTTATCGTGCTGGATTGCATGATGGAGTTATAGCCTTTGGTGGTGGGTCTAGTTTAGATGCGGCTAAAGCAATTGCGTTAATGGTAGGACAAGATCGCCCTCTTTGGGATTTTGAAGATGTTGGTGATAATTGGAAAAGAGTCAATGTAGCCGCTATGGCGCCAGTTATTGCTCTACCGACAACGGCAGGTACTGGTTCAGAAGTAGGGCGGGCATCAGTGATTACAGATACAGGGAAACAAATAAAAAAAATTATTTTTCATCCCAATATGATGCCTTCTCTGGTGCTTCTTGATCCTGAATTGACCGCAGGATTACCTCCACATCTGACCGCTGCTACTGGAATGGATGCATTATCTCATTGTTTGGAAGCTTATTGCGCTACATCATACCATCCTATGGCTGAGGGTATTGCTTTAGAAGGGATACGACTAATTAAAGAAAATTTAATAACCGCTTATAGAAAGGGTGGTGATTTAGAAGCACGAACACAGATGTTGGTTGCTTCTGCGATGGGAGCTACGGCATTTCAACGAGGATTGGGAGCGATGCATGCGCTTGCCCATCCCTTAGGCGCTTTATACGATGCTCATCATGGCCGGCTTAATGCCATTTTAATGCCTTATGTTTTAACAGCAAATCACTCGGCCATTGAAGAAAAAATAGGGCGTCTGGCGGTTTATTTATCTTTGGATAATGGATTTGATGGGTTTATGGATTGGATTTTACAGTTACGTATGGAATTGGCAATCGAACATACCTTAGCGCAAATAGGTATTGATAATACTCATCTTGAACGTATTGCCCAGATGGCGACTGAGGATGCAGCAGCGGGTTCTAATCCCATATTATTTACCCAAGGTGAATATAAGAATATTCTTAAAACCGCTTTCGGGGGAGAGTCGTAGGTGTCAGTTTAAGGACGGGATATCTTTTTAAGGCTCTCTACAACGAAGGAATTTTTAGCCGACGTAGCCTTGATGTAACGCAATGTAATCAAGGTTTTCAGCCATTAAGGGCCAGCACAGAATAGACCTCTACCGTGCCAATTGCCCCTATTCTAATATTAAGAGATAATTTTAATTTAGCTAAGTCCAATGCACGCTCGTGATGGAGGGAATATTAATGAATCTTGGAATTTTAAAGTGTGATAGTGTCAGTGATATGTTTGTAGCAGAACATGGTCAATATCCACAAATGTTTGCTTCTCTTTTATGCTCTGTGGATCCCAATCTTCGATTTACCGTTTTTGATGCAGAACAAGGGGAGTTGCCCTCTCATGTTGATGCTGCCGATGCTTATCTTATCACTGGAAGCCGTCATGGAGTGAATGATGGATTCCCTTGGATAGCTCAATTAGAGGAATTTATTCGTTCATTGCATGTCGTCCAAAAAAAGGTAATAGGGATCTGTTTTGGTCATCAATTAATTGCAAAAGCATTAGGTGGTACAGTAATTAAATCTCCTAAAGGTTGGGGCGTTGGAATGTCACAAAATACTGTTGTTCAGGTTAAAGAATGGATGAAGCCCCAGCAACATTCTTTTAATGTCTTGGTCAGCCATCAAGATCAGGTGATCGATTTGCCTGAGGAGGCAGAGGTTTTGGCGTATAATGATTTTTGTCCCTTCTATATGGTGCAAGTAGGTGAGCACTTTTTTACTATTCAAGGCCATCCAGAATTTACTAAAGCTTATTCCCGCGCTTTAATGGTCTCAAGAGAAGATACTCTGAATGAAGCAGAGTTTGAACGTGGAGTGAAATCTCTAGAGTTACATGAGGATGCAGATTTAGTTGCGCGGTGGATAATCAATTTTTTGAATGCAAGTTAATCCACTTATTATTGATTGTTATATTATCTTGTAGAATAATATGTGATCATAAAGGTGGGGTGATAGACATTAGACTTCTTCCGGAACGCTACTGTATCGGCGAATTGCTTCGTCGGTACGGTGTCATATGCTCCGGTTCTGGCGTTCAGTTCCTTCTCGCACTTCGCTCGATACAGCGAGTTTCGAAAGCAGTCTATTCAATATATGGAGAAAGGTTATGGCTAAAGTGATAGTTAAAACGTCTAGGGATGGAGGAGGGTTGTTTCATGCACTTGCCATTGGATTGGGTATGGAAATCTTGGCTGGTACTCTTGATGCTCAAAAAGACTCTCCAGCATATACACAGTTACTTGACATTTTTGCTCAGCGCTACCCCAAATTTATCCCTAAAACTTGGGATAATCTAAAGTCATGGCTTGCTTTTTATAATGACTCACGAGATATGGAGCTCCTTTTGGCTCCTGTTTTATTGCAATTAAATCACCACTATCCAACAAACTTAGATGAGCAGATTTTAAAAGAGCTCAATCTTTTAGTACTAGAAAATAAAGATAAAATTAGATCAGGTAGTCCTTGGCATGAATTAACAATTCTTGACCAAAAGACAAAATCATTAGTACCTAAATTGGATGGGCTAGAGCTAGTACAACGAAGCAACATACTCATTACCTTACAAAGAGCTCTTCTCCGTTATTTGGAGCAATTTCTTGCTACTTTATTGCCCGAGTTTTTTGATTTAACTGCGGATGAAAAAGTAAAAGCAAAAGAACAGCATAAAAAAGAGTTAGATCAACACTTGGCAGGTTTAACCAGTGAAGAGATTTACACGATATTTGCCACAGATTTTTCTGACCTACGAGCCTCTATAAAACCTCACTTTCACACTGCTAAAAAAGCGCATCAGCAAGTGTATTGCTTTGATGATTTGAGCGGAATGGTTGCTGCGTTAAAACTTAATTTAGTCGAAGTAGCTCCAGGTTTTGGAACAGATCTAAAATTGGGTAGCCGAACTGAACCTTCTTTAAGTGAGAAAACAACGATTAGTTTGCAATATGATAATCAGAGTTGGCATGTAGCAACTGATGAAATGAACTTAGATTTCATTAATCGTGTCGATAGAAAATTGAAAATGTCTGTTAATCAGGGATTTCAAGCGAAAATAGAAATTGCCGCTCCAACAGAGTCGGAGTTAGAAGCGATTGCGGGAACAAAGATAAATATTCGTAGCAAAATTGTTGATAACCCTGGCGGGGGGGATTGTGCATTTTATGCTTTTGCAATCGCTCTAATTAATATCATCAAAGAGGAAAATGTTTATAAAAATAAAAAAATGTTCGAGCGATGGGTTGCATTAGATCCTTCAATAGCAGAACATTTTGGGGCGATTTGTTCTTTTAACTTTAACAGACCTAATAATGAATTATTATATCAATTACAGCGTTCACTAAGAACAATAACTCATTTTAGTCAGCTCAATGAATTAAAAAGAGCATGCTGTGATCCTGAAAATTATACCGATCCTAACAATCCATATAAGATTATAGTTGGTAACAGTACGTACATTAAATTCGCTGAGTTTTATTATAACCTTCAGACCGACGCACGTTTTAATGAGCTTGCTGACTCAGATGCAATTCTTCGTGCAATTTTGAGAATTAAGAGAGGTGACGTTAGAGAGAATTTTGAACATTTAATTCTGGTCCCAGTATTTTTGTCGCTAATCTATGGCGGGGGTGTTGCTCCTAAATCCATAACTCTTGATAGATTGCCAATTAATAGAGCACCTGTAGTTGAAGCTATGGCAGCGATTACTCAAGATGCTTTTTGGGGGACTCATCTCAATTTAGATTATTTAGCCAGAGCGTTTGAGGTGAATTTCCACCCCTTAGAAAATCTAGTGCCTGTTCAAGAGTTCAAAGGAGATGTTCGGGGACGCCATACCGTTACAATTAATAATGTGAACAACGCTCACTGGACTACTGAGGTGACGTATGCAATTGAGTTAAAAGCGCTGATTCCGAGTTTGCGAAGGGTAACCGATGGAGCTAAATTGACCTCTGGTGAAGAGACTGTAGACACCTCTTTACTCTTTGAGCAATCTCAAAAAGGGGGTAAGGGAAATCTTAAAGACAGTCGAGCTATAAAACAGGTCAGATTTTCTTTAACTGCAGAGCAGTTTGAATTGGAGCGATTGGCTGAAAAGAAAGAGCAAGAGAAACTGGAACAAAACGCAAAATTACTGGGATTGGAATGGAGTGAAACTACTGAAAAAACAGCAGCGATGTCTGAATCTGAAAAACGATCAATAGAGTTTTTAAGAGACGTTGCTACAAAAGCCGCTATTTCTTATATTAATTATAGCAACAGCATTTGGTTCTCTTTATTTCATAGACATGGTAATACTGGAAGAGTAAGAGCTCGAGAGTTTCTTACTCAGTTTCTGATGATTGATAGTTTTGATGAGGCAAAGTTTTTTTTAGTTTCTTTTTTATCCAATACTAATAACAATGGCAATACTTATCCTCATTCATTTAGAACTATGTTATTAAATGAGTTATTAAAGGATCCTAAACCAACATTGCAATATACTTCAGAGCATTTTGATGAAATATTAGACGAAGTATCTAATGTTTTAGACGTCAATCTAGAGTTGTTAGAATGTGCAATGTAAACAGTAAGTGTTCGCGCAATGGTGTTCACTTAAGGATGTGTCGCTCGGATTAGATGAAGTCGTAATCCGGACTACGTTATAAAAGCTTAAGTGGACGACATAAACATTTAGGGAATAGCACTGGTTTAAAGTAGGTTGGGCCAAAGCCCAACAAAGAACGCTCTCAATTATTTTTTGAAGAACAGATTGATGACTTTTGTGTCAAAAAAGCGAATATAGGTGGTAGTAGTGAAATAAAAATTATCCCATAAATGACTATGGAAAAATGCTCTTTTACTACAGGGAGCGAGCCTAAGAAGTACCCAAGGCTTAACAGGCTACCAATCCATAATAAGGCACTGATTAAGTTGTAAAGGGTGAAATGAATAGAGTCCATTTTTCCTATGCCAGCTATAAATGGGGCAAAGGTGCGTATTATAGGTAGGAATCGTGCAAAAATTATAGTTTTACCACCATGCTTTTCATAAAAAGCATGAGTTTCTTCTAAATGTTTTTTATTGAGCAACCGAGAGCTTTTTGCGGTAAAGATGCGTGGCCCAATAGCTCTACCAACCAAAAAATTGACTTGGTTACCCAATATTGAAGCTAAAAAGAGTAAGGTGAGTAAAATTAAAATATTAAGTGAATTGCCTGGTTGAGCAGCAATACTCCCTGCGGCAAAAAGCAATGAATCCCCGGGTAAAAACGGAGTGACAATGAGCCCTGTTTCACAGAAAATGACAGCAAATAATATCAAGTATGTCCAAAATCCATAGAGTGAAACAAAACTGTTTAAGTAAATATCGATATGCAGAATCATATCGAATAGATGGTGAAGGTAGCTCATTTTTCCTCTGAGTTATACAAGAAATCTAATCAGTTTCGATTGGGACCAAACTGGCATGTTGTTTATAGCTATTATTAACGAATTTTCGTAATATGTCTAAATAAAAGGGAAAAAGTAGCAAAACCGATATATAATTTATAGACTTAATATATATTTTTCTTCGGTTGATAGATATAGGATTTTGGTCATCATTGCCATGCAATGAAGAGAGCATAAATGAAAATAGAATCACGGAGGATACAAATGAGAATTTGGCAATCAATTGTAGCTGCTGCTTTATCACTACTTTTATTAACTAATGCAAATGCACTGACCACTAATATCATTAATTTTCCTCAACTAGTACAAGCCGTTGAGAATGGCGATGATGTGAGGGCTATTATTCACTTTGATAATTGTCTAGTAACTGAACCGGCAATTCAAACTCAAGTGATGAGAAGGCTAGAAGGGGCTACAACACGATTTAATTTTACTCACTATTTTCATGCCAAAGACAGCATTAATAATCAATTCATCGATACTGTAACCACGTCCATGAAAATTTCTATAGAGCATCCATCAGGGGAGTTTTTAACTCTAACTGGTCGTTTAAGTGTTTTTGAGGATAACACAGCGACTCTTCATGTGGATTTTTTTGATCCTATTTTGAAAAAACAACGATTAGTTGTTGATTGGCTTTGTAATATTAGTAACGGTCAAGATAACAATGGTTTGGTGTTATTTAATTTTTCATAAGATCTTTTAGAGGTCTATAGAATATCGTTTCGATAACTAAACGATGACACTTTCAGTTTTACTTTATGCAAAATCTTAAGGTTCATTAATAAAACCTTAAGATTTTATTAAGACTAGTCTGTTATAATTTCGCGCATTATTCTCAAAATTTATTAGGCGCTATGAAATTAACTGACAACAGCAAAAAGAAATTATTGGCTTCTGCTCAGGCAGTATACTTGGCTTATACTGCTCTCGATTTCTTTAAAACCAGAGTATTTAATACCGCTTCCAGTGGAATGAGTCTTGAAGAGTTATGTAATCAGGCTATAGCGAACCAAACATATGATCAAGTTGTCTTAATTAATAATGTTAATTATCGATTAGTTTTGACTCCCGGAAACAATAATACCTTCAACGTTCAATTGTCTCGTCCCCTAAACGTAGTTACAAACTCAGTAGTTAAAAAAATTGCTGACTATGACGATGAAGAAGTGCTTAATTTACTAGCCAATCAAGAGTTTATCTTGGAAGTTCCTAGGGCTGGTGGTAAATCGGTAGTAAGCAGTAGAATTAATGAGCAGTATGTAATAGGTGGTATAGGAAAAGTCGATTTGTATCGTACTCACCTTGTAACCTTGCATAATATTATTGAAAAAATTCAGTCAGAAGAAGATATTAGTGCTTTATTAGTTGCTTTAGCTACTGGTACAGGGAAAACCTTTGTTCAAGCTCTTTGGATGCTGATTTTATCTCTCTCAGATAATAATGGGGTCTTTGCTATTCCAGGTAAGTTAGTCGGGCAATTCAAAAAAGATTTAAAGCGTTTATTACCGGATAATTTTGTTACTAGCATACTTACCTTAGGGGAAAAAGAGCCGGATTCTCAAGCCAAAGCGGCAATGAAGTCTATGGCGCAACCCTCTGGTAAAAAGAGCATAATTATTGGTTCCGCGGAGCATCTTCTCGATGAACATTATCAGGAGCTAATCGATGCAGATCCAGAGCAGACGTTTTTAGTATTTGATGAACAACATTTGATTATGCAAGTAGAGCGTCGCCGAGTTCGTTTAATTGAATTAGCGAAACAAAAACTATCGATGTTTTTAAGCGCTACTCCTAATAAAGAAACCTATGAGTTATCTGGTAATAAACCAGTGGCTATCATGTCCAGCGGTCAAAAGCAGCAAGCAGGCCAAGGGCAATTCCCTCGATTATTAACTCATCATGCACGCAATGTTTCTGATAGAAATCAATTGAAAGATTTTCGTTTTTGGACGGCTGATTTTTGGAACACTATATTCAATGGTATTTTGCTGAGCTTAACTAACTCCATTCAAGAAGAGCAAAGCTCTGCTGCCGTGTCTTTAGTTGAAGACTTACCTTTTTATTATTATCGTAAAGAGAGTGAGGAAAATGTACGTTGGCGTTTTCAGGTTCCTGCAGCAAGAAAAATGCTTTGTATCATTGATGATAATGAAGACTTAGTTAATTTTTGTCATGCTTTAGAACAACCTTACTCAGATAAGAGCATCGTATACCGTAATGGTAACCTAATTGAAAGAGAAGACGTTGCTCGTTTTTTTGGAATACCTGATGCTGAAGCTGAAGTAGTTAGTGAGGATAAGAGGGATAAAAGAAATAATTATTTGAGCTCATTAAAAGAAGATGAATATGAGATTGGCAATAGCTTAATGAATAAAAGCTTGAGGCAACAATTGCGAGATAACATATTTCATAATCTGATTGAATATGTTTTGACTGATATTACCGGACTTGATGAGATAGAACATAATCGCTTGCGTAAGAAGGACATGAAGGCTTTTAAACAGATGGTGATTAGTCAATTTGCATTAAGAACAGCAGACTATTATCAACAAAAATTAGCAAAGGAAATTGATGCAGATGGGGCTCATGCTTTAGGTGAGTTACTCGCTGGTTTATCTAAAGTGATGAACAGTATGCTCAATGGGACTTTTACAGGTTCTCCAGAGGAAAATGAGAAAGATTTAGAAGATTTTATTGATAATTGGTCTTTATATGATGGCTTAGTGAATAAAATAAAGCGGAAAGATGACCGATTTTCCAGAAATTTTGCGACTTATACCGATTCTCACTTAATAATGGGCTTGATGGCCGGGATGAGTGATGCAGAAACTCCGGTGAAAGAATCATGTCCATTTTCTGGATTAGAGCAGAGAACTTATAATTTATACGATCATAATGGCATCCCAGTCAGTGACGCAAAAAAAAGAAAACATACTTCTTTAGAAATTTTGAACGATACCTCTTCTGAAACTGCATTTACTCCCAATTATTTAAATATTTCAGAAGAAGTCGCGGACAATTATGTTAGGCTAGGTTTTATTGGCGTCTATGTTAGTAACAAAAAAACAGAAGGATTTAGTGATAGAAATTTACATACTGTAATTAATATTGCAGAACATAGATTAAGTCCTACTAATAGCCCTGAGACACAAATTCAGGGAATAGGCCGAAATCGTGGCTTAGATGACACTATTGAACCTGCTTATATTCATAGTTTAGGGCGAGGTGAGAATGGGGTATTTGATCTGGATAATTTGCAAAGTGATGATTATTATCCCGCATTATTCAAATCTCAAGAACAATTCAATGAAGAATCTATTCAGATTTTGGGACAGAATGTTAGTAAAAAAATAATTGCTTGGATTCATGCCAATCAAGGTGAGGACGATACGTTAAATCCGGAGCATTTAAAACGACATGTATTGAAGTATATTGCTCAGGCTCTTCGTGAAATAAATAATAAAAACAGCCACCAACTTGAGCTTAGTCGTGCGCAATTGACTCGCGTTGTCAGTTATGTGATGGAAGGTATTAATCAGGAAATAGAGCGTATTAATAAACCCTATAGCATATCAATATTCATTTCTTTCTTAGGTCATATACTTAATTTTCTCTCTGAGTGCTATTACGCGGTGAAACGGATACCGGCTGCTTGGAAGATGTATCAGTATTCCTGGTTCGGAACAAGAACCGCCGAGCAACATGAAACATCGCCAAAGCATGCGGATGATGTTTATATAAAAATTCTGTCAAAAACAAGCTTTAAAGATATTATTTCCAATTTGTCTTCAGCATTGGAATTTAATAATTGGCTAGTCCGCAAAGTCACTGGAGTAACATCTCATATTACAAAGAACTTAGAGTCCTATGTGAAACAAGAAGTATTAGATGAGTTTGCAATGCATCAGAAAAAATGCATTGAGCCGCTTCTAGTTAAAATGGTTACTGACTCTAAAAAAGAAAAAGTTGCTGCTGCCTTAGCTGCTTTTCCTCACTTAGTCACTTTACTTAAGACTAATACGAAAACCATAACGGCAATTTTAGCCGGTGGCGGGGCTCAATTTGAAGCGACTGTACTCGCTTTGTTACAACAAATTCCAGGTTTAGATGATTTGTCTATTAAAGACATCGTAAATTATCCTAAGAGCCTGTTGCAAATTCAGGGCGTATTAGCTCGCGAACCAGAAAAAACTCTACTTCATAATCCTAAATCTCAGGCAGAGTTATCTCTTCACTTGGGAAATTATTTAAAGGGAGATTTTCTCAAACATCTCTCTTCTTTTATCACTTATCCAAATGTGAAACGTATAGCTCAGGCTCTTGGTAAAGAACAGAATGCTCAATTGTTCGTGCATCATTACCTGACCAAGATAATTAATGAAGAGTTAGAAAGTTCTCCAGAGTCTTTATTATCTGAATTAACGAGTTACTTTAAAATTGATGGATGTGAGCGACTGGATGAGGCGGTAGAAAATTTATTAAACGAATTCAATACGCTACAACTAGAGACTACCGGGAATTTACTCCAATCATTGGATGAAGCGCGCCTTGTTCGATTGAGTACTCTCATTCAGCAACAGCTAGTCCCTGTACTCGTGAATACTTATCCTTTGGAAAGTCGAGACAAATTATTCAATGAAGCCTCTGATCTCTTGAAAATTAAACAATTAATCAAGGAGCATGGAAAGGAATTATTGGCTATGATGCAAAATAATAAAGAAGAATTACCCCGCTTTATTTTTTCAAAACTTTGTTCTAGCCCTTTACCTTCGCCTATCGATATACCCAAGCAGATTGAGGAGAGTAAGGCATTTTTTGCCCAGAAACTACAAGAAATTATGCAAAAAAGCATTACTAGTCTTTTAGCTAGAAAATTGTTTTCCTTTACATCATGGAGTTTAAAACCGGAATATTTGTATGATACGGCTGTTGCTGATTTATTACGTAGTGACGCTTTTCTTAACACTATTTCAATCATGCTTCCTTATGACCAATGGTTGCAATTAAAGACTAAAATAACTGAGGATCAGAGAGAAATGTTGCCTGTGGCTCGAGCCTTAATTGATAAGGCCAAAGCAAATGGGGCGTCTGAACTGTCTTCTGAGGACTTATTGGAGTTATTAAATAAACACTTCGATACTGAATATTTGGGGTCTGAACAAGCATTGACTCGAACGACTCAATCGTTGAGTGGCTTTGCTGCGGAGATTGCTGCTAGTCCTTTGGCTGCATTAGATCCGGCGGTACAAGGTAAATATGCGCAATTAGTATCGCATCGCTTACTGCCTATTTTGGCTAGTTTTATCAATGATGATGTGAATAAAGAGCAATTTCTTTCTATGTCAAAAGATGATAAGACATTGAATGAGTTCATTATCAGAAATTCAAATATATTGGGCACACTTTGGGAACAGGATAATGAGCAGAAAAAACAAACCGCACTGACGTTAATCAATCAATTAGTCCCTGAAGAATCAAAATTCGTTTTGAAAGACATTGTTCATCCCCAAACGAAAGCAGCTGACTCTGCTGAAATATTAGCTAAAGAAGTGGAAAAAATTAGTTTAACTGCTTTTTTTAGAGGTTCTGCTTTTAGCGATTTGATGAAGGATGTCTTAAATACTCAGGATTTCTCCTTGTTAATGGCTTATATTAATGTTCCAGAGCATGTGGCTTTGCTTGTTGATAAAATGTTGGCTCAAGGTATTTCTTCTTTGGATAAACAATCCATTTTTGAGATTATTAGAACTAGTGATCCTAGTCTGAGTGCAATTACTCCTATGGATGAACGAGCTGACTCTTTAATGGATTATATTGAGTCACAGATAAGGCAATCTGAAAATGCTCTTGATACAACTAAGGTGATTGCATCTGTGGCTAATAGTATGACACCTATACTATTTCACCAGCGATTTATTGCTGTCATTGATGAAGTAATAGGATTTCTTGACGAACAGGACATTACAGTATTGTTTGAGGCGATGAATAAAGCAAAACCTGCAGAAGAAGCGAAGCAGTTGTTGGCCTTTATCGACGTGATCAGAAGACAGGATAAAGAGGCGTTGATTAACCAGTTTTTAGTACTACCGGAAGACGTAAAAACGGATGCCCTAGAAAAATTGCCTGCTAGAAAAATGATGGAGCAGATTAAAGATCTTTTTGAGGAAGTTCTAGATTGCCATTGTTATTATCATCAACAAGATCGCAAAGGGCTAGAGGGAAGAGATACAGATCCTAAACTGATTAATAGAGTCTCTGAAGAGTTACGTGACATTAGAATAGGTAGTGACTATAACTTTTTTAGCGGTTTTTCACGAAAAATATTTTATATTCAAGGTATTAAAAATGGAATGGCCGCTGCGGGGCAAGTCAATGCAGATTCCAATCAGCACATTGTTAAAGCGTTGCAACGAGTTAATTCACACATTTTACGACCCTTATGGTGGGGTACTAATGTTTCAAACTTTACGTATTCATTTATTAAATTCTGTCGTGATGTCGTTGATGGAATAGTTGCTGGATATTTCGCTGTCCTTAATGGAGTAAAAGCCACACTTAATTTTATAAGTGGAACTAATTATTTTAATGTTTCAAGTAAGAATCTTGATAGCGAAGATTATAATAATACAGCTTTTGACTATGCCGCAGCAATTAATGAGCTTGAACCATTAAATGCTGAGCAGGTTAAAGAGCATGATTGTCATTCTGATGTAGTGATCGAATTGGAACAGTTTGTAACAAAAAGACCATCTCGCCCCGGATTTTTCAAGGATGTTGCGGAGGTTATTCCTGTAGAGACAGAGGAAAACGTAGAAGAGTTGAGTTTTAAAATTTAAGCGATCTTCTCCGCCTATTATGTTGTCATCCTGAGTACAGCGAAGGATCTCCCTCAAGGCGCATTGTGCCGCGCTCAGGGGAGCCTTCGGCGCAAGTTTCTGGATGGCAACGGTATTCTTAAATTAATGTCAGTTTCGGATAAGAATGTTACCTACATGTGAATCGTTCGTGCTGGTGAGATGCTAGACACTAGCCTCCTTATCCGAAACTGACGTTAATTTTACGGTAGAAAGTAAATTGGGCTCTTGAGTCAATAAAAGGTATGTTGGGTCAAAATGCCTCATGGCTGTTAGGTTAAGAACTAAAAAGCTATCTGAGGCCCTCTCCCTAACCCTCTCCCGCGATTTATTATCGATTTCCAAACATAACTCCTTGCGCGGGCGAAGGGACTTTTCGTTCTATCGACGTATTCCTCCACTTCTTATCCTCTGCCGCGATTCATTATCGATTTGCAAAAGAAACTTGCATGGTTGAGGGGACTTTTGGGGGCATTGAAGTACTATTTCTCTTTTTATTCCCTCTCCCTTGAGGGAGAGGGTTAGGGAGAGGGGGAAATCTACCTCATTTATCCCTTGAGCTGGCATTTATAAGTCAAAATGATTCAACCTATTTTGGCACTCAGACTAGTGGCGAGATTAATGAGCGAGCTTAGTCCCATAAAGTCTGTCGCCGGCATCTCCCAAACCAGGAACTATATATCCGTGTTCATTTAATTCTGTATCTATAGCTGCTGTGTATATAGTGACATCTGGATGTTCTTCGTGAAAGGCCGCAACACCCTCAGGGGAGGCAAGTAAACAAAGGAATTTTATTGATTTAGGATTCATCGCTTTGATTTCTTTGACTGCTGCAATCGCAGAGTTTCCAGTTGCGAGCATGGGATCAACAACAATAACATCTCTATCTTGAGTGTGTTCGGGGAGTTTAAAATAATATTCAACAGCTTCTAAGGTTTTGGGATCCCGATATAAGCCTATATGTCCTATTCGAGCAGTAGGAACTAATTGTAACATGCCATCTACCAGACCATTGCCTGCACGTAATATAGAAACAAACACTAGTTTTTTACCTTTTAAGACAGGAGACATCATAGTCGCTAATGGAGTTTCAATTTCTTCAAATTCTATCTCTAAATCGCGAGTCACTTCATAAGCGAGTAACATGCTGACTTCATGCATTAGTGTGCGAAATTTAACAGTACTTGTGTCCTTTTTTCGCATAATTGTTAGTTTATGTTGAATGAGGGGATGAGTGATTACAACAACACCTGGGTTATCCATTATTACTCCTTTTGAAATCTCAAATTTTTATCGTGATTATCCTAAATGCAGTTCAAGGCCTTTTGCTCATAACTATCTAATTTCCCCTTAACTCAATACCTAGGTCAATGACCTGGCCTCCTTTAAAAAATGGTTCCATCGCTAATGATTTGGATGGGAGGAGTTCCTTGTACTCGCTTCATTTTGGCAATGCGACGACCTGCCTCCCAGGTGCCTCCTTGTAGGATTTTGGCTAGGGGTAGGGAATAGCTATCCATATGTAGCTGTTTTCTGATTAGTACAGCAATTTCGTCGAGCAAAGAGACCGTTAATGCTCGCCATTCGACTATGGCTTCGGAGCCTGGATCTTGTGCTTGAAGTAAAAGATTTTTATTTTTTACCTGTAATAGTTCGCTATCAATGAGTAATCCCCCATTCCTATATTCGGGTAACCCCGTAAGCTGTTCTAAATCAGTTACTTTAATCCCTGCTTGCTCAAGTGGTTCAATGAGAGAGTAAGATAGCCATTGTGATAGTTTATGAAAAGGGACATATTCAGAGCCCGGGGTGTTTGTTTTCAATGCATTATGAATCCATACATCGCCTAAAGATACATCATGAAATGTTAATCGTACCGGCCATATGTCGCTAAAGGCATTTAGAACGGCTTGAAATAGTGTTGTTGCTGAAAGCGTGTTATGGGTATTTAACGAACTAACATAAGAATAAAAGTTCCCTAATCGGCCTTCGTTACCGAAATATTGAGACTTTTGTTGCAACGTAGCACCTAGACGATTGAGTAAGGCAACACGTCCTTTAACTCCTTCAAGAGGATTAGTTGGGGTGACTTGAAATCCTTGCAGTAAATCGTGTTCATTGAAGTTCAGTAAGCCTTGAGCATCAACGCATAGAGGATTTTTTGAGTCATGGCTAAAAGCACCACTTTGGTAGAGTGCTAAACTGGCAAGAGCCAGCCCTTCGGAACGGCTGTATTCTTTATTCGTTTCTTTATCAAAATAACGCCAAGATGAACCTGCTCCAGCATCCAGAAACACACTGATGATCACTAACTCATAAAGGATTTTCCCCAATTCATCAGACGAGAGCGATGATAGTTTATTTTGCATCGCGCTAATTCGAGCTACATTTCCCGCTTCAAAGTGTCGCCAACGACTATGGTAGGGAATATTAAAATCAGGATATTGTTCTTTAATTACATCAATAACAAAAGAGGCGGTGGATGTCATTTTTTCTAAATCGAGAGCAAAATGCTCCAATTGATCTTGTTTCGCCAGATCTAAAATACGGTGGGCTTGTAAGCGTATTGTTTTGGGATCACGTATTTGCGTTAACACTGAATCCACTGGTTGTTCTTCTTTATTCATTAAGACCCCGTCCTTTGGGTTTTGCCAACTCGTTGATATCCACAATCGCATCGGCACAATAGTAACCTGCAGCCATTTTAGCATCAATCTCAACTTGGGCATCCAAGGGGATAAGCTCATCAGGGATTTTAACTC
This sequence comes from Legionella fallonii LLAP-10, assembly GCF_000953135.1. NCBI lineage: Bacteria > Pseudomonadati > Pseudomonadota > Gammaproteobacteria > Legionellales > Legionellaceae > Legionella > Legionella fallonii. Next base: position 3,388,330 of record NZ_LN614827.1, on the reverse strand, counting down.
GTTCTACGACATTGATTCCTGAACGTTGCAGCGACTCGAACTTCATATTGGACATGGATACAAAACGATGAATTTTAGTAATGCCTAGCCAGTGCAGTATGTCGGACATTAACTCTTGAAAGCGCATGTCTTGGACTCCGGCCACACATTCTGTCCTTTCAAAATATTTGGCAGCGGTGTCTCCTCCTTGCTGCCTTTTGCGTGCGTTATAGACTAGGAATTTTGTTACTTCACCTAAGGCTCTACCTTCCTTGCGGTTATAGACAATAAGGCCCGCACCGCCTTTTTGAGCGGACTCTATACATAATTCAATTCCATGAACAAGATAAGGTCTACAGGTACAAATATCGGAACCGAACACATCCGAACCATTGCATTCATCATGAATTCTACACGTTAATTCAACTTTAGGATCATGAATGGTAGTTACATCACCAAAAAAGTAAGCGGTTAAACCTCCTATGGGGGGTAAAAATACATCCAAATCAGTGCGTGTGACTAATTCAGGAAACATTCCTGCTGTTTGTTCAAATAGGGTACGTCTTAATAATGACTCTGAAACCTGGAAGCGTTCGGCAATGCCTGGCAAATACCAAACAGGTTCTATGGCTGCTTTAGTAACGACTACATCTCCATTTTCACTCAAGATTTTACCATCAGGCTTTAATCGACCTTTTTGCATGGCGGTATGCAATTCAGGAATATTTATATGTGCTCTGGTCACGGCTATAGTAGGCCGGATGTCATAACCAGCTTTGATTTCATTGGCGAAGACTTCAGCAGCAAGATGGCCCCACGGATCGAGGGAAATGATTTTTCCGGGTTCACTCCATTGATGATGAGGACCTATAGCGACAGGAGGGGTTGTGTTGGTTAGATCCGGGACGTGTTCTGGATCAAGTACTCCTGCAGCTACAGCAAGAGCACGATAGACAGAGTAGGAGCCAGAGTGAGTTCCTACTGCATTACGGTTTTTTATATTAGTAAGAGAAGCTATAACCGGCCCGCGCTCTTTAGGGTTTTCTGCATACCATTTGATTTTTAATGGTGCCGCGGTGTGGCTGGCAGGATGAGACGACAACACAATGTGTCCCTTATGTTTTTTCTTTAAATCATCTGGTGTCATAGTACTAATCCCTATAGTTTCAATGCACTAAATATGGCGCTTCTTGCTTTATCATAACAGAAGAGATTGTTGGGTAGAAGCAACTTACCATATGTGTTTTAAGTGGGAATGTGTTTTAAAAAACAGAACAAATTGAAAATAAATTGATTTGTTTGTCTATAATTTATTAAGTATAGTCGATTTTTTATACTAAATATTGTGATTTTGAGTGTTGATTAAATTTTTTGCACATAGCTGTCGAAGTGTTGTCGATTTAGTCTGTGATCCAACCTACGGTTGCTGGCTTGGAGTACGAAACCTTATTCAAAGGAAGATGGTAAAGGGCGTTGTATTAATAGGGTGTGATTAATGGTTAAGAGGGGTTTTTTAATAATTAGGATTGGGTTGTTCATTTAATGCCTAATAAGAGTGATTGGTTACTTAAATTCATAACATATGGTGTTGGCTGTATTACTGTATTTCTTGGTATGGCAGTAATAATTGGTTGGCACTGGCATCTTTTGTTTATTGTCCAAATAAGTCCTGATTGGATAGCAATGCAATACAATACCGCTATTTGTTTTATATTGGGCGGTTTATCACTTATAGCACTTAATACCTCGGCAATAAAAATAAGTCGAGTGCTTACTTTTTCGTTATTAATTTTATCGGGACTTACCGCATTACAATATTTTCTCAATCATGATTTGGGTCTAGATAGATTATTTATTAGGCTCTTTTTTACGACACTGGTGCACCATCCCGGTCGCATGGCTCTTAATACGTCTTTATCATTTTTATTTATTGGGCTAATTCTTTTGTGGTTTACTAATCCCTACGCAGTGAGCGAAAAAAAAGCCGAAGTAAGCATTAACTTAATAATTATTGGTTTTATTCTTATTCTACTAGTCAATTTGATCGCAGCATTTACTATGCATTATGGGATTCCCAATAGCATGAAAATGTCTTTCAGTACCCAATTAGGATTCTTTATCTTAAGTTTAGGTTTAATTTCATTGACTTATCAAAATAGAATGGGGGAAAAAAGAAGCTTTATTGCTCCCATATTAGTTATCTTTGTTTTTCTCGTGATCAGCTTATGTGGTTGGCAATCTCTAGTAAAAAGTCAGTATGATTATCTTAATAAACTATTGCAGTTAAAAACACAAAGTATCAGTGATTATCTGAGTGTTACGATGCAAGAACGCGCTTCTTCGTTTTTACGAATGAGTTATCGTTGGATGACTCAGAACAATACTCTTGAGAATGCATGGCGTGCCGATGCAACTCATTACATTAAGGATCAACCAGGATATGTCGCTATTGCCTGGGCAGATAAAGACTATATTGTTCGCTGGATAGTTCCTGAAACAGGTAATGAGCGGATGAAAGACTTTAATCTAATGCGGGATCCTAAGAGTCGATTAGTGATTGAAAAATCATTAGCTCAAAGACAACTACAGATGAGTCACTTAGTCAATTTCATAAAGGGAGATAGGGGGATTATGTTACTCAGTCCCCTATTCAAAAAGGAACAGTTCGACGGATTGATTATTGGAGCAATCAATACTCAAATTATGATGTCTCATTTACTCCATAGCTCGTTGATGAATGATTATGAATTGAAAATTTATTCGGATGGACAGTTACTTTATGACTCAGAAAATAAGGACTTCGATTTACATAAAAATTGGACGAAACGAATGGAGTTACTTTTGTTAGGCCAAACTTGGCAAATTGAACTATGGCCCTCTGATCAATTGTTGCAGCAAATTATGGGCTCTTGGTTACCATTAGGGACTTTGCTCGTAGGAATTTTTATTGCCTTACTAGCAGGACTCCTCATTCGAGTGCTGCAACAGGTGAGAGATCACTCCGCTAAACTCAATGATATTAGTTTTGAGTTGGCAGATACTAATGAGCGATTAAATGGGATTTTGGAAGGTTCCACTGATTTAATTGCAGCCATGGATTTAAACTACAATTTCATTGCTTTTAATAATGCGTATAAAGAAGAAATCTATAAATTGTTGAAAGTGAATTTACAAAAAGGGATGAATTTTAGCGTTTTAATGGAGAAAATGACTCCTGAAAATCGAGAGAAATCATTTTCACTATGGCAAAAGGCACTTCAGGGGCAGCCTTTTACGGTTATAGAATCATTTGATGATAAACGGTTTAGTGACCTTGATTTTGAAATTCATTTTAATCCCATTTGTAATGCACGAGGGGAATTGGTAGGAGCCAGTCATACCACCACTAATATTTTCTATCGATTACAAAATGAAAAGAGATTAAGGGCATCGAAAAAAGAACTAGAGCAAATGGTTCTAAATTTAGAAAAGCTAAATAGAGAGTTGGGTTTTCTGGAAGAGTTGATGAGTGTATTACAATCCAGTGATTCTCGAGATGAGATGATTCGACCCATATCTACATTTATCAAAATGATTTTATCGCCTACTTCTGGCGTTATTTATTTTATTGATAGTGACAATGGCAATATGCTTAAAGAAACCTACTGTTGGGGAAGTCCCATTTCTCACCAAACTGAAATCATGAAATCAGATTGCTGGGCTTTATTACGTGGCAAAATGCACCAAGTCGCTCGTAATGAAAAATTAGTTGTTTGTGAACATGTAGGGGCTGATCTGGAACAGATAGCGGTTTGCATTTGTCACCCCTTGTATGCTCAGGGACTCATGTTTGGTTTGATTTATATGGAAATAGATGTAGAAGAAGAGTCCTTGAGCAATCGGTTAATTTATTTATTCCAAATTTTAGCCGAACAAATTAGTCTAACCCTTTATAATATTAATTTAAGAGAAGAATTAAGATTACAAATAACTCATGATGCCTTAACAGGGTTATACAATAGACGTTTTTTCGAAGAGTATTTGGAAAAAGAACTTCTTACAGCAGAGCGTACTTCCTCCTCCTTTTCTATAGTGCTAGTTGATATAGATCATTTTAAACGAATTAATGATAAGTATGGCCATGTTGTTGGGGATAAAGTGCTGCAATCAGTTGGTCTTGAATTACATAATCAATGCCGAAAAAGTGATGTTATTTGCAGATGGCAAGGAAAAGAATTTTTACTCTTTTTGCGTGAATCATCTCTTGATGATGCTGCTTCAAAAGCTGAATTGATGCGTCAGTCTATAGAAAACCTGATTATAGAAACTGATGGTGAGCGTATGGCAGAAATTACCATTTCTATTGGGATTGCTGTTTATCCCCTTGATGGTAAAGATTTAGATGATTTGATCATCCATATTAACGAGGCACTTTATATGGCTAAAAAGCAGGGAGGAAATAGGGTGAGTATTTGCGGCGAAAAGGCCAAAAAGAGAAAGAGAGGGGGAGCTTAATTGAACCGAGCTTGGAATCCCATTATGATGAAGTCTATTATTTAGGGAACGCGTTATAATGACCACTTTAATTATTTGTTTGCTTATTGCTATTATTTTACCTTATTTAGTCAAATTACCTGTCGGGCATGCGATGCAGAAAGCCAGGGGAGGCTACGATAACAAGCATCCACGATTACAACAGGCTAGCTTACAGGGATTTGGAGCTAGAGCCGTTGCGGCGCATCAAAATTGCTTTGAATCATTGACCGTATTTTCAACCGCTGTTTTAACTGCGTTGGTAACCAATCATGTTTCCTTAGCCATTCAGGTTTTGGCAGTTATTTATATTGTTTCGCGCTTTACTTATGTCTTTTTATACTTAATGAATTTGGCTGCTTTAAGATCAACAGTTTGGTTTATTGGGACAATTTGTTGTATTGCAATCATGTCCTTATGTCTTTCTTAGCATAGGGTTACATGACTATTACGGTCATTCAGCGCGCAGCGAAGGATCTCCTGTAAAACGCATTGTGCCATATTCAGGAGATCGTTCGTCGCAAGCACCTCGGATGACAGTATAGGTTGGCCTCTCTTGGCTCAACCTACAATTATTTCTATTTCCAGGGCGTTAGTTGGGTTGAAAAAGGGGATAGGCTAAAGAGTTTCTGTTCCTCTTCTTCTTCAGCTTGCTTAGAAAGTACATCCACCCCTTGAGCTACTTCATTTTTTGTTACAGGCTTGTCTTTATTAGATGGTTTGGGTTCCATAGATAAAGGGGATGGTGCAAAATTTTTAGTTTTGGAGTTATCGTTTTGTGCCTGTAGTTCCGGACGAGGGGTGGGTACTAAATTATTTGCTAGTCGCTGGATAAACGCATCATATAAATCTAATTTCGGTAAATTAATGCTCAGCGACCGTATGTTGCCTTTCTCATCTTGGATTATGTTGACACAATCGTCAGATAAGTGATTTTGCTCTTTGAATTCATTGAACTCTTTAAGGATAGCATTCATGAATTTTTTTAATTCATTTCTTTGCTCTTTGGATAAGGAATTTGGATCACATTGTAGGCTAAGGGTTAGCGTCCTCGATTTACGGTCGTTATTAATGACTAATAGACCTGTAGCAACTAACTCTGCAATTACTTCCGGATTGAACTTTTGCTCTTCTGTTTTAGATAGGGAGTCAAGTTCTTGGGCACTGTATTCTTCTTCTCCTTCTCCTATTATGAATTCCATCTCTGCATCAATAGTATGATGTGCCTCATGGGTTAGCGATTTCTCTTCACTAAGAGCTGCTTTTTCCTCTGATTTGTCAGCACTTCCACTACCACCACCGCCACCACCGCCTCCTCCATGGCCAGAACAGCGACGAACTGGAGCAATTTCTTTAAAGCAAACTCGGCAGCGTGTTCTAGCTGTTTCAGCAGCAGTCTCTTTTTTTTCTGTTTCTTTGTTTAATTCTTGCAGAGTTAGAGCTGTTGAGGTTTTTGGTTTTTCTGCTGTAGCCGTTTCAGTTCCAGTCGTTTCTTTGTTTAATTCTTGCAGCGTTAGAGCCGTTGACGTTTTAGGCTTTTCTGTAGGGTGTGGCGAAGATAAGGCCTGATGTTTGTCTTTGCGCATAGTGAATTTCCACATATAATTTAATATAGATTGATACAAAAGTGCTCCCATTATAAGGGGATATTAATCTTGCTAAAAAAATTAGGAAAAGATTTACAATAAAATTACAAAAAGATGACAAATGGGTAATAGAGTCAGTTTAGGCTAATTGGTTTATTAAATAACAAGTCCATTTGTTTTTTTATCTCATGTTAAGGGCAAGTATTAGATAATTTAGTTGCATCAGGCCATGCTCACTAGTAATGATTGATTGTCTTTATCTCTTTGTGTATAATTTTTGAATTATTTTTGCTTTGTGAGATAATGGGCGATGCCTAAATTAAATAAAATTCTGCAAACAATAGATGACGAATTTGAAAAAGAGAAAGAAAAAAGATTATTTGGTATTTCTGTTAAAGCTACTGATACCAGACAATTACAGATTGCGAAACTACAAGAATTACCTCACAAAAAACAAGCGGAAATCTGCGCACAATTTGCCATTCTTTATAATGAATATCAGAATTTTCCTAGTACGAGAGATAAGCAAACGTATAAAAAATTACTAGGAACGTTGGAGTGGATAATAAATACTCAAGGAACTTTTCTTTACGTGACAATGAAATCATATGAGGAACATCTTGAGAAGACGAAGCCTGTTCATAAAGAAGATGATGCCTATAAAATATGGGATGAAAAAAGAGGTTTGATGGAAAAAGCTATCTCAACTTTGTTGAAATACCAGGAGGATGTGCGCAAGGAATGTGATGAGACCGGAGAAGCATTCAACAATCTTATCGCAATGGAGAAATCCTTTGCCAATGGTAAAAAAGCATTAGAATCTAAGTACATTCAAATGTATTCCTCTAAAATGGAGCTTTTGAAACAAGCTCATAACCAGAATGTGCCAAAAGAAGCAGATGATGAATTAATGAAGCAATTAGATACACTCTTTTTCGAGGAGTACAATGAGCGGTTTTTAGCAAGAGAGCTAGAGCTAACGGATCTGCGTTTGAGTATTGAAGATAGGAAGAAAAATCAGGATAAATTTGCGCTTGAGACATTGCTTACTGCTATCCAAAATACTTTGCTCTTGTTTACGAGCAAACCTAATAGCGATGATTCTCGAACAGGTCTTGAGATTCTAGAACAAGATAAAGATGGATGGTTTGCTAAACTTATTATTGACTTTGTTAATTTTTTCAGAACAATTGGTGCCCAAAGTCCTGAACATGCAGAAGCGATTAGAAGAGATACTCAATGGCAGTTTTGGAAACAACCAAGACATCAAGTGCTTTCTGCAGTTAACCAGAGTGTTTTGCATAAGTCAGAACAATCTACCGTACAAGACGATTCAATATCACTGAATTTATCTAGGTAACATGCACTTGGATAGACAGTTGCGGGCGCCAGAGGCGCCTCGACGATTATGGATTTACCTCGGATTTTATTAACTCACGCAGTTCTTGGGTTGTTTGCATGGAGCAAAATTTGGGCCCGCACATAGAGCAAAAATGAGCTACTTTTGCACTTTCTTGAGGTAGCGATTCATCATGATAGGTGCGTGCGGTATGCGGATCTAGTGAGAGATTAAACTGATCTTCCCAGCGAAATTCAAAACGTGCCTTGGATAGTGCGTCATCATGGGCTCGGGCAGCCGGATGCCCTTTGGCGAGATCAGCGGCATGGGCAGCAATTTTATAAGCGATTAATCCTTGCTTCACATCTTCTTTATTCGGCAGGCCTAAATGTTCTTTGGGAGTCACATAGCAGAGCAGTGCAACCCCATACCATCCCATCATGGCCGCACCAATGGCGCTGGTAATATGGTCATAACCCGGCGCAATATCTGTGACTAGCGGGCCTAAGGTATAAAAGGGCGCCTCATGACAATAATGCAATTGTTTTTCCATATTCTCCTGCAATAAATGTATAGGGACATGGCCAGGACCTTCTATCATGACCTGCACATCATGCTGCCAAGCTTGCTGTGTCAGCTCTCCTAATGTACGTAACTCCGCGAATTGAGCTGCATCATTTGCATCGGCAATACAACCGGGTCTTAATCCATCACCAAGAGAAAAGCTTACGTCGTAAGCACTCATAATCTCGCACAGTTCTTGAAAGTGAGTATAGAGAAAGTTTTCTTGATGATGAGCTAGGCACCACTTGGCCATAATAGCACCGCCGCGAGAAACAATTCCTGTGACTCTCTTCGCTGTTAATTGAATGTAGGACAACAGAACGCCCGCATGAATAGTAAAATAATCGACTCCTTGTTCGGCCTGCTCAATTAAGGTATCACGGAATAAGTCCCAACTTAACTCCTCTGCTATGCCATTAACCTTTTCCAATGCTTGATACAGAGGCACCGTACCTATCGGAACAGGAGAGTTACGTATTATAAAGTCACGTGTGGTATGGATGTTTTTACCGGTAGACAAATCCATTACGGTATCTGCTCCATAATGGATGGCGTGAAGCAGTTTTTCCACTTCATCTTCTACAGAAGAGCAAACGGGAGAATTGCCGATATTCGCGTTAACTTTGACTAAAAAATTGCGTCCTATGATCATGGGTTCCAGTTCGGGATGATTAATATTGGCTGGGATAATGGCCCTACCTTGGGCTATTTCATTACGGACAAATTCTGCTGTAATTAAAGAGTTTCCCTGTCTGTTTTGATTTTCCCTTATTGCCGCAAATTCCATTTCGGGAGTGATGATCCCTTTTTTAGCATAATGCAGCTGTGTGACATTAAAGCCTTTCTTTGCTTTTTGGGGTTGGCGCTGTAGCTGGGAAGCTTGTTGAGCTATTGTCTCTTGTTCTTTCGCATTGAGAGTTACTGATTTGGAGGAAGAGCACTCTGTATCTTGTCTTAAATTAATCCATTGGGAACGTATGTCAGGTAATCCTAGGGTAATGGTTGCTGAATATTGAGGATCTGTATAAGAGCCCGAAGTATCGTAAAGACATAAAGTGCTGGAGTCACTTAACGACATTTCCCTCATGGGAACGTGTAAGTGAGAATGAATAGTACCTGGAATGTAGATCTTTCTTGAGCCAGAATATGAGAAATGAAATTGATTTTTAGTATGCATGTAGGACTCCTATGATGGAAAAATTACAGGGGCCGAGTAAGGAATAAAAATCAATAAATGTCTGAGTTAGATGCAATAAAACTTTTATCGCTTTCATACCCAATAGAATAATTTCACATTCCCTACGCAGGCATTAACCTGTTCAGGTTCAAAGGGACTATCTCAACCTTGCGGTACCCCTAGTGAACAATCTAGGGAATTAAATCACAAATTTATTAGATTAGCGAAAGATATTTCTCAGCAAATTTTATAGCTCTTTTCCCTTAAGGAGCGGGGATTTCTTTATTTATGGTGCCACAATAGAGATGTAAGACGTTATATGCGGAGTTTTTATGCGAAATGCCGCTAATAATCAGATATTGTTAATATTTTGTTAAGAATGAGTCCTTACAATTTGTCGTGACAATATTTTAAAAAAGAGGGTTTCTATTATGGCTAGAGAAAAAGGAGAGCATACTAACGTTAATGGAACTAATAACACAACAGATTCAAAACCAAATACTTATTTTGGTTATACTCCAACTCAAATTAAAGGCACTGCATGGGATTGTGCAAATCTTGCTACGGTGACTTTTCTAACCAGCACAAGTATTGCTGCATTGCAGAGTCCATTTAAGGCATGGATTCTCAATCTCTCTAAAGATGGTTCATTTTCATCTGCTTATAAGGGTGGAGTTTTTGGTTTTGTGCGAGCAGCTTATTCTGGCTATACAGCTTCTTTATCAAGCTCTGCAATCAGAAGCGCTTATGTTACTGGAGCAAAAAATAATAGACCTGTTGAGCTCATGACTGAAGGCATGGCTAAAGAAGAAAACCTAGTTGTTAAAGACGAGGGGCTAAAAAAAGCACTTTTCAGAGCTAAAATGGGCTATGTCACGGTTGCTGCATTGGGCGAGATTTTTGTAACTCAGATTCCTGAATCCTTATCTTTATTGAGAAAAATACCAAGACTTCTTCCTCCGAATTTTAAATGGTATACACTAAATAATGCGTATCAGCTCATGTCTGGTGGTTTTATGGCAAGATATTTGTCTGGTGTAGTGAGTTTTACTTCTCTGTGTATTATTGAAGATCAAATCGCAGAAGCCTTACCTATAAAAGATAAGAAAACAAAGCATTTTATGGCTGGGGCATTAAGTGGAGCAATAGCTGCTACTTGTTCGTACCCTTTTGCTGCCTTTAAAGATTATACCTTGGTGCGTGCAACTGTTAATAATGGTAAATTAGTTAACAAAAAAGCTACTAGCATCATAGTTGATATGACAAAACAGTTTTGGACTAGTCCTAAAGAGGTAGCTAACTCTGTTGTAATCCACGCTTTAAAGCAATTGCCTTTGCGTATCGCATTAGTCGCCGGAATCTTTGGTACAGTAGGATTCGTTAACGAAACCTGTGGTCCAGCACCTTTAGACGAAGTTATCCCTGAGCGTTTTCGACCCTCCTCAACAAGAAATCAGAATTGTTTTTTTAGCAACTCTTCGTCGTCGGTAGTAATTGAAGAAGTCGAGCCAACTAAAGAAGAGGCTGTAGAACAACGTCAAACTGGTCCGAAATAGACGACTCATCTCTTTTTATGACTTAGAGTTTTTTGTTCCAGGAGAAGAAGGGACGTTACTGTGTAGCATCATAAGAAGGTGTTTTTTTGTGTCAATTAATGTACAATCGCCGCTGTTATCTGGATGCCGTGCAGCGGTTGATGTGTCTAAATTTATTTAAGGACCTCGTGATGTTTCGTTTTTTTTATAAGCCTGCTAAGGAGGTTCTGAAGGATACAGGTGTAGTATTAGCTTCTACTGCAATAGGGGGCGGTATCTATACTTTGGGACAGATGACATATAATTTTAGTGCCAATCAGCTCAGTTTTTTTAATGATTATCTTGGAAACTCTTCTATAAAAAGCCGTCAACAGACATCTGACAAGCGATTAGAAAAATCGCTATCCAATACCTTATAAGTTATAATGACTTTATTACATGAACGATTATCGGCCAACTTATTTTGTTGGGCTGGACTACGTAGCAGCAATCTTCCTATTACTTCGAAATACAATATTCCATCGGTTCGTCTATTTGTGTTATTTTAAGAAATAAATTTTTATTTCTTTATTTAATGTAAAAACAGATATTTATGAAAAAATTTATAAACTTGTAATATACTTTAAAACAAATAACTCCATCTATAAGGTGCTTATTATGAACATGAAACAATACATTGTATCGCTTTCTTTAGTTACCCTAGTAAGTACTTCATCCTTTGCTACCACCCAGGAGGGAGAAGAGGCCTATAATCAGAAACATTATGAAAAAGCATTTATTCTCCTTTCTCCTGAGGCTGATAAAGGTGATGCCAAGGCGCAATATTTATTAGGTAAAATGTATTATAACGCGCAAGGCGTGGCCTATAGTGCAGAAAAAACGGAACAGTTATTACTTGCTGCCGCTAATAAAGGAAATGTTGATGCTCAAGTACTGTTAGCCGCATTTTATTGGTATCTTAAAACGCCTGAAGGGTATAACAAAGCCTTTTCCTGGTATCAAAAAGCAGCCAATCAAAATAATCCTGATGGAGAGTATGGTCTAGGTTACATGTATGATACAGGTACTGGAATCCCGCAAAATAGTGAAACAGCTTTGATTTGGTATAAGAAAGCAGCAGCTCAAGGCAACTCCAATGCCGCATTAGCTATTGGCTATGATTATGATAATGGAGTTGGCGTGAAAAAAGATCCGGCGGTGGCTGTAGAATGGTATACCAAAGGTGCTGAGCTAGGTAATGCTAGTGCGCAATATAATCTTGGTCTTATGTACGAGCAGGGCGAAGGAGTGACTGCAGACGTCAATAAAGCGTCACAATATTTTGAAAAAGCTGCAGAGCAGGGACATGCCAAGGCGCAAGTGGAGTTAGGGTATTTATATGATTCAGGGAAGTTAGGTAAAACAGATCTACAGAAAGCAGCCTATTGGTATCAAAAAAGCGCCGATTTAGGTAATCCTACTGCTCAATACAACATAGGAGATATGTACTTCTATGGTGATGGGGTTGGTAAAAACTTGGAGCAGTCTGTCATGTGGATACGCAAGTCAGCAGAACAAGGCTATAGTAAAGCGCAGAATCAATTAGGCGTCTATTATCGAGATGGAATCGGGGTAAATGTGAGTCCAGTTGAGTCTTATGCCTGGTTTTTTGCCGCGAAGAGTCATGGTTTTGATAAAGCAAGCAATAATCTGAGTGAACTTGAGAAAAACATGAGTGTTGATGACATTACCAAGGGTAAAACACTCGGTCAAAAATATGTGGAGCAATATAAAGCAAAAACTGAGTAAGTTTAGCGTTCCAATGATCCTTAAGCTATCAATCGGTTCTGTAGCTAATAATGACGTAAGAGATTTCATGAGGGACAAAGTATGCTTGCATCACCAACTGAACTCTATTATTTCAATGAGGTTTGTCATACCTTAAATTTTTCACGCGCTTCAGAACGATTAGGCATCAGTCAGCCTTCATTAAGTCAGGCAATAAAACGTTTAGAAACATTTATAGGGACACCGTATTTAATGCGGGTAACTTTGCCATACGTGTTCTCTCATAAAATGGTAGCCAACGAGGCGGACTGTTATTCAGTTAAGTCAATCTTTAGCCTAATAGACAGTCCGGAGAAACAAATTAACTATGTCTGCCGCGACAACATTTGCAATGAACAATTCCCTTAGCTAGTTTGGCATGCATAATTTTTTCTATAAGTAATTTTTTCATCTTCTTCTCCCTTTTGTTTTAATGACCTAGAGAGTTTAAGTAAATGAGAATCATTCAACCATAAGGGAGCTCCTATGGCGGCTATAGTTTTTTTTTATACTTAGGGATTAGCCGGTGGATATGCTTTTAAAACAGCAGGGCGTGGGGCATTAGTGCCGGTATTTGTATTGGCATTAGTTTCGAAATGGAGCGATTTATCAATCCGGAATGTTGAGTTAGAGTTTGTTGATAGATAAGGGAAATTAAGCAGAAAGAGGGAGATAACAAAAAATAAGGACGCCCCGATATTGCCTATGCGAATCCAGCTAACTTCCTTATTTTCTGGTAACAAGGCGGTGAGCGCATACGTGAAACTAAACAAAAGGAGCAGCAGTAAGCAAATAATAATATTAATATTCAATGATGTTTCTTTCATTATTTTATAAATTAATAATACAGTCAGCAGTAATAAAACAATGCGATACACGCGAAAGGAGTTATTGAGCCAAGTAGGTGTTTCTTTATCAGTAGTTCCATCCTGAAAATAAGCATTAAAAAATAAAACTCCTAAGATGGTTAAAGGCAATAATACTATTAGTGGATTAATGTAATCGGGTTGGTTAGAGAATGAGTGTACTAAGAAGAGAATAAAGTAAATGCAGCTAATTAGCGCTAAAAAAGGGAAAAGGAAGTACATCATTTTGAGCAGTAAAAAACGCAGATTGTAGATAAGCTCAAGATTTTGTTGGCCAACTCCTATACCTATAAAAAACAGAGTAATTCCGCAAATTAAACGAAAATGAATGTTATCAAAATATAAATTCCATAGATAAAGATTACCTATGGTTTTAAAAATAAATGCAGCGAGCATAATAAGAAGATGTGCTATTGCTGAAAAAATACTGGCTACTACTAATAAGAGAACAGTATTCCACACCGCTGCAAACAAAGTGCTGTAGCTCACTTGCCACGTATTGTCATGATGATAGGCATAATGAAAGCAGTGTCCTATATAAACAAATAGTGGAAATGCTGCTAAAAAAGTTAACCAGCGAATAGAGTCAGAGAGGGAGTGAAAGTTATTTACTCCTAGAATTGGCAAGGATAAAAATAGTGCAGCAATAAAGCTGGAACCTATTAAGCGTACTCTATTTTCTTCATTATAACTAAGTGCGTATAAATAGCAGAAAAGACCAATAAGCGAATAATAAAATAATACGGTATTTTGATGACGTACTAACTGATCAAGAACAATGCCCAAGACCAATCCTAGCAGAGCAAAAATACAAATATCTTTTTTAAAGGCCATGATTATTTCCCAAGGTGATATAAAATGATAATAGTAGATTTTCGCCCATTTAGCGTAATTTAAAATCATCATCAGGATGAGTGGTTTTATCGTTATGGATTCTCTTTGGCTCCATTATTTTTCAACATAATTGACAATATTGATACATGATGGTTGATTATTTTCTCATATGATGTAAAAATATACTCCTTTTGTAGCCAAGGGAACCACCTTATGAAGTGTTTCAAGATATTGTCCATTTTTAACGGCTTACTTTTATCCAGTAATGTAGCAGCAAGTACTTTGCCGACGACTCTATTTAGTCCTTATGTTGATCTGACACTCAGTACTCATTGGGATCCGCAAACTCAAGATATGGAGCCTATGGATCTGGTTACTCCTGCTCAGACCCAAGAAATAAAATCCTATCATTTAGCGTTTATTACTGATAGTGGTAATTGCCAGCCAGCTTGGGGTGGACAAGAAAACTACAGCATCGCAAGGCAGTGGGGAAAACGGCAGACTGATTTATTAGCAAAGAATGGTGTACAACTTACAGTATCCTTTGGTGGGGCAAGTAATAATGATATTTCTCATTATTGCGATGTTAACCAGTTAGTAGATACCTTTAATAAGGTTATTGATATTTATCATGCCGATACTTTGGATTTTGATATTGAAAATGGCACAGCCAATGTTCCTAAATTAATTCAAGCATTGCAGGTAGTGCAACAACAAAATAAAAAAATTAAACTAAGCTTTACTCTTCCTGTGATGCCTGAAGGCTTAACTTGGGACGGGAAAGAAGTTGTGACGAATGCGAGTAAGGCTGGGCTGAATTTTAATGTAAATATTATGGCTATGGATTATGGTCCAGCCTACACTGGTGATATGGGAGAGTATGCAATTCAGGCAGCAACGAATTTGCAACAGTTCTTACAAGAAATTTATCCTGATAAAAAACCTCTAGACCTATGGAAATTGGTCGAAGTGACCCCCATGATTGGCGTTAATGATGTGAACGTAGAACAGTTTACTTTAAACAATGCCGATCAATTAAAGCAATTTGCTGAAAAAAATCAATTAGGCGGATTATCGTTGTGGTCTTTAACCCGAGATAAGCCTTGTGCTGATAAATGGGCTAGTCCAGTGTGTAGTGGCAATAATTTACAAACTAAAGAGTATGAGTTTGTAATGCACTTGCGGTGATTGGTCTAAACATCGGTATCCATAGCCGAGCCATGAGCTAGCAAAGCCCTTTTCCTGCAGCGACACATCATGGATCCCGCGGTCGAGGCCGCGGGATTCGAAATATCTTAACTTAATGGCAGTGGTGCGCCGCCTCTTTTCGCACCCCATCCTCCTCAGTCAGTAGGTCGGACAACCAATTGCCCAATGGCACTACCTTAATAAAAGGAAGAAAAAATCGTAGCCCGTATTAGTGCAGCATAATACGGGAATACCCTAGCTCAGTGCACTGAAATCCCGGATTACGCTGCGCTCATCCAGGCTACAAAAACTTAAGGTAGCGCCATTGGACAACCAATTACCCGACAAAACCTCCTTGCCAAAGCACTTATCTGAAAATCACTGTACTGTGGGAAATCACGTGATATTTCACTCAGGTGAATGTCGTATACCACACTAGACCTCTTTTGAGACTCTGTTGTTTCCGTGAATTGCTTCATCGATACGGCGGGCTTCAAAAGAAGTCTAATGTCGGGCAATAAAAGTAAATAATTTTTACTTAATGTATGTATTAAAAAATGAAGTGGCGCTATTTTATTAGATTGGGAAATCCCATTAAGTACTTTGTGAATCAAGGATTTTTATGCTAACTAAAAGAGAACGTTTTGCCAGATGGCGTGGTACCAAGGCGGACGGTGAACAAGGCCATATTAATTCAGCGCTCCTGATTAGTGATTATGTTCGCTCAGTTAAGCATTTAGATACTATTAAAATGGATTTTTCTAGTTGTGAATCAAAAACCTATAAAGCATTTGATGCTTATGAACAACGTCCTTTTGGCGTTTTATTATATTGCAAGCTTAAAATTGAAGAAGCTATAGAGCAATTACCTGATGCAGCAAAGACTGAAAGGTTATTGCTGACAGAACTAGGGCGTATCTTTGAAGGAATTTATGACGACCCCGCGAGTAATGCATCACAAAAATTTAATAATTTCGTGAATACCATAAAGCAATTGCTTGCGATAAATCCTGGATCAATGGCCGATAAGCCATTGTTGGTATCGTTATATCTCGATCTTTATATCCTATTAAATGTTATTAGTCTTGGCATTAGTGAATTGAATTGGCTCCAAAAATTGGCCGTCAGTGCGGTTCTCGATATAGAGTCAGGCATGAAAGAAATTACTTTACTGCGGCGAATGACAGAGGCTAAAACAAAGCAGTTAAATAAATTAATGGAAACACCTATAACTTGTAGTTTTACTGCAACACCAGATGTAAATGCACATTCCACTAGCAATAAAATAAGCCTCAAACACCGTTCATTGCCTCAATCTTCAAAAGTGGTCAGCGAATTAAAGGACAATTTGCCTGCGGTAAAAAAAACAATACAAGATTATTTTAATCAAGATTTCTTAAGATTAATAAACATGAAGGGGGCTGAAGAGTATGTTCTTTCTTTATTAGAAGAGAAAATAAATGAAGTAAAAGAGGCTATTAATCGCTTAATTATTAAAAGAAATAAAAAGGAAGAGATAAGATTAAAAATAGAAAGAATACGCGCTTTACTTCATCTCATCGAAGAAAATGATAAAAAAGAGAGTGACAAGCATTCTTTTATTGAGTTAATCAACTCACATGTGGATTGGTTTCATGTCCTTGTAGAAAGCTCTAATAAAATAAAGAGAGAAAAATTAGTTGAAAAAGTAATGCAGCTTAATGTGCCTGATCTCTATTCGGGACTTTCCTCCCCAGTACTTTATGGTATGGGAAGAATAACTTCATTGCTGAGTGTGGTGTATCGTTCCTACACGCCACAAACAGTGCAGGATACACTTGATGCAAAAATACCTAATGCAGAAAGAGATTGTAAGCGTCAATTAAAAGACTTAGCTCAAGAGACCCTTGCTACTTTGAACCATGAATGTTCTGTTATAGACAAAGATATTGCTAAATTAAATTATCAATTATCTGATGAGCGTACTGAATTAGAGGAGCTAATAGCTCATGAAACTACCGCTAATTTGGTTGAGTTAGCTAAAGCTAACGCTGCGGTAAAAGTCGCACTTCATGAATACAGACGGATTTCAAATTTTTTGTTAGGTGTAGTGTGGCATTTTCATGTTACACGAGAGTCTTCCAGTATTTTAGATCAATTTATTCAAGAACATGATGGCTTTTGGGTTAGACTTTCTAATTTTCTTGCACAAATTTTCTCTTTTTTTAAATCAGATACGGCAACTATGATTGATCAGGCTTATGAAATGAAAAAACATTTAGCACGTTTTGAGTCAGAGTATCAGGCTGAATTCGTGAAAGAAATGGCGACGATAGAGAACAATCCGGATATTGATCAAACCTTAAAAATTAATTTGCGCAAGAAAATTGCATTTGAAATGAGAAGGAAAACAAACATTATTCCTTATACTACTCCTAATAAGGACGTCGTGCGTTATTTGACGAAGAGCTTAGAAAAGCTATATGAAATTGGTCGAGGAACTGAATTACCAGAAGAAAATGAACCCGTTATTGATGACTCTGCGTTGCTTTTTTTGAATTAAATCATTAACCTAGAAAAAGCTGTTGTAACTTCTTAATAAGTACGGGAGATCCCCAGTTATTGCACCGTGCTTGGATTCGGAGATCCCTCACGTCGTTCGGGATGACCTTTTTTCCGGGGTTATTGAGACGTTACAAGCCGTTGAGTCCTGCTGTTACCACTATTAAGTTAAGAAGTAATGTACTATGAACTAATCAGGGAGAGTTAGTCTATTGTGAATATTTTAATTGCAGGAGCATCCGGGCTAATTGGACAGGAGTTGATTCATGGTATGTATCACGAACATCAGTTCACTGTTCTAGGCCGACATAAAGATTCATTACGTCAAGTTTTTCATAATGGAATTATTTCAGTATCTTGGGATGAACTAAATACTTTAGATGCAAAACAGTTTGATGCGGTAATTAATTTGTGTGGTGTTAATATAGCTGCAGCTCGTTGGAGTCCTAAAGTTAAAGATGAAATTATTAATTCACGCACTAAAACCACCCGCACTTTAGTACAATGGATTCTGCAACAAAAAGCTAAACCACATATTTATTGTGCTAATGCAGTTGGTATTTACGGACTTCAGGAGCTCAACGATAGCACTGTACTAGATGAATACTCTGTAATTGATTACTCTCACCCAAAAGACTTTTTAAGTGAGGTAGGTATTCGCTGGCAACAACCTTTAAAAGAAGCCGAAGATGCTGGTCTTGCAGTAACAACCACTCATTTTGGTGTGGTATTAAAAAAAGGAATGGGGTTTTTAGGTAAACTATATCCCAGTTTTATATGTGGATTAGGAAGTGTTATTGGCGATGGTCGTCAAATATTATCTTGGGTGCATAGCGAAGATCTGGTGAGTGCATACCGATTTTTACTGGAACATCCTAATGTGGTTGGTGCAGTGAATATTACTTCTCCTAATCCATGTACTCAAAAAGAATTCGCTAAAGCCTTTGCTCAATCCCTCCACAGACCATTATTATTAAAAACCCCTGCTTTTATAATTCGTTCATTGTTTGGTGAAATGGGAGAGTGCCTTATTAATAGAGGACAAAGAGTGGTTCCTAAACGTCTTTTAGAAGCAGGTTTTTCCTTTAAATGGGCCGATATTCATAAAGCTTTAGAGCATTGTGAATGATTACTGATCAGATCAGGGGGCAACTTAAGAAGTAGGTTAGGCCATTCTGCCCAAAAAATTGTTTACAAATCTTAACGTTGGGTCAAAACGACCCATAGCCATCAAGCTAAGAACGAAATATCCTTCTAAGGCCCTCTTCCTAACCCTCTCCCGCGATTGAGTATTAGGTTCTAATCAAAATCCCTTTCGCGGGCGAGGGGATTTTTCGTGCCATCTGAATATTATTCTGTCTCTGTATTCCCTCTCCATCGAGGGAGAGGGGTAGGGGGAAATTTACCTCATTTCCTCCTTAGCTTGATGGTTATGGGGCGTTTTGACCCAACCTACTAAATTGTAACGTGGGGTTTTGTGGTTTACATTATTAGCGAGCTTTATGGGCTTGTAACCAATATTGTTTTAGTTTTGTTGGCGACATTACAGAATCATCTTCAATCGCGGCGGCC
This sequence comes from Legionella fallonii LLAP-10, assembly GCF_000953135.1. Classification (NCBI taxonomy): domain Bacteria; kingdom Pseudomonadati; phylum Pseudomonadota; class Gammaproteobacteria; order Legionellales; family Legionellaceae; genus Legionella; species Legionella fallonii. The sequence goes on along the minus strand of NZ_LN614827.1, from coordinate 3,368,831 downwards.
ATGATGTTTGAATGTCCAGTTTCATAAAGACACATCATAGTGCCATGATATTGGGTAGGGACACCTGGAGCATTCATAATATTCAAAATTTCATTGGCTGTTTCTAAAGCATTTTCAGACGAATTACCTTCTATAGGAGCAAGAAAAAAACCATAGGTATTAGGAGTATTGTACTTGCTGATCTGGTAAGTAAGATACATGTCAGCGCCTATTGGCTCAGCATTACTTAGGCCTACGGATTTAATATCATTAATATCAGGACATGTGATTTGTGAATTAGCAAAAGCAGAACCAGCAAGAATTAAAGCACCAGCTAAAGTGGCTAATTTGGATTTTAACATCATGTTACCTACTCCTAATTATTTATTGAAAAACCGAGAAAAGAGTATCACTTGACCCCAAGATTTACAACTGATGAATAAGAAGGAACGATAGAGTTAAATTGAAGCATTTGACGGGATAATGTTAGTTTTCGATATAAAAAACAGTCTCTTGTTTTTTATATCGAATTCACCTTACTGAGGAGGACTATTAGAAATAATAGGGGTTATTGATACCTGAATATTTATTATTTTCCATTGCCCATTTTCTTTAATTAATTGATAGGATATAGGTATTTTTGCCCCATCTTTTCCAGTTAAGATACCGCTCACATACCCATTATTACCTACCATTCGTCGCGTAGGAAAATTAGCTCCGGTGTTATTGAACAAAACAGGATAGGAATAAACAAAGTTTTTGAACGCATTAATAGAGTTATTTTTCTGATAGCTTTGGGTAGTATAAGAATAAGCTTGTTCCATTTGACCTTTTTGTAAAGCAGTTAATTGATTATTAACTATAGTTACTAAGCCTGAGCTTGAATAGTTTACAAACAATGCAATGGCAGCAAAGAATAGAGCAACCCAGAGCATGACAGAACCCATGACGATGAGGGTTTCTTTCACCGGGGTTATGTTATGGATCAACTCCAATTCATTTTCATTTTTATCTGAAAATTTGTTTCTAGCAATAGATGTAAGATCGATAACTACCCATACGCCCATTAATCCACCGGTACATAACATGAGCAGTCCAGTCCAATATTTGCCTACATAAAAACGATGGGCTCCCAACATTCCCATAAAAATACAAAGAAGCAGCGCTGTTGTTCCCGATTTTTTACGACTGATGGGGACTGGCTTTGGAGAGCCATGAATGGTTTTTGAGTGAATGGTCTCTGCTTTTGTTTTCGTACCACAACTGGGGCAAAATCGAGCCTCAGGTTCAAGTTTATTGCCACAATGTGTACAAAAAATTGTCTCGTTCATGTTTATTCCTTTACCGATACTAAATTAACTTTACAACGCTTTTTTAGTGCTCTTTGCTCTTATTAATAATGCATTAAATATACAATCACAAGAAATTATTACATGATATTTTAAAAAGTAAATTATGGAGGACTGAATGACGGTTGATTCGTTACTTGCAAAAAGGGTTGTTGATGAATCGTTTGTAACATCAGTTTGAGTTGTTGCGCATACATTGTAGGCTCGTATCCTCCTTCTAGCCCCCAATAAATTCCTGCAATATGTTCTTGGTTGGCATTATATAAATTTAAAATGGACTCAAAAAAATAGCTGATATCTCCATTGCTAAAACGAGAAATACTAGCCTCATATTGTGCCATCATTTTACTATTTACTAATTTACCACATGGGGCCGTTTCTTCTTGGTGAGAATCCCAGCCTGTAGGCAATACAAGAAAGATTTGCGTGTTTTGTTCTTTTGCATGAGCAATATTCTCTTTAATTTTTGCTAAGGCAAAGAGAAGTGCGGGATGTGCTGAAACTTTATCTCGTTGGGTTAGACTTAAGTCTACTGCATAATAGTCAAAATTATTCTGACCCCAGTGCATTATTTTTTTACCAACATTGACTCCTTCGGTATCGAATTCCTGAGCTATGTAATCGTGATCGTGGTGTGGATAGACTCGCGAGTCAAAAATATCGATATGACATACTGCGGTGTCAGAGGCAGATATACGCAAAATATCGCATAAGCCATTATCTCTATTCACATCAGTTCCCACGATGACGAATTTGAGAGGGGCTTCATGCGTCATTTCTATATGCTTCATGAGTACAGCCGTTTTATTAATAATACAAAATCCAGATCCTTGTTCACTATATGCATGGTGTGTAGGCAAACCAAAAGAAAAATACACTTTTGCCGGATTTAATAAAGTGGTTGCAAGGTCTTTTATTAGAATTTCAAAAGTATTGGGCTTGATCACTATATCGGAGTTTAATGTTTTTGCCCCAGTATGTAGTGCATCAATAGAATAGGAAATTAATTTTTTTAAATATTGTTTAGGATGAACGGCAAGCAGTGCTTTAAGGATAACATCATCTTCTGGAATTTGATTAAATAATTCAAATGCTTGTTTCTTTTTACCCATATTAATGGCAGTAAATAGGTTTGTCCATGTAACATCCAGCTCACTATCTTCTGTTGTTATTACTGGAAGATTAGTATGTTGCGCACGATCATCTTCTATCACTGCACACATGTGGGTTAATCGCAACGCTTGATCTTCTTCTCCACCGGCTGGCATGAAGGTCATTTTTTCTAAATGTTCTTTTGCAGGGATCTGAATGAAACATTCTTCTGGCACTATTTCTACTTTTTGAGATTGGGCTAAATGCATTTCTGTAACCATCTTGAGTATTTTTTTTGTTTCTTTTTGTAGTTTTTCAGGTATTTCTTCAAATTCATGTGAACTAACCAATTCATTGCCATGATCAACATAGGTTGCCAACTTAGGACTTTGTTTTAACTCCAATAAATCATGCTTTTTTATGTCTCTGATGAAAGAGCGAACTTCACTGGCAAATGAGACTTGTCTTTGTTCCTTAAAACGAGCTGATTTTTTTTTATCAAAAAACGTTCCTTTCATTTCTTGTTCCTAGCGATATTAGTCCATTATCAGACCAGTTTATCTATTATATTAAGTCTAGGCTATAGCTGAAATAATGTAGAAATAAAGCCATATTCTGCTAAAAAATTATGAGGGCATTTTTTCCCTACGTACCGCGACTTGTTAGCGGCATCGATGTAATCTAGAGAACTTAAGTGATATTATAGATATTGAATCCAATCCTGGTTTAGAGGGAAATAAGATGCGATCATTTAATCTAAAACAGTGGGATACCACAAATAAGCCGTGGAACGTAGGTGAAAATCGGACAAATTGTCAACTCGTCCTAAAAGAGTTCCTATTAAATCGTACAAATCAGTTTTGTTTTAGAGGTTAGTAAAAAATGATAAGTCATAAGATCATCCAAATACCAGCTAAACCTTATGGGGTACATTTGATTACCAAGGAAATTACTAATTCATTGGAATTAAATGGATCGGGCATTCTTCATCTGTTCATTCAACATACGTCTGCGGCACTGGCCATCAATGAAAATGCATCATCAGATGTTTTATTCGATACACATGATTTTTTTAATGCCCTTGTTCCCGAAAACGAGCTTTATAGGCATAGTGAGGAAGGAGCTGATGATATGCCGGCACATATCAAATCTATATTGTGCAGTACCTCTTTAACTATTCCTTTTGAGGATAATAAATTATTGCTCGGTGTATGGCAGGGAATATACTTACTGGAATTTAGAAAAAAAGCTGGCCCTAGGAATATTGTGGTTAGTCAATGTTTTTGAATTAATTTTTTCTACTCTTCTTCATCAATTTGGACGTTAAAAGTGCTTGTTACTGTGACACGAGCTTTTTGGGCAGCATTTTTTCTTCATTGTTACTTTATTGATGGATTTTATAGGTCGGTGAGTCATTTATGAATATTGTGGATGCTGCAATAGTATGACTTTATAATTGTTTTTTACCCACGTTTAAGAAAGGAATCGCATGAAAGCTATAGGTTATTATCAATCGCTCCCCATCGATCAAGAGCAAGCCTTAGTTGATTTGGATTTATCTAGTCCTAAAACTACAGGTCACGATATTCTCGTTGCAGTTAATTCTATCGCGGTCAATCCTGTGGATACTAAAGTCAGACGTAGAACTCAACCTGAAGGCGGTATACCTCAAATTTTAGGGTGGGACGCAGCAGGAACAGTTATTGAGGTTGGCCCTGAAGCCTCCTTATTTAAACCGGGTGATGAGGTTTGGTATGCTGGGGATATCACTAGACCTGGATGTAATAGTGAGTTCCATTTGGTTGATGAACGAATAGTTGCTAAAAAACCTGAGTCTCTACGTTTTCAGGAAGCAGCGGCTCTGCCTTTGACTAGTCTAACCGCTTGGGAGCTTTTATTTGACAGGTTAGAATTATCCCCTAAATCTAAAGGCACTTTATTGATTACAGGAGCTGCCGGAGGGGTTGGATCTATTTTAGTACAATTGGCACGGCAACTGACAAACTTAACAGTTATCGGTACCGCTGCGCGACCAGAATCAATTGTTTGGATACTTAACAATGGAGCGCATCATGTCATAGATCATTCTAAAGATATGAAAGTCCAATTGCAGGAACTAAATTATCCGGAAGTAGATTGTGTGATTAGCCTCACTCATACCGATGAGCATGCCCAGTCATTAGTGGATGTGCTAAAACCACAAGGTAAATTTGCTTTGATCGATGATCCGCAACATGTGGACATGAGACTATTTAAGCCCAAGAGCATCTCTATTCACTGGGAAATGATGTATACCCGATCTATGTTTAAGACAGTGGATATGATCAGACAACATGAAATATTAACTGCAATAGCCCGTTTGGTCGATGAGGGGAGAATTAAAACAACAATCGCAGAACATATGGGGTTGATTAATGCCGCTAATTTGAGGACGGCTCATGCCTTGCTTGAAAGTGGCAAAGCGCGAGGAAAGATTGTATTAAGTGGGTTTAAATAGAGAATGAGCGTATAGGGGCATTATTGCCCCATTTTTATGCATTAGACTTTTTTCCAAACTCTACTGCAGCGGGAAATTGCTTCGTCGATACGGTATTCGAATCCTCATATACTGGCATGAACACTGCTGCTCTGCGCTCCGAGTCGCCTCACATCTACTTCTTGTGTTTCTGACGTCATAAGTGCTTTTGTTAGTTATAAAATTCAAAAAATAACTTGCATTATTTTATGATTTTTGATTGTTATTCGCTCAATTTTAATCAACATAGGGAATAATTACGTGGGGAAATTGGGGTTTAATACAAAAAACTATTGGAAACTTGGATTACAAGCGGTTAACGTAGCGGCATTTGCTTTATCGTATCCTAGTTGTTCGCAACTGAGTCGTCTACACAAACTTCATCCAGTTCACATAAAAAATCAATATTTCTAATAGACACAATATGTTGAATTTTGATCTATATTAATTATATAGGAATAATAAGAATACAAAACCAAGGACATATCATGAGCCATTTTCTGCTATTGTTTTTAGCAGTAACCTATTCTGGTTTCTCTCTTCCTCCTTTAGAGCCTATGCAGGAAAAATTAATTGCTCAAGGAAATATACTCATTAATGAGATACCTTCAGTCACTATGCCGCTTAGTGATATCAAAGAAATGCTGCATCAGGAGGCACCGGATTTAAGGGAGCCCGTGATTAATAAAGTGCTTACTACTTTAAAATGTGCCATGGAATATGATATTGATCGTAATAATATTTTAACCATCATTGATTATTCTCTGCCCTCCAATGAGAAACGTCTGTGGGTTTTTGATCTGAAGGCGAAGAAATTATTGTTTAATACCTATGTATCACATGGTATTAAGTCTGGAACATTACTAACTAATTATTTTTCGAATAAATTCAATAGCAAAGCCAGTAGTATTGGCGTGTATAAAACTGAGAAAGCTTATTATGGTCGTGAAGGACTGTCTTTACGTCTCGATGGTTTAGACGCAAGTTTCAATGATAATGCATCTAATCGTTCGGTGGTCATGCATGGTGGTTGGTATGTTGATGAACAATTCATCAAGCGTTATGGACGACCAGGTCGTAGTTGGGGATGCCCCGCACTACCTTTAAATCTTTACCAATCCATTATTAATACAATTAAAGATAGTTCTTTATTAGTGGCTTATTATCCAAGTGATGTTTGGTTTGAGAAATCAAAATTTTTGAATTGCGATAGAAGTAAAACTGCAGCAAAACCCGCGATTTTGCGCTCTGAAACCCCAGTATCTAATAGTGATGAACATAGAGAAGAAGTCCTTTTTGCTACCAGTGGCGGGATAAAACATGCGGATGATAATCCTATAGTAGTTATGTCAGCAGATGATTATGAGCGAATCTTTCATACTAAAGCCCCTTTAGATCGTATGTTAAGGCGGCAAATCAACCATGCAGAATACATTGCTTTAAGTAATAACGAATTTCACAATTTAGCAGTTCATAGTAGCGGAAATAATAAAGAGGCTTTAAATGCTATTAATTTTGTTGTGCCCGTTCTCATTATGGTAAGAGGATATTATGAAACCCAAATGAAAATTGTAGATATGGGAAAAATTAAAGATATTCGATTTAACGCTGACTCATCCAAAAATCAACCTGTAACCAGCTATTCGGTAAGTTTTGACACAAAACCCACCGTTAATTTGAGGGCTACTAATCGGTTTATCCGCTGGTTAGGGTTATAGGAATTTTATAGGGTATTGCGAAAGACGAGTGGAAACAGAAGCATCCAAACTAATCCCAAAACAATACTACTTGGCGTGCCTAAAGGAAAGATGGCTACTTTATAGGCAACGCCTCCTAAATAAACTGCTGGAAAAACTAATAAAGCAATAATCCATAGATAATGTTGCAATTGTTTGAGCAGGGAATTTAATCCAATACACAGTACACTAAAGTTTATCCAAAGGCCCAAAATCCATGGAGGAGCAAGGAATGGTTGCCAAGGGTTAAAATAAAAGCGAATAAAAGAAGAGAAACTGAATAAACTATCAACACAAAATCCAATAAAAGTCATGCAAAAGAAGAATTTTTTCCAAGTAGGCACTGACGATAAGTCACTGAAATAATACAATTGAATAGCACTGATCATTATTGAGAAGGCAAGGGCGAACCATGGCAAATTGTAAGAGGCCAAAATAAGGCTTCCGAGCCAGACGAGATAATAAGCTAAAATAAATAAAAAATTGTTCATTAGATCACAAATATTTAAAAAGGGCATATAAAAAGAAAAATGTTAACAGTCCCTCAAATCAATATCTCAATTAGGTACGCATTGACGTAATGGTGTCAGCGGTCATTCTATCAGAGGTTCAGAGGTATGGAGTTCACTCCATTGTATTTGCCTTCATTACTTTATTCTGCAGTATATTTTGTCAAACTTAATAAATCAATTTCAATATGATGCTTTTTGCTTGATTTTTCGTTGGATCATTTTGTTTATTGCCTTTTACCTTAAAATTTATGATAAATTTCTAGCGCGTAAGTCCAGTTTGCGTAGTAATTTAGTTTTTACTTCATGATTGATTTTTTTCTCATGCCATAAGCGCATTAATTCGGCTCGTTCTACCTCAAGAATTTTTAATGACAACAATATGGTGTTATTGGGAGCCATTTTTTGGGGGTGAATTTGTAATGTTTGACGACTTTTGATGTCCTCTTCTAATTGAGTTTTGTATTCACTGTAGAGGTGGATGCGAAATTTAATCTCTTCATCAAGTTTTTTATTATCTTTGGATAATTCTTTAAACTCCTCTAACCAGCGAAGTACCGCTTTATTTAATTCAAGTTGCGCTAAAACTTCACCAATTTGTTGGTTTAGCTGTTCTCGTCTTCCGTATTTCGTGATGCCTAATACCCGAAGTAGCCAGGGAAGAGTAAGGCCTTGGATTAGTAGGGTGGCAACGATAACCGCAAATACAAAAAGAATGACTAGATCTCGTGGATCTATGTTGCCAGATATTAACGGTAATGATGGCACAGCTAAAGCCGCGGCAAGCGAAATCCCACCGCGCATTCCAGACCAGGAAATAATAAATAATTCTTGCCAACGGGGAGAGGCGGCTTTTTTATTGTTTAGTAATTGAAAATTAGTCATATAGGTAGAACACCATACCCAAATAAATCGTCCTGCTATAACTACAAGCACAATGAGTAAACTATATAAAAAAATAGTTGTTGACGCTTCTGCTGAAAAACGCTCGAGAATATAAGGTAACTCAAGGCCAACCAATAAGAATAGAAAACTTTGCGTGATATATCCTAACGTAGTCCATACAGTCCGTATAGTTAACCGTACTTCCGCAGTGAATCGTTCTGAGTAGAAATGTCCCATCAGTAATCCACATACTACAGTGGCAATTACGCCACTACAACCTAGTTTTTCGGCTGGGATATAAGCCAAAAAGGGCGTTAAAAGGGAAATGAGTATTTGTAAAATGGGATCTTGGATCTTTAGTCGCAGTTCGCCTATTAAATAGGCCAATACAACGCCATAGAGTATTTCACCAGCTACAACAGCTACAAAATTAGTGACTACACTAAAAATAACAAATTGATGACTAATCACTGCTGCTAAAGAAAAGCGAAATAGGATTAAACTGGTCGCATCGTTAAACATTCCTTCGCCTTTCAAAATAGTGATGATGCGTTTAGGCAAATGAACTTTTTCCGCAATGGAAACGATAGCCACATCGTCCGGTGGCGATACGACAGCCCCTAAAACACAAGCAAGTGGCCAGCTAATATCAGGAAAAAGGTAGTGAACCGAAATTGCGACAAGAATGGTTATAAAGACTACATGGCCTATAGAAAGTAACAAGATAGGTTGAATGTGTTTAAAGACATCCCGTAATGAGGTATCGGCGCTAACTTGGTAAATTAATAAAGGAAGAAAAAGCTCTAAAACAAGATTAGGATTAAGATAAATATGTGGGAATGAGGGTATAAAGCTTAATCCCATGCCAATGAGCACTAGTAATAGCGATATGGGAATAGAGGATTTTTGAAATACTATGCCTACTAGGGCAATAATACCCAATAAAATAATGCCGACTTCAATCTGGTCCAAATTGTGTATCAAGAGGTAGAGAGCATAAAGTCAATCTAACAAATAAATGAATTTTAGGCAAAATTTATTATGTCATGTTAACCATTTAGTAATTTAGCGTGAGTTTCGGGTAAGGAGCTCAGATTTCACCTTAAGTTAATGAATTTATATACTCTGAAAGCGAGATACTTTGTCAGGCAATTTGTTGTCCGATCTACGGCGAGAGGAAGTCTTACGAAGACTTTGCCTGATATTTTTGCCATAGCGTGTACACTGGCCCTTCATGATTTAACAATTCCTGAGTTGAGCCGTCAGCTACAATAGTTCCATGATCTAGCATGATGATGCGATCGAATTTAGGCAACAAATGAAGTCTATGAAGTGAAACTATGAGTGTTGCTGAAGGAAAATTATCAATGACACCAGAAAGGATGGTTTTTTCTGTTGCTAAATCGACACTGGAGGTTGGCTCATCCATTAAAATTAATGAACTAGACCTCTTCGGGGCTGCTAATTGCTTCGTTGATCCAGCGCTCGAATCCTCCTCAGCGAGTTTCCGAGAGGGGCTATTGAATCGAGCAGCAAAAAGCCCCCTTGCCAAAGCCAGACGTTGTTTTTGTCCTACTGAAAGATTAAGCCCCTTTTCTCGAATATCAGTCTTAAGTCCTGAGGGGAGAGTTGCCAGCACGTTTGCAAACCCTGCTAAAGTTACTACTTGATCTATTTCAGAGGGTTGGGCATCTAAATCCATGGTGATATTAAAAGCGATAGTATTTTCAAAAATTTCCGGCTCTTGAGGAATGAGAGTGGTCATTGAGTGTAAGGGCTCTAGAGAATCAAATGTTATATCATCTATGGCCATTTGCACTGATTCTGGGGTGTAAAGACCAGATAAAATGTTCAGTAGGGTGCTTTTTCCTGCGCCACTAGTGCCAATAAGCGCTATTTTTTCTCCTCGCTTTAGGTCAAAGCTAATGGCGTGTATGCTGCCCCTTGAGCTATGGCTTGCGTGATGAAAACTAAGAGAATTAATTTTAATATGATGCCAATGGCTTGCCAACGAAGCTCCTGCAGAAGGGTGTGCTAATTGTTCTATATCATCTAATACAGGCTGCAACCCTCTAATATCAGTATCTTTGCGTACCAGATCACTATAATGAGCGCTTAGATTATAAAATACTTCGCTGAGATCCCACTGGTAACGGAATATCATGACTACTGTACCGATTAAAATCGTATCGGTGTGGCGCAAAATAAAAACGATATAGCCTATTAAAATAAGAGACTGGGTCATCGATAAAGCGATCCCCATAGAGAACCACTTCACTTCATTTAAAACCGCTTCCTTGTTGAAGAAGGGCCATACCGACATAATACGCTGCATTAAATTGGACCGAGTTAATTCACCCAACCTTAAGGTAAGTACTGTGGTCATATTACTGATATAATCAAAAAATACTGCACCAACATGGTTATCGATTTCATTTTCAGCTTCATACAAGGGGATAAGTCGGCGATCGAATAAAATAACAACTCCCGTTGCCAAAACACAGCTAAATAAACTGATTAAACCAACAGGCAAAGAAATCCACATTAAAAAGCCTATTGAAATAAAGAACTTGACTATGGTTTCTATATAAATGAATTGATCTTCGGCAAAGGTATGTAGGGCTGTGGCTGCTCGATTAACACGAGTAATAATATTCCCTGAGTGATGATCTTGGTGCCATTTTAAGGGAAGTTTGGTTAGCTGTTCATAAATAGTGATGCGAAAGCGTTGTTGAATTTTAAGGGCTACTTTACGTTCAAGAACTCGTGCAGGTCCATGGAATAGCCAGAATAGGGGAACCAATACAACACCAAATACCAGCCAAAAAATAACATTCCAAAATAGCTCAGGGGTGAAATGTTGTAACAAATCTATGGTTTTTCCGAAGGCATAAGGACTTAGACTCATAAATCCTTGGGCAATAATGAAAGCCAGATAATAACCTATGATGGAACGATGCCAAGGTGTACCATGATGCCATACGCTACGAATTAAACTAAAATAGGGATTTCTCATTATCTTTGATCTTACTTGGGAAATAATATGGTTTTGAGTTCGTCCTCAAAGCCAAAACAGTGCATATCTTTTAAACGTTGAGGGTACAAAATACCGTCTATATGATCGCATTCATGTTGTACTATTCGCGCATGGAATCCTTTCGCTTCTCGTGTAATCAGCGTACCACTCAAATCATAGCCGCTGTATTCAATATGATGGTAACGAGGAACAAGACCTCTAATACCAGGGACACTCAAACATCCTTCCCAGCCATCGATCATTTCATCTGAAAGCTTCTTGAATGAGGGATTGAGCAAGATAGTAAAAGGGACTGGCTTTTCATTGGGATAACGTGCGTTGGCCTCAAAACCAAACATAATAACCCTTTTATTGCATCCGATTTGTGGCGCAGCAATTCCTACACCTTGCATTTTTTCCATGGTGTCCTTCATATTTTGAATCAGGGTCAGTAATTCCGGATCAGCGGTTGTAGCCTGTTCTATGTGCTGAATGGGTAAGGAGGGGGTAGCCAACTGCTTGTTCCCCATTTTTACAATAGGTTGACTGGGCATATTTTTTATCCATTTGGATTGTATTGACAAGATAGATAATAAGATAAGCATGTTGCTTAGGGCAACGGAAATTTTATTAGGCCTCTTCCAAACTCAACTGTTGTGGGAAATTGCTTCGTCAATACGGTGCTTAAATTATGCACTCCGTGTTTCCTCGCACTTCCCGCACCACAGCGGGTTTGGAAAGGGGGCTATTGTTTTGTATTGCTAACGACCATCTCGTAGAGAAACAAAGCCTTTAATTTTTCCCAAAAATTTCCACCAAGAATGAATAAGCTAATGAAAAATAGAAAATCTAAGATAAAAATAGAGTGGTAATGATAGTTTTTCATGGGTATAGAGGAAAAATAATTAACATAAGGCATTAAAAAACCAGCGATAAAAGTAATTGAAAATAAGAGAATCCCTATTCTATAACGTGTACGACTGATTTGATTAACCATTACTGTTTGTTTTAGCCAAAAGAGAATCTGCGTTTTTAAGTATAAATACCCATCTTTACCCAAAATAACCACGGCCAGAAGCATTCCAATTTCTGGTATACCAAAAACTAATAAACCAGAAATAATTGTTTTTAAGACCGGTGATATACCGAGCATTAATATTGCTGGAATAAACAGAGGTGCAGCAAATGATAAGACAAACACAATAAGGCCACAAAGCAATTTTTTTCGTGGTATTTTTATTGGGTCTTCGCTGTTAGTTTCGTGTTGTTCATCATCGTTCTTGTTCATTTGCTAGGTTTTCTCTATGAGGGTGAACTCAATAGAGTATAACTGTTGTCAGGTTAAGGAATAAAGACCTTCCTAATATCCTTGAGCTTTAATCACGTTATAGAAACTATTTCCGCCCCCTCTTTTTGAGAGTCCTCTTCATTTTCAATAAGACTTCTGATCTTGGGTGCAATAAAATAGAGCAGCATCGCTGTAATGAAAGCCCAAAAACTTAATTGCTTAAATACTTTAAGAAAATCATCATTAGTGGCTAGAGGATTTATCGATTCTATTTTGGTCATAGCATTTGAGAGATAATGTGATAGGGAAGCCGCAACCCCGGTAACTAGCATCCATGTGCCCATTAAAACTCCTTGTAATTCTGAGGGGGCTATTCGTCCTATCATTGCAAAACCAATAGGTGCAATGAGTAATTCAGCCATGCCTTGTAAGATAACGTAACCTATTACCCAATACAGACCAGTATATCCTTGAGTATTAGAATACATAATTCCGCACGAAAGCAGAAAAAACGATAAGGCCAGTAAGAGAAAGGCAGCAATAAATTGCATCACTATCGTCGATTTATACCCTTTGATGATGAGTTTATTAATGAGCAGCGTAAGCAGTGGTGCACATAGCACTATAGCTAATGGATTAATATTTTTAACCCACTGAGTGGCCAATTCAAAGCCTAAAAAACTTCTATCCACATTATTTTTGATAAAAAGAGTTATGCCTACTGGACCAGTCAAATAAATCATCCAAAAAACTATAGAGCTTGCTGCCAAAATCAAATAGGCCATGATTTTTTGTTTCATTGCTGAGGATTTTTGTTTAAGTCCTATAGTAATCACTATAGAAAACATAATAAGACTAAGTAACACGACCAGCCCATTGCTAAGATGGGCTGAATGAAAACATAAGAACATGCTGGGAATAAGAAGCAGGGTAATGGTTAACCCAATTAGCTTTTTGTTGAGTAAGCGAGCAGGATCTTTGATTTGTATTAGTGGTGTATTTTTATCGGTAAGATAAGACCATGATTTGGTGATTAGCAATAAGGTGATGGCATTAGTCACCATGCACAAATAAAACAAGTATTGATATTGGTTGGAGTAATCAAAAAAACCACTGGCAATATAACCGGCACAAAAACCTATGTTCATGGCTCCATAACTTAGAATAAATGCATTTTCTCTGCGGTTATCCTCTGCGGTAAAACGCTGAGTCATCATATTGTTGTAGCACGTCGTATTCAGTCCACAGCCTACGAGAAAAAAACTAAGCCCTAAGTATAGGACGGATGCATGACTTAGGGCTAAAAATACTAATCCTATAGTTTGGATAATAATAGTGATAAAAAACAATGTTTTATTGCCAAGGTAACGACCACCAATCAATCCACCTAGTAATTGTAATAGGTAATTGAATGCTAAAAATAAGCCGACAATACTATTAGATAAGGTGTTGGATAGACCAATTTGTTTGGTGATATATAAGGGGAGAGAAGAATATAAAATAGCATATGAAAAAGTTGAGAATGCTTGAATAAAATAGAGAGAGGTTACTCCTTTAGGCATGGTCTCAATGGTTTTTAGCATAAATGGACTCAAAATCGGCTTTAATTGATGACTTTATCAAGAATTAGGTTATTTTGGCAAAATAAAAGCCCAATTCCGTATGACCATAATATCTCACAGGGTCACTAAATCCCCTTACTTAGTAGACCTCATTTAATCCATCAAATCGGCCATAGTAAGAAATATGCTGATTGTGTTTTCTGCTAGAGAGTAACAAAAGCGCGGTAAGTTTCCAGATGGCATTTGATGAAATTTACATGGAATTATTTTTCAAAACAAAATGATTATATTTTATTTATTATGTATAATGCCAGCCCTTAAAGGCTGGTTTGATCCCACCTATCCGGTTATATCTGACAAACAGTATCAATGAGTATGGAATTCAGCTACAAACTAGCGTAGCTCTAGCACTTAAGCTAATGATTACAGGGAGCATTTTAATGAATTGATAAAAAGACAGTGGTTCATATTGGAGGACAGCAATGTTGTATTTATTTAATAAAATTAAAGATTATATTTCTTCTCTAATAAGCGATTTATGGATGTATTGTTTTGGATACTCTATAAAAGAAGATGATGAACCACAACCAGAAGCTGTTACTGCAGATCAAACCGAAGTAGTTGCTCCATTGTCTCCTCCAGTAGAGGTGGGTAGTGCCTCACTCGATCTTGATAAGCAATCACAAATGGCAACTAAAAGCGACGGGGATAAAAAAACAAAATTCCGCCTCGATCCTAAAGCTCTAGAATTTTTTCCTTCTCATTATAAGGCAAACTTACCTAAGTCATTGACTATTAAAAGAAGTCAATTTCCTCCGCAGATGATCCAACTAATTGATGAGTTACGTGTTCAGTTTCCTGATGCTAAATTTTATCTCACTGGAGGTTGCCCAGCGAATATTCTTGATGCTCTAAAACCTAATGATTATGATATTTTGGTTATTAATGCAGATTTGGATTTGATTCAAAAATATCTGGAAACTAAGAAGATCAATTCGGAACGAAGAAGTAACAAATTTCCCATACTATTCTGTGATTTAGGGCAGGGAGTTACCCTGGATTTTTCTGTAAAAAAATGTGAACAGTCAAAGGATATAGGCAAAACATTAGAGGCAGACTATTTAACTCGAGATTTCAATTTAAACGCGTTGTATGTTGAGTTTACTGTAGAGAGTGAGTTTTCCGTGTTTAGTTTTTTCAATGCATTAAAAGCCCAGCAGGGAAAAGTAATAACCTCTGTTAGTGATCCTCTAGATGCGTTTGCTAAAGATCCTATCCGTTTATTTCGTTTGGCGAAATTATTAATTACTAATCCAACTTATAGTTTGGAATGGAAATTGCGGCAAGCGCTTAAGCAGATAGGCGAAGTTAAAGAAGGACAACCTCAATGGTTGTGGTTGTTTCAAGCATTTATCAAGGCAGAATTCGGTAATTGGAATAGACTAGATTATGCGATGAGAAAATTATTCGAGCGTTACAATTATCAAGAGATCAATAAAGCATTTGAAACAATGGGATTATTAACGGCATTTACTGATAATAC
The DNA here is from genome assembly GCF_000953135.1 of Legionella fallonii LLAP-10. Taxonomy (NCBI): domain Bacteria; kingdom Pseudomonadati; phylum Pseudomonadota; class Gammaproteobacteria; order Legionellales; family Legionellaceae; genus Legionella; species Legionella fallonii. The sequence continues at coordinate 3,353,357 of NZ_LN614827.1, read as the reverse complement.
CTATGACGATGTCGAACGGGCTTGCTCCAAAATTCCACTAGTTGGCTCAAGCAATAAATTTATTTATTGGATTTTAGCTAATGTGCTACAGCGATTTGAAAATGGAAAAGAACACCAGTTATTTTCATGGCATTCTATTCTTAATTTAAGTTATTATGAGGAGGAACTATTGGATTTTATATATGCTCAGGGGGCAAAACAGTCATTCGGGATCCATGTCGTGGCTCCTGAGATACAAGCTTTAATTGGTGGTTTTCAATTGTCTCCCGAAAATGAAGAGAAACAGCAATTGGTCATGAGCTAAGTTGGGCTATGTCCCCGTAATTATGTTTTAACGCAGTTTAACCCAACAATGCTGTTTCGGCTCAGCTATTTCCATTCTAGAATAATGGGGGGTTGGCGAGGAGGGGCTAATGCTTTTCTCGCTGGCCAGCCAAGAATAATTGGCGCAACGGCAGTCATTTTTTTAGGTATTCCTAACTCCTCCTTCCATTCAGGGAGATTTAGGGCAGGTATAGCAAAGCCAATCACGCAGGATGCAAGATCATAGGTAAGGGCCGAAAGCATTAGGTTCTCAGCGGCTAACCAGCAATCAGCATTAACATGGGGCCCTTTAAAACGACTGCATATCACAATTAGCGTTTGTGCATTGTAAAAAACATTAAATTCTTTTTGCTGTACTGTTTCAAGAACGTGGGCGAGTTGTAAATCTTTACTATTTTTGCTGTCCTTAGTTGTTATCTGTTTGGCGCTTTCTGATATGCGATCGAGTATGCGTTTATTCTGAATAACTACAAAGGCTCTGGATTCCTCATGAAGGGCTGAAGGGGCTTGTGTTGCTGCATCCAATAATTGATGAATAATAGCGGAATCAACTTTCTTCGGTAAATAATCCCTTACTGCCCGGCGATCGTATATGGCTTCTGTCACATCCATTTTATGATGATGGATTAACTCTGGATTTTCCATGGCTGGCTCCTAGCATGTCCGCTATAAACTGAGTTTTTATTGTTATACCTTAAATTAAAACTATAGTATAGCAAATTTGGAAGGGTATGAATTTTATAAAGTTCTGCAAATTAATTCCGTGGAAATAAACAAATAAATAGATGCGATGAAAAATGGGGAAGTATCCTCAAGGGAATTAAAAAAATAATAGTTTCTTATAAGGATTTAGACGGTTCGTCTAAATCCTTATAATGTAGATTTAGTTTTTCACTTCGCAAGTTATTTTTGTGCAGTCACGGCAATTTTGAGCTGCAAAAGAAAAGGATTTGTGTGAAGACCCTTGAGTTTTTGCCATTTTATCATCTGCAGCTTTATCTGCAGATGTATCGCTACTGCTCGCGTTGGTAGTACAAATCCATTGCGCATTCATGTCAGTGTGAGTCGCAGCAAAACTGACAGATGAGCTTAAAATAAAAGAAGCTATAATCAATTTTTTCATGATATGTCCTTATTTCATTTAATAATTAGTGTCTAGTTTCTTTTTGAAAATCTTTGATAGCTTTTTCGGCTTCATCTTTTGAGTAGCCATAATGCTTTTGAAGTATTCCATAGATTTCTTGATGTGTCCCTTCAATAACTTTAAGGTCATCATCTGTTAATTTACCCCAAGTTTTTTTCATTCGTCCCTTTATTTCTTCCCATTTTCCCTGAAATATATCTGTATTCATTTTATCCTCCTTGAGTTGAATAGTTGACGATTAAAGTATAGTACATTTTGTTTTGAAAGCGAGCTTATTTTAAAATATTAAGTCAAAAAATACATTTTATGAGTAGATGCATTCGACAGAGTTGCGGTAAATGGCTTAATCAATAATAGAGAAAATATTCCCTTTTTGTTCTATAATTTTCTAACAAAATGGTTAAAATTTGATTTTTTTGGACGCCATTTTAAGGAGGATATCATGGGATATATCATTGCATGGCTGCTAGGTGTTCCGGTGAGTTTATTAGTATTAATTTGGTTAATTTCTCACATTTAAAAAGAGGATATTATTATGATTACGGATGATCAAAAATGCTATAAAACAACCCTGACTCATATTTATTGGACAGCGATTTTGGCTGGGGCATTTGTCGGTGTAGGACTTGGATTTTTACTCAATATTTTTAGCATGGCAATTGGTTTAAGCGCATATACCGCAACTGCCAATGGTGCCACAGCTATTGCTATAGGAGGTATCTTAGGTTTATTAATTGGAGTTATTGCTGCAATGGGGACCGCTGGATTTGTTGCAGGCTATTTAGGTCGGTTCTATCATTGTTATTGTCATGGAGGGGTGCTTTATGGATTTATTACTTGGAGTATCGCATTGATGTTGAGTGCCATATTACTAGTGCCCATCGCTCATTATGTTGATTTTTATGAAGAAAATTTAAATCCCGCGTTAACTGCCCCCACTGAAGTGTCTAACACAAAAATGTCTGACACGGATGTAAGTGCGTCAGCTTCTGAACAAAAGGTAACGTCACAACAAACGCTGAATATGAGTTCTAAACATTTAGCTTGGAGTGGTTGGATTCTGTTTATTTTATTTTTTATTGGTGCATTATCCAGCTGTATTGGAGCTTGTTATGGAATGCGTTGTAAAAGAGAAGAACAGAATATAAGTTCTCCTTCATAAGGCACTTAAGTGTTATGGTTCTTAAAAAAAGGAGAGCATTCTCTCCTTTTTTAAGAACCACGACGTAGGAGCAATATAAGAATAACAATAAGAAGAGCTAAGCCTATACCTCCACTCGGATAATATCCCCAATCACCACTGTAAGGCCAAGTGGGCAATGCCCCTAATAGAAGTACAATTAAGATAACTAATAGAATTAATCTCATAATAAAATTCCCTTTTATATTATCCTTTAAAGCATAGGTGATAAATAAATGGATAATTTGATTTATTTTTATCCTGATACTAATATTTTAATAGATAGGAGGTATGTAAGTCTAATTTCAACGAGACAAGGAGTGTTAAAATGGAAAATAGAGGAATAGTCAAGTCAGGCGAAATTACTGGCGCTAAGGTAATAAATTCAGATCATGAAAAATTAGGGGAAATTGCAGAAGTAGTTATTGATAAACAATCAGGGCGGGTGAACTATTTAGTCCTGGATTTCGGTGGTTTTCTAGGATTTGGAAATAAATTCTTCGCTGTACCTTGGAATTTATTTTTATACAACAATCAAGATGATTGCTTTGTCCTTAATGTGGATAAACAACGTTTAAAAGATGCTCCTGGATTTGATAAAGATCACTGGCCAGATTTTTCTGCTGCAGAATTTACAACGACTATTAGTGGTTTTTATTCTGGGGATAAATTATAAAAGACCTCTTCAGAATAGTATTTATACTGAATTTTCTGCAAACCATCGTCGTGATCACACAAAAATTACTAATGATACTAAATAGAGGGAACGCGACTATAAAGGGTATAGTTGTGTTTCCTCTTATCAAAATAAGAGTTTTTTTATTTCTTTAAGCGGTTCTTGTGCTTTCCACTTAGGTATTGCAAACCATTCTTAATCTGAGGCCAAAATGCGATTGAGAGAATTAAAAAAGTAAATAAAAGTACAGCAATAACCATTTGTATTATAGGGAAATGTAATGCATCGCGAGCAACAAACCAGCTTGCAATGGCACCTGAAATAACAAAAAGAAATCTAATAAATAACTGAACCATTTTTTATTCACTCATGTTGGTTAATACATCTCGATAATTATTTTTCTAGATGGTTCACCTTTAAAATATTATTTCTCTATTGGAGTATCTGCAAATTCAGGGCTGATTCTTATAGGCACCTTAAGTGAGTTAGCAATAAAACACAGATTATGTGCCTCATCAAACAATTCCCGCATGGTTGTTTTATCTGGTTTGCTGCCTTGCTCAAATAAAACTATAGGACTTAAAACAATATCAGTGATGACTCGTTCATGTTCATTAATATGACAAAATCCTTGATCGAGATAGCTGTTCACAATATATTTTTTTTTGGAGCAAAGGGCTAAAAAGGTGAGGAGAAAACAACTGGAAAGAGAGGCAATTAATAGTTCTTCAGGAGAGTGGAATTGAGGATTACGGATAAAATTAGACGATGAATTAATTTCAATTTTAGGCCCACCATTAAAAAATACGGTATGTTTTCTATTATAAGTTCTATAATTAAAATCTTCTGTTTCACGTTCCCACTGAAGATGAATATTATACATCAGCATAATTTAATTCCTTATAAAGGCTTCATCAATTATTTGACCTCTTTCCAAACTCTATCGTGCTCTAATTTAAGTTTAATCCATTTGCTAGACTATTCCAGAAAAAAACAATTAAACGATAGATTCCAATATTTCCTGTACGATTATCTTATTTTCCCCCTCCATTTTTGCCTGATAGAGCGTTTTATCAACCTCTGCAATGATTTTTTGGATTGAAATTTGAGAGCCTTCGTGAATATATAATGCTCCCAAGCTTAATGTGATTTCATTGAAAATTTCTTTTTGCTGCATATCCTTCAGAGGAGCTCCTGAATGTGGCGCAATGCGTTATGCGGTGTCAAGAAAGCCTATTTAACATATTCTTTCTTAGGCACATCAAAATTATAAAGAACACCAAAAGCAACTTGGGCTGAATTAGGGAATATTTGAGTACTTTTTGTAACACCACCAAAGGGTTCAAAAGTCAAACTATCGATACTTTGATAATTGATTTGACTGTAATCCATCATCACAGTCAATCGCTCTGTTATATTTTGTCTGAGCCCTAATCCATAACGAATACCGTTACGGTTTTTTGTCGCACTTGCTATCGTTGGATCGGATTCGTTAATTTTTACTCGGCCATTGATGTAGCCGATTCGACCATAAAATAAGGTATTTTCAGTAAGAAAGAATCCAGGTAAAGCACTAATCCCTTCACTATTTTTAATCGTAAATGTTGTTTTAGAGAGTGTTCCATGAAGATATTCTTTGTTAGTTAATTTATATTCAAGAGAACTAATATTCGCATTAATCTCGCCTGCTAAATAAAAACGCTTATAATTCCAACCATATCCTGCGAATAAAGTGCCAAATACTCCTATACCTGAGAAATTTTCTCTATCGATAACATCAAAAGTACCTGGTCTTGTTACATGCGAATTTTGATTAAATCGCGCACCCTCAGGACCGACACCGGCACCAATATATAGCCCAGAAAAACATGGGGATGCTACCAGTAAAGACAGGGCACTGATGATCATGTTCTTTTTTGACATTTTATTCCCTTAAAAAGCGTTAATTTGAATCGCTCAAGAGAATAACCTATATGTTCCTATTTTGATAGAAGTAGAGCACATAGAGCATAGCCCACTAAACTTGATACAGCGATGCAAGCTCACTCGGCTTCAGTCATGTATTATTGATATAAATATTTTATTTACAATAGGTTAGAATCACAATCTCAATAATAGTGCTGAGGCAGGGAGCCTATAACCCGATGATTTACCCTCATTAATTTAAGTAATTATTTAAGCGGCCTCGGCCGAGGGGATTCGAAATATCTTAACTTAACGTCAGTTTTGGATAAGAAGCATATTAGATCCAGTCTCTATCTCGATCCGTTCGCTCTGAGGTGTCGCTTTAGCGACGTCTCGCAAGGGTTTTGGTACAGTGCCTAGCCTTCGGAGGGGCTAAAGCCCTCCTCAGGCCGAACGGGGCAAGGTAAAATCTGAGTCCCTTATCCGAAACTGACGTTAACTTAAGGGCAGTGATCCGATGATTAGGTCTAGATTACATGAAGTTCTGAACTACAACAGCAGCAGCGGCTACACCAGCTGCTACCAGAACTTCCCTGCTGGGTATATTTCTCTTAAAAAACTCATAATAACTAGTATGAGATGATTCTGAAGAGGATGTGGTTTCACTGGCTTTGGATGATGTTTGTTCAAGGGATAAAGTATCACTCGTTTTAGGCTGTACCTCTATAGAAGGTATCGTATCACTTGTTTGGCGTGCTACTTCTATAGGAATGGGAGATGACGTGTCGCTTGTAGGAGCGGAGATGTCACTTATTTCATTTGTATGAGGTGGTTCACTCAAAGGGACAATATTTAATTGAGGTTCTACTTGGGGAGGAGTATTGAGCGCAGAGAGTTCAGTTGCTCTTCTCATTTCTTCTTTTTGTTTCTCTTTTTGCATTTCTAGATGTAGTTCACCTAGAAGACTTACTTGCTCCTGTTTTAATTCCTTCGCTTGTTTTTGCAATTTTGCATTATAAGATACTGTAGTATGGTGGGGTATTAACTGGTTCAAATCCTGTTCTGCTTGAGTCAATTGTGTTTCAGCTTCTTTTAAGTTTTTAAGCTCAGTGACTTCAAAGAAAAACGAAATACACCAATAAAAGAATCGGACGAGAAAGAATTGATTGTTCCATTTATCAGTTAAGATACGATGGTTTTCTGTTGCTAGCTCAAATGCAGATGATTTTTGTTCAAGAGCATCAATTTTATTTTTTAATGAATTTCTTTTATCCTTTAGTTTTTCCAGGGATTGTTCTAGTGTCGTTATTTGCTCCGATTGGCCAAGAAGGCCTATTTCATCGGAATGCGGTGGATTTGCTACCACTGTAGCTAATTTCTTAGCCAATAGGACGTTTGAAGCCACAGGTACTAGAGTCGGCACAGGGGGGATATACCCTACCTCTTCTTCTAAAACAGAAGGTATATTGTTTGACGGTTCTTCGGGTTTATGAACCATCTCTGATATCCTGGCGACATAATCTTTACCTGACTCGCTTGCATTTTTCAATAATAATGCTTCGTCTATAGTGATGTTTTGTTTTTGGCAATAGTGACGAATGGCATCTAGCAATATTTTTGCTTTAAGCTCCATTGTAGCTTTCTTTTCATTGATACCGTCTATTACCATTTGTCTAAACCAATTGATTGAGCCTTGATAGCTGACGTTTTGGTAATTAGATAAATGTTGGTAATACACGATGGCGAAAATTAGATTTTCTCTAGTATTGATTTTAGGCAAATGAAATGTATATTCCTTATCAGCGCCATAAGTCACTGCTGGTCCAAATTGCTCAGACTTTGCTGTAAGCTCACCGGTTATCCCTTTTATTTCCATAAGCCCCAAGTTTTCTATGGTTGCACCCAGTGCGCTCAATTCTATCGCGGTCTTAATTTGTTTGGTGTATTCTTCGTCTTGAGTTGATGCTCGAAGATTATCAATACATTCCTTAAATTGTTCCCAATATGCAGTCATTGAAATCATGGCAAATGATTCTCCCAAAATAGTAGTGTTTTTTAAAAATATCTTTTATTCGTTCCCTTGAATAGATATAGATATTTTTTTGTACGGCCTAGAAGTAAAAAATTTTTTGAATTATAACCTATTTATAACCTAATAGTAATATTTTTTGACAAAAGTGTCGAAATATTTATCTATTATTTAACAATAGGTTTACGTATAGGCTGTGTTATTCGCCGGATTTGTATCTCATTTATTTGTTTGCGCCCATCTCTTTTTGAGTGTGGACAAAACTATGCGGCGAAGGGGGAATTTGAAGTTTATTACATCAAAAGACAGCAGCTTTGTTCCGATTGAGCCTGGGGTGATTTTTTTTCTTCAACTTTGAACACCCCCAATTGGTGTAGGAGTTTAATGTGATCAGGTGCTAAAAGAGGGTTATCTTTTTCGGTTTCATGCTGTTTTTGTATGTCATGTCCCGAACTTGTCATAGAGATGAGCTCTTTTTCCATATCAATAATTCGATCAGCCCCAAATTCTTGTTGATCCTGGGTTGATTTTTTTTCTTCAACTTTGAACACTCCCAATTGGTGTAGGAGTTTAACGTAATCAGGTGCTAAAAGGGGGTTATCTTTTTCGGTTTCATACTGTTTTTGTATGTCATGTCGCGTACTTGTCATAGAGATGAGTTCTTTTTCCATATCAAGAATACGAACAGCCCCTAATTCTTGCGAACTATATCGATTCACTAACATTTTTTTCTCAGTTTCATTCCGAAAATAGTGCATCTCATTGGTGACAATAATTGTAGTGCTGTTAATGCATGCAACGCCGCTATACCCTTCTGCAACACTGATGCGGCTTACATTTTCATCATTGAAGAGTACCGCTAATTTCCCTGCAATCGTGGGTGCTTTTAAATGACTTTTATATACCTTAGGATTTTGCATTACTATGGTAAAATAGGAACCTTGTCCGCTCTCTATGCTTTCCACAAAGTCACCTATTGCTCCTGAATTTCTGGCTACAGAGGTGCCGGTTAGATGAGCAATAACAAACTGCTTGTCGATTTTTCGTAGGCCAATAACTGGATTACATGGCCCGAAATCCTTGGAGTACACATTTCTGCCAGTTCTGGTTTTTGCAATCCCAGCCTCATTGCCCAGGTTACTGGAGTTCCTGATATATCCAATAACGCGCTCTATATCCCCTGTGTTGCTTTTATGACAAATCACTTTACCGTTATTGTTTATTCTAAATTGCTCAATGATATATAGATAAAGCTCGCAGTCGATTTCCAGAGGTTTAGAGGAAAAAAGAGAGTTGTTTTCGATAAAATAGGCTTTTCTTATATTGAGATTCCCCACCAATATCAATGCATTTTGTTCTTGCTGTTGTATGTTATCTATCTTAGCTTCTAGGTCATCTTCATTCTGAATAAGATAAAGAGCATAGTCTTTGTAAACTAATGGTTGTTCTACTAAAAGTACGGGAACAGAAATAATAGCAAGTTCTTTATCATGATCTAACAAAGATAATGATTCTCCATTACTAGTTCTGCTTAGAACATTTCCTTCATTTGCAGCCGAAAGAACAATGATAGGGGGGACGTTATTGAGTTGTGTCATCTTCGGTTTTCCTTGTAGATCAAGAGGAACAAGTATAACCTTTTTTACTAAAAGGACTCTCTGTATGATATTGTACACTAAAAGACACCGATTGCGAATATTTGATCGATCTGCGTTATTTTTATCATGACAACTAGATTACATACTGTATTTTACCTATTCACTCTAATCCTCCCATGAAGTAGTTAATAAACTTCATTGCCGGGCAGGTCTTCCCCTTCGTCAATTTCATCACTTCACATTTCATAACGTGTGCTATAATTTTACCAGTAACTTCAAAATCTAATAATAAATTATTAATAATTTTATGGGGTTATAATGATTAAACCAGAGAAACCCAAAAATGAGGCACGAAGATTACAGGCTTTGCAGAGTCTCCATATTATGGATACCCAGTCAGAAGAGCGCTTTGATCGTATAACACGAGTTGTCCAAAATTTATTTAATGTTCCCATTGCTTCCGTTTCCTTTATTGATCAAGAACGAGAATGGTATAAATCCAAATACGGCATACAATTAACTGAGATGCCAAGAGAAATTTCCTTTGGTGCTCATGCTATCCTGCAAGAAGACATTATGATCGTTAATGATGCCTTAGAGGATGCCAGGTTTAATGATAATCCATTAGTTTTGGGGGAACCTGTTATTCGCTATTATTTAGGTTGCCCCTTAAAAATTAAAGACCAATTTAATGTTGGGACTTTATGTTTAATGGATCACAAGCCGCAGCGATTTAGTGATGTGGATTTGGATATCATTAAAGAACTGGCAGAAACTATTGAAATAGAGTTTGAGGAGCAACATCGCTCTACAGTCGATGAGTTGACACAAATATCGAATCGAGATGGTTTTATTTTAGTTGGAAAGCAGATCATTAAGCGTTGTAATGAATTTGATAAAAACATTTTATTAATTTATTTTGACTTAAGCCAGTTGAAATCTATCAATGAGCATTATGGGCATGATGCAGGGAACGATACTTTAAAGATATTCTCACAACAATTATTAAAAAACTTTCGTCATACGGATGCAGTAGCACGTTTGGGAGGAGATAAGTTTTGCGTCTTATGCTCGGGAATGAATCAAGCACATTTTCCTAATGTAATAAAAAGATTCAAAAGCAAATTATCATTAATGCAAACGAGACAACCCATTAAATTTACTGTGGGCACCGTGGAGTATAAACGTTGGCGGCACCATTCAATTAATTCTTTGATCGAGGAAACGTACGAAAAAATATATGAAAATAAACGACACTCTCATTAATGCTTGTTTTTAAATTCTCTTGCTGATTAGATTATTTCTTATGATCCCTTCGGTCTGAGCCTTTCGAGAGTCCCTGGCAGCGCAGAGGGCAAAGGCTTTGAGCAAAAATTTCAAGATTTTCAAGAAACGCTTGAAGTGCTAACCCAATATTTTTGATTGAAATTTGGTCTAAAATTAAAGAAATAGCCGATAGATGAATGCAAATGACTCAAACGCCTTTGGAATTGGAAATATTAAAAACTGAAAAACTAAGAACAACCATTTTATCCATGGTTTTTATTCTATTATCTCTTATGTGGATAGTTTTTTTTGTCTATGCTCCTAAAGAGTATCATCATTATATGGGTAAAGTATCTAGCTTTACTTTACCGGGATATTTAGCGGTTGTAGCGCTATATTTTGTCTTGATGCGTCAAATTATTTGCCAATATATTTTTCATAAGAAAAATATGCCGACGCTGTTGCGTTATGTGAATAGTTTTATTGAAATCAGTATCCCAACGGTTGCCATTATTATCATCTCGCTCGATAAAACACCGGTCTATGTTATGGTCATGCCCCTTGTTTTCATTTATTTCATTTTTATTATTCTGACTTCATTGACATTAAATGAATGGATAAGTCGATTTTCAGGATTGATAGCTGCCGTTGAATATTGGGGGTTATCTTATTATTTTTTGTATAATAGCGATACTTCAGGTATTGATTACACGATTATGGGATGGTTTGCCTTTGCTGCTCGTGGCGTATTATTGTTAATGGGGGGCGTAGCTACAGGGTTTGTTACTGCTCAAATTAAAAAACAACTTGATGCCGCGTTTGAGGCGCAAAAAGAACGAGACAGAATCGAAAGCCTTTTTGGCCGTCACGTTTCTCCGGAAGTGGTTTCCAAATTATTGTCAAAAGATGCTAATGCAAGTGAATATATCCCGGTGTGCATTATGTTTTTAGATGTAAGAAATTTTACTCATTTCACCGAACAAAACGAGCCAGCGGCTGTTGTTCATTATCTCAACGCTATTTTTAAATATATGGTAGAAATCATTCACGATAATAAGGGTATTATTAATAAGTTTCTAGGCGACGGTTTTATGGCGGTGTTCGGTGCCCCCATTTCTAGCGGTAATGATGTGGCGCATGCCGTGAAGGCCTCCTTAGCGATTATGAAACGCACGGACGAGGAAATAAAGAAAGGTCATATCCCTGATTTGCAACTGGGAATTGGATTGCATTTTGGTTATGCGGTAACGGGCACTATTGGTACCCAAAGACGTCTTGAATATACTGTTGTGGGAGATGTAGTAAATTCTGCGGCTCATATAGAGCAGCTTAATAAAACCTATAATTCACGAGTTCTTATCTCTGAAGATGCAATTAAGAAATTGCCTAAATTTGAAGGTCAATTTGTTGGTGATGCGATTCTAAAACATAGAAACCATCCTATTAAACTGTATCGATTAGTGTGAGCCAGGTAGATCTAAATAACTGGTATCGTTTTTCTCAACGCCTTGAGTTCACTTTGCCTGGATTTTTCATCCAAAACCTTTTGTTTGCTTCGTCTTGAGCGTCGTTGCTTCTGACGTTTTACTTTTTCAATTTTTTGTTGTTCTTTTGTTTTTTCATCGCTCACCAGAGAATGTAATTTTTCACAAAGACGCATTCTTGCAAAATATCGATTATCCTCACGACTTCTGGATTCCTGGCATTTTATTTCCAAACCAGAAGACAAATGCTTCAAATAAACAGTTGAGGATGTTTTTTGTAGTTTCTGACCACCTTTTCCGCTTCCTAAGATAAATTTTTCAATGAGCTCCGCTTCATTAATATGAAGTTTAGCCATTAAATCAGTTAATTTATCCCATTTTTCTTTACTAATCATATAATCTGGCGTAAAAATAAATCGATTGAAAATCAATCAAAATGTTGTCTGTTTGATTATTGTAATATGAATAATTTCTCGTGCAAGAACGAGTGAACAATCAGCGCATAAAAAACCTGATAATAACCCATCTGCTGAGAGCTGGATAGGAGAATGTATCCCTTTTATAGAACAACCAGAACAACAAGAGTTATCCATTTAATTTGATTGGTATTAACACAGATATTGTAATTATAATACATCTATTGTAACGAATTAGAAATGCTCATGAGAATCGAAAGCAAATTACTTAGTAAAAGAGCTGAAATATATAACTATATTTTGACCGAACAATCTAATCAAACGACTTCGCCTGTGACATTTGAAAATCGCCCTGAAAATGATGTGTCCGAGCGGGTAACTTTAGCTAAAGCTAAAGCGATGCTAAAAATATTAAAGCCATTTTTAGGTAATGCAATTTTTATAGCGGAAAGCACCCAGGAATATCGTTTGGTCATTCCTCATAGTTGTCTGAATAAAGAAAATTTATCTTCGTTAGCGTTGAGTAAAATGATAGTTACGGCTTCATTAAGCCCCGCGGCTAGTGTAGATCATATAGATAAAGAAGCTGAATGTCATAAAAGAGCGTTATCATTAACAGAGCTGCTCCCCAATTACGATGAGCCGCCTAGCCCTCAATTTAAGCCTTAGCAAGCATAGCCGCAATAGACAATCGTTTATGTAGGTTGGCTCTTTAGGCGTCAAGTTAATAGGCACATGAGATAGCCTTCCTCCTTATTGTTATCCTGCCAACAAGAATTATTGGCTAAACAATAATTCTTGTTGCTAAAGGTGGTCTATTCATTAACTCTATTAGTAATTGTAATGATTTTTTTAGTTCTAATTGAGTTGATGCCGATCCTAAAGCAATACGTACTGCGTTAGGCGAATGCCCTCCTACTGAAAATACATGGCTTGGAATCACACCGATACCCAAATTGCTTGCATAGCTAGAAAATTCCGCTGCATTCCAGGGATGGGGGAGGAAAAGCCATAGGTGGTGTCCTTGCGGATGGGCTGCAAAAGAAAAATCAGCCAAGAGCGTTTTGGCAAGGCTCTGGCGTGCACTGCTTTCTTTTTTAATTTCTGTAATAAGTTGCTCGGCTGAACCATCTCTAATCCAGCGAGAGGCAGTTGCTGCCATAAGAGGGGAGCTCATCAGCGAGGAGGCTCGTAGTACACTCGATAAATGCAGCGTTTGCTTTAATTCTGGGGCGACAATATAGGCTATTCTCAATGCGGGAGTTAGGCATTTTGATAAGGAAGCGATATGCCAAGTTCGTTCCGGGGCTCTAACTACAAAAGGATTAGGAGATTGATCATCTAATGGACTATAGGGATCATCTTCAATAATCGTTACATCATAGGTGCACGCAATGGAAACCAGTGCGTCTCGGCGCACATCCGGTATTGTAGCCGTAGTGGGGTTATCCATTGTAGGAATAACATATAGGGCTTGAGGTTTGTACATGCGGCAACAATCTTCAAATGCTTCTGGTACAATACCATACTCATCCATTTTTAAAGCAGTGAGTTTAAGTTCTTGGTGAAAGGCAATGGCTTTGAACCCAGGATAAGTCACTTCTCCAGTACAAATAAGAGCACCTGGCTTGAAAAGAAGATCACAAAGACTCGCTAAAGCGGTTTGAGCACCAGAGGTGACTAAAATTCTATCTCCTTCGATAGTTCCCAATCGCTGTTTTAACCATAGTGAGGCCGTATTTCGATCATACTCATTTCCTCTACTGTCCTGATAATTAAGGTTCAATGTGCTTTGTGGATTTTGCAGTAAATCATGCAGCGTAGATGACAAATAATCATTAAGGGAAGGGATATGAGGTGGAATGTTCATGCTCATGTCCACCATTTGAAAGGCAGCAGATTTTTGGTGAAAGCGATTAAAGTCTGATGCTATTTCAATCAAAGTGCCCTGGCCTTTTTTGGCATTAATCAATCCTCGTCGTTTTACCTCATTTAAAGCGCGCGTTACTGTAGTTAGGTCAACTGCTAAAGCTTTAGCTATGTCGCGTTGTGACGGTAATTTATCGCCATTATATAACAGCCCTGTTTTTATATCTTCTTCAATAGCTTCTGCAATTTGTAGGTATTTTGCTTTAACTTTACTACTGAAATGAGGGATCCACGTTGCCATATAGTTCTCTTTGTATGGATTTAATGTATTATATATATTTATATTATATGCATAATTGTATGCATTAAAAAATAAAAGTGTATGTTTTTCGTGTTATAATATATATATTATTGAGAGGACTACTGCAATGTCTATTTTTAAACGCTTTAAAAAATTTTATCGAGCATCTGCAGAAAATAGGATTCAGATCTATGTATTTCTGGGTTTTGTCGTTATTCCCATAGTTGGTATGTCTTTGTTGTATATTTGGGTTCGATTATTTTGGTTATGAGTATCTATACTTAAGGAGATTCCACCGCATAACAGGGAGTGATTATGTCTATGAAAATTAATGGAATTTATATACCAGATAGCCCATTGGCAAAAGAGGCAACGGAGCTGGTAAGAGATACTGAGAGTGAACTTTTATTTAATCATTCCAGTCGCGTTTATTATTGGGGTGCCTTAGCTGGTGGACAACGAGGATTAAAATATGATGCAGAGTTGCTTTATATTGGGTGCATGTTTCATGATATGGGCTTGACGCATAAGCATTCAAGTAAAGACAAGCGTTTTGAAGTAGATGGAGCAAATGCGGCCCGAGAGTTTTTGAAACGTCATCCTATTGGCGAGCACGAAATTAACCTGGTATGGACAGCAATTGCCTTGCATACAACACCAGGTATTCCTGAGTTTATGGATCCCATTATTGCTTTAGTCACCGCTGGTGTAGAAATGGATGTTTTAGGCATCAATTACCATGATTATGATAAGGCAACACGAGACAAAGTAGTGGCGGAGTATCCACGTAGTGAACATTTTAAAGAGGATATTATTCAGGCTTTCTATGATGGCATTAAAGGAAAACCGCTAACGACTTTTGGTAATGTTAAAGGTGATGTCATTGCTGATAAAGATCATTCATTTAAACCTTACAATTTTTGTAGCATTATCCGTCAGTCGTCATGGAAGGGATAATCCCTGATGTACTAGGCCTCTTTCCCCACTCGCTGAGATAGGAAAGAGGCCTATTGGATATTAATACTATATGGTTAGGGATTCTGATTGCTCATCAGCATCATAATCATAAATACCCGTTGCTTGTAACCCAGTAGAGATTCCTCTTGTTGCCATGGCTAAAGCAGAGACAGGTAATAATGTTAAGTCTATTAATGCTTGACAGAAATCCTGGATCAAATAAGCCCCTGTTTCAAAGGCAAATGAAAATAAAGTATCAGAGCCAATTGCCTCGCTAATACCCATTAATGCGAACAATGTTAAAGTGATACCTCCTACTACCAGTGGTAGACCCACGATTGTTCCCACGGGGTTTAGGATGATTAACCCGATAAGTACTGTAGGAATGAACGTGTGACGAGCACAAAAAACATATTCTGTAGTCGATTCATAAGGTTTGAAAAACATTTGCCCCCATGTAAAGGGTCGTCGGGGGATGATTTCATCTGAGTTCAGGTGATTTTTTAGCGCTTTATGTTCACCAGTTAAGTACCCTATAGTAATGTTATCGAGCATATTTTTACTCCATTTTGGTCAAATATTGCAATGTGCGAATTATGATCTATTTTTAACCATTTTGCAAGTATTAACAATATTGGGATAATTTTGATACTAAAAGATAAACGGAAATAGGAAGACAGAAGAGGAGGATAATAATGCAGATTAAAACGTCTATTTTGATTGGATGTATTTTTTTATACCAATAACATTATCAATATTTAATAAACGCCGTTGTTTTAGGTAATTCCAACATGCATGGTTTGCATTAATTTTTTGCATCACAGATAAACGGAGGTGATGTTTGGGGCGAGAAGGGTATCCCACATACATTAGTAGCACATTGCCAAAACGCGCATTTTGCCATTCATGATGATTCTTTGGAAAAAAATGACGAAATAATATAATAACTTCTCTAGAACGTTGATGTTCGTCTTCTATAAAAGTATGAAAAAAATAACTTGGCATATATGCAGAGAAATTAGCTTAAGGCGCTCATTTTACAGCAATTTAATAAGATGGTTCAATGCGTGTAGCCGTACTAATTTCATTATGTAATCCTTCCTTGCTTATTAGTGATTCTATTGATAGTTATCCCTTGTATTTTGCGACATCATCGATTGATTTTGCACTATTTATGGTCTGAGCATTAGAACTCTACTCCTCATGCCCAGCTTACTCTAACGTAAATCTTTTTGAGTCTTTCTCTTTTAATTCTGGTGGAACTATAATATTGGGCGTTTTCTTACTATGCTCATCTACTTTAGTAGTTAGCATAAGTAAGACATGTTTTCCTGATTGATCATTATGCTCTTCTGCAACAACGCCATAATAACGACAATTTCTTGAGGGGTCGTCCCACTTTATTGTATTGCCGTTAATAATCCCTCTAACACCCTGACCTTTTCCTAATGAGCCTTCTCTTAATTGATTATGCAATCTATTTAACTCGAGTATTTTATGTTCGCGGGTCATCTGGTGCACCAGACACGGATGAATACAAACCCAATACCTACAAGGGCTATCTGGTTTACGAAGCCTATGAAGGCGTGTTCCGTCAGGTAGATTGTTAAAATGAGGAGGGAAATCCGATTTGGTTTTTCTCGGGTTAAAAAAAGAACCTTTTGAGGAGCCCCTTCCTTTCTCTTTCTCTTTCTCTTTCTCTTTATAGTTTGCTATAGATTTTTTTCCGTGTTGAAGGGCTTTTGTAGTTTTTTTCTTTTCTTTTTTCTCATTTACCTGTTCAGGTTCTTCCTTACTTAATACATCAACTTTCTCTAATTCTTTTTGCTTTAACTCCTTTACTTCCGTTTGCAATTTCTCTTCTTTTTTCAGTTGTTCAGCGAAGAATGCTTTCTCT
This sequence comes from Legionella fallonii LLAP-10, assembly GCF_000953135.1. Classification (NCBI taxonomy): domain Bacteria; kingdom Pseudomonadati; phylum Pseudomonadota; class Gammaproteobacteria; order Legionellales; family Legionellaceae; genus Legionella; species Legionella fallonii. The sequence continues at coordinate 3,336,311 of NZ_LN614827.1, read as the reverse complement.
CTTTCTTCCCTTAGTAATCGATCGAGAAGTTTTCTTTCGGATTCGCTACAACGGCGCTCAGCCTTTAAAAACGCTTGTTTAAGTGATTTGGAATGAATATCAAAGAGAGAGGCCTCTATTGAAATAGTAAGGTTGTCATTAAGACGACAAGGAACATTAATTTTTTCTAATTGGTCTATAATAATGTGTGCGAATCGTTCATCTTTAACTACTAAATCTAATTCGGCATATACATCATGAGCATCGAATTGTTCTGAATTCGCGTGCACTCTAGCATTAATATCCTCAAAAAAGGGATCGAGTTTGGTCTCTTTTGTAAGCTGTTCTAATAAAGTTGCTTGTTCTTCAGCAATCGCTAATACAGTCTTTACATAACGAGAATAGTATTCTTGTCTTATCCGAGATAAATTGAACTCTTCTAGATCAAAATGTTCTCTACTCTGATAGATCCAATCCATGTAAGATTTTATATCTAGCCGTTTTTCTGCGTCCAAACTTTGATAATAGGTTAAATAATTATCAATTACTTTAAGTCCTAACGAGAGTAAAACAAGATGACGTTTCAAATCAGGTTCAGACTTTAATGAGTCATTTATCATTGCAAACATCAAGCTATCTGCTGAGACGATATTAAAGTCCTCTTTTGCATCCATCATTTTGGTTAGATAATGGAAATACCTATCTGGGTCTTTCTGATAAAAATTTACAAGTACATTATAATAATTAAATAAGCTAAAACGTTGACTTTTGAAATCGGGGTTAGGAACGAATTGTTCACCTGGTACTGCTTTTACATACTCTTTTTGCTTTCTTTTAAATTCTTTTGCATACTTTAGGAACTGCTCTTCGGAGGGGACAGCGCATCCTGATTCTTTTAATGTTAGATAAACATTTAAATAGGTGTGATAAAGAACGCACGCGGTGGTAAAAGAATAATCTGGTCTATATAGATAAGTCATTTCTCCTCTATTTTCGTCAAATTTTACGCTAAATGTAGTTTGCCCATAATGTTCATAAAAGCTAATTGCTTCTTCAATAATCGGCAAATAGGCTGGATTTACTTTACTCGTAGTAAGGCAGCCATCAAACAATCGAAACATTGCAATAATAACTAAGCTCATTGATGTTGTCAGGTAAACTCTATTACCAGGTTTATTGGCTTTATTTTTTAACTCTTCTAAGGCGGAGTTAATTTCAGCAAGAATTTTAGGTACCATTAGTATCAACTGATGTTTCTCTTCCTCTGATAGACTATCGCTACTTTTAGAATTGGAAGCCCTACGGTTGAGGGTGGTTAAGTGCTTATTATAAAGATCCAGGATATGACTTATAAAAATCAGCTTACGTTCTGAAGCAGACTTGCTTTTATCTAGTTGAGGCAATCCGGTTAACGGAACGTCAAAGTAGTTACCAATAATTGTTCGCAGTTTTTCATTGGTGTTAAGACACGCCTCAAGCATTTCCGAACTGCTCGGTGCAGATATCCTTGGTCTTGACGATGTTGATACAGTACGAGATTTTTTGGTTTTTTTGTCTCTATTAGCTTTCACGATGGTTTCCGTTTTTTAACTGGACTTAGTAATATTAATTATAGATTCAAGCATTAATTAGATCAAAAAGAGAGATTAGAGTAGCGTCGTTCGGGCTACAAATAGCCCGACGAAACCATCTCATCAAAACTCCCATCGGAACCTTTCCTGCATAGATCCAATCACACGCAGAATGTCCAATGAATACTTGAAATATGCTATTCACGCAGATACAACTATGTCAGACAATTTCCAAGGCTATTTTAATTCTACTATTTTTATAGTAGGATCTACTAAAAATATAGTAGATTATGTTTTAATTATTTTTCGGAGAAAAAATGTCTGCAAAAAAAGGGGTACAAGCTATGGCCCACGATCGCCTTCTTACAGAGGTTGAGCTTGAATTAATGAATATCATTTGGGGCCTTAATAAAGTAACAATCAAAGATGTTGTTTCTCATTTGTCTCAAGAAAGACCTTTGGCTTACACCACTGTCGCGACGGTAGTTAAAGTGCTTGAGCAAAAAGGATTTCTTGAGTGCCAAAAAAACTCTTATGCCCATGTTTTTGTGCCTATTGTTACAAAGGCTGAGTATGAAAGTACGTGTATTGAGCATATGGTGGCTAATGTTTTTGATGGTGAGCCCGCGGCACTAGTGCAAAGACTGTTGGTCGCTAAAAAATTACAACATGAGGACATTCAAGCAATTGAGGGAGCACTGAAACAATTAATCGCTGTCGAAAAACAAACAGAGGTTCTGTAATGTTATTCATAGAAATTTTATTGAGCATTCATTGCTTACTTTGGGGGAGCTCATGGTTTATTGGAGGGCGTTGGCTTACGCAGCAACCGTCTTTTAAGCTTAAATTGATGCGTCTTTTATTAGTTAGTTGTGTGTTTTCTCCATTAATCGTTCATTGTATAAATCCTACTTACAAACCTGAACGACTTAACTATGTATCCTTTGATACTTTGCAAGAGTATGTTAATCAACCGATTATAAAAGCTGAGCCTGATCAATTTATTCGCGAATCAAAAAGTACTTTGACAATGGACAATGTGAGTTATTACCAGCTTTTTTGTGTGCTGTTTTGTTTGTTCATCTTGTTTCAGGGGTATAAGCTGTTGTCGAGTTTAGGTGGCTTAAGAGCGATGTTAGCTGAGGCAGTACCTTATCGCAGTTCCGGCAAATTAATTATTAAAGTCTCTCACCGCTGCAATATTCCTTTCTCAGTTTATTTATTGGGTAAAGCTTATATCTTATTGCCAGTATCCTTATTGTCTTCCGCCAAGAATGTGCAGATTGCGATTGCTCATGAAGGGCAACACCATCGCAATGGCGATTGTTTATGGGCCTATTTTATTGAAGCCTTGCGTATCATCTTCTTTGGCAATCCAGGTGTCACTCGCTGGCGTCGTATTTTAAACGAATTACAAGAGTTTTCATGTGATGAAGTATTGGTTGGCCGTCCAAAAATTTCGGCGCATGACTATGGCCACTGCCTGTTTCAAGTAGTACAGGCAGTATCTCAATGCTCTCTGCCACCTAACCGAAAAATTGCGTGCACGGTGGGTATGGCTTTGGGCAAAGAAAATGAAGACCGTACTTTTATCATCAGGAGAATTTCAATGTTATCAACTTATCCGTCTAATGCATCTAAGCCCTTATTGTTAGGGGCTGCATTTGCGGGATTTTCTATTTTAGCACCCATCTGCGTCGCCTATTCAGCAACCGGAACCTTAAGCAGCCCTAAGGCAAAAGGAGTTGATACGGCTCATTTAGATCCTAAAATGCAGAACATTGCCGAGAAAGAAATTATTGCAGCTGTCAAACAATACCACGCAAAATCAGGAGTTATTGCAATAGCTGATCCAATCACCGGCAATATCATTGCCTTTGCCGAATCAGGTAAGAATAAGGAGCAGAACAGCTGGCAGTCACGTATTTTTTCACCTGGTTCTACGATAAAACCGTTTATTGCTGCAGCAGCAATCGACTCTGGGAATAGCTCTGCCACAAAGCGCTATGATTGCCATTCACCTTATTATATAGACGGCAAAATATTTACTAACTATAACCCCAATGGCAACTCTGCTTCTTTAACAGAAGCTATGGCAAAATCAATTAATGTGTGCCTTATCAAGGTTTCGCAAGAGACAGGGGCGCCAGTAATCCGTAAAAAACTCACTGAGTTTGGTTTTGACATGAATACTGGGTGGCAAGCAAAGCAAAGTGACAACTTGCAACTTGCAAAGGCTGCACTTGGTGAGAATATCCCCGTCACCATTGAATCGTTAACAAATGCCTATGTCATTCTTGCTAATAAGGGACGTCCGTTTGATAGAGGAGATAAGCCTGTTATTTCACAAGAAACGACAAACTCAATAACTCATATGCTTGAGAACGCTGTTAACAACGGCACCGGCAAGCTCGCAGTCATTCCTGGCGTTGCTGTGGCAGGAAAGACCGGAACTGTTGTCGAAAATAAGGATAAACATCTTGCCTTGTTTGCAGGGTATGTACCTGCTGATGCACCACGTTATGTCATGTTAGTTGTGATTGAAGAGGGGCATCTCAGCAAAAATGGTGCGACGTTGACTTCGGGCGGGGAATTGGCAGCTCCGGTATTCCGTAACGTCGCGCTGAATAGTCTGGATAGCGCAAATCGCTAAGTATCTTATGGGGGCGATACCGTTAATTGCCCCTTATCGCTACGAATAAAATGATAGTGAGGTTGTTATGAAGAAAATAATAGCATTGTTATGCATGGGATTATTGCCTTGTGCTACTACCTGGGCTGGAGACTCCTGCTTTTTGGTAAAAGAAAATCAAACTGTGTTAAAACAGGAGGGCGAGAATTGTAATCAGCGTTATACGCCACAATCTACCTTTAAAATTGCTTTGAGCCTTATGGGATTTGATTCAGGAATATTAAAAGATGCGCTTCATCCGGAATGGCCTTATAAGAAAGAATATGAACTTTATCTCAACGTATGGAAAGATCCCCACAATCCGCGCACTTGGATAAGGGATTCCTGTGTTTGGTATTCGCAAGTATTAACGCAACAATTAGGGATGAAGCGATTTAAAAATTATGTTGATGTATTTCACTACGGTAACCAGGATGTTTCGGGTGACAAGGGTAAGAATAATGGATTAACTCATGCTTGGCTTTCAAGCTCTCTTGCTATTTCGCCAATAGAGCAAATCGAATTTTTGCAGAAAATAATCGATAAAAAATTACCCGTAAGTCCTAAAGCGTTCGCTATGACTAAAGACATTTTATATATCCAAGAGTTAGCTGGTGGTTGGAAACTGTATGGAAAAACAGGTAGTGGTCGACAGCCAACAAAGGATAAAAGCAAACAATCACCGTTGCAACACGGCTGGTTCGTCGGCTGGATTGAAAAGGATGGCCGTGTGATTACCTTTGCAAGCCATCTTACCGATAGTAAAGAGGAAGCAACTGCCGCTAGTTTTAGAGTAAGAAATGATATGCTAATTAAATTGTTTTACCTCATCAATGATTTGGAAAAATAATTGCCTAGAAAATGCCTATTAGAAAAATCATTAGCATAGGCTCAATCATGCGATATTTTTCTTGAGTGGAGTTGTTATGAATATTTGAAATAAGCTCTTTACGCAGGGACAACAACGTCGGGCAATATGTTGCCCAATGGCGCTACCTTAAGTTTTTGTAGCCTGGATGAGCGCAGCGTAATCCGGGATTTCAGTGCACTGAGCTAGGGTATTCCCGTATTATGCTGCACTAATACGGGCTACGATTTTTTCTTCCTTTTATTAAGGTAGCACCATTGGGCAATTTGTTGCCCGGCCTACAATACGGTCATCCAGAGCATAGCGAAGGATCTCCTTCGTTGTCAGCGCCTCCTTGTTTTCCATACATAATTAACGTTGGCCAGGTATTTTAAATAATGCGCACTATGCTCAATGATTAATCGCTGACGTATAATTAATATTTGCCCACCATGTTAATTTATTGATTGGTCGGGGTTGTTTTTGTTCTTACTTGGGTAATTGAGATCTCGTTACTCATCTATAATTAAATTATAACAGTCCTCAGGAGGTTTTTATGGTTGCGCCAACAAAAGAAGAAACCAACGATTTTATTAATAAAAATAAGAGCTTTTTTACAACTCCTCTCACTGAAAAAGGACAAAAGGAGTTTCAACAGTTTTATACGAATGCAAATGCTATAGCTAAGATTGCGGATTATTCTCAGCAATTGATGGCGATATTATATAAACATGGACAACAACTCAATGAAGATAGCGTAACACCGGTCGTTTACGCGTGGCGTAAAGGTGACTTTGCTCCTGCATTAGAACATGAAGAAGTGCGCCAATTTATAATGGATAATAAAGATCATCCTGCACTTGTTATGTGGGCGAATAAAAAATCAGTAATAGAAGCGAATAAATCAGAAATACAAAAGCAAGAGACACCTTTACCAATCCCAAAAGAACCTAAAACATTGGCAGATTTGAGGGAAAAATTTTTGCAGATGAACAAGGAGGATTTTGATTATGTGTTCAGTAGCGCAGATACCATAGCACATTCTGAAGGTATAACGATGAATCGTCGGCTCGCAGGACAGGGAGTCACTGGAGATTTATTTAAGACGCAAGATGATTTCAACAGTTGGAAGCAAGATATCATTACAGCCAAAAATCAACAAACACAAACAAAAACAAAAACGCAAACAAAAATTGAAAGGCAAGAGACGTCTTTATCTGCCACAGAAAAATCTAAAATATTGGCAGGGTTTAGGGAAAAGTTTTTGCAGATGAGCAAAGAAGGTTTTGATCAGGTGTTCGATATCAGCGATACCGTAGTACGTGATGGAGGTATAACGATGAATCGTCGGCTCGCAGGACAGGGAGTTACTGGAGATTTATTTAAGACGCAAGACGATTTTAACGATTGGATGCAAGAGATCATTACAGCCAAAAATCAACAAACTCAAGCTCAAGAAGATGTTCATGGTGAACTACAACGCTTAAGACAAGGGCAGCAACCTAAGCCCCAACCTGTTGTTCTTAATAAACATCATCAAGAATTTAATAAAGCAATTGATGTTCTAAAACAAAAAATGGAAGAGTTCAAAAAAAATCCTGATTTCGAAGAAGATCCGAAATTACAAAAAGCCTTCAACGCTGCAAATAAACTTCATAATAAATTAGAACGAGCAGGAAATGACTATTTCAGGAAAGAGCCAAGTGAAGCTGCATACGATAAATTTGCGCGTAGCTGTAAATCTCACATCAATGAAGCGAGAGCGGTGTTGGATGAGCATAGGGGGTGGAAAAAAATATTGATCAATGTTGTCGCTATAATAGCAACAGCAGGAATAGGATATGCGATTGCCGCTGGCATTAACATGGCAATGAATAAAGGTAAATTTACCTTTTTCTCTACCGATAGCTCTTTAAAACTTGATAGCATTGAAGAGCATTTAGAAAATAAAGGAAATAAATCATCTCCTGCCGCCTAAACTGCATACTGTCCATCGGGCAACCAATTGCCCGACAAAACATACTCGCAAAAACTTATCTCTATTATTTAAAAAGAACGCCTTTTCCATTTTTTTCGATCGGTAATATCGACTGAAACGCTAAGGTAGAAGTTATTCAGATATTAATATCAAATAAATTATCAAGTAAGAATGTTGCAAATCAATGGATTACATGAGTTTATATCATCATCATTTTATATGAGGTAAACAGCTTAGAGGAACTAATAAATAGATCCTCTAAGCAACACATGCATTTAATTTAATTATGCAGCTGGGTTTACTGGATTAGAATCGAGAGTAACTGCTCCATTGAGTGCCCAAGCCCTGCCATTTAATCTTGCACCAGTATTTAAAGAGATACTTGCAGATGCATCAATGATACCAACAAGTGTACTGTTAGTACCTAACGTGGCTGAGCTGCCTATAGCCCAACTGATGTTATCATTGGATATCCCTCCAGCGGTCGTCATTACTGCTCCGTTAGACACAGTGAGTGTAGAGGCTATTTTAAATGTACACGAGTCACCTGCTACGCCATTAAGCACTACTGGGCCAGTCATTAAGGCAGATGAGGTGAAGCAAAGTACAGGAGTAACACCACAGTTGATAGGCGATAGAGTTGATATATCCGTCCCCGCGCCGAATGTAACACTACAAGGCAATGCGTTGAGCTGATTAAAATAAGTTGTAGCGGCTGTTCGAACATTTGTTGCGGTAGTATTATCTATATTCTGTACCCCATTAATAATTATGCCAGGAGGAAAGCCAGTGACTGCCGATCCTGGGGTGAGATCTAAATCGCCGTTCACTACCGTTGGTCCTGTATTAGTCACCGTTGAGTACGCGAGAATAGAGGAGCTGTAAAGAAAAGAGGGCGTTGCAGGGATAGTAGGTGTAAAACCTGGAGGAGGCGTTGGGCCTGGTCCTACGCAGCTGCCTACTACTGTTGTGATAGCAGGTGCATCTACCTCGACCTGGCGAGTATTAATTCCTACCTGAAGGATCCGGTTGAACGTCCCCGCAGCAAGCGGTAGGAGTTCCACGCTAATGTTACACGTAGCGCCTGATGCTAAAGAGCTACCGACGACGCAATTATTAGTTGGTCCTTGAACAATAGTCGTAGCTGCTTGGGGTAAGGCATCATTATCTTGAATTCGAATATAATTTATTTTAAAGGGCGCCGGGGTGTTATTTCTAACTGTAAATGTCCCAGTCGAGCTTCCGTCTATACAAACCGCTCCAAAAATGGGTGGATTAATAAATGAAGCATCACATTTGGCAAAGGGATTACCATTTGCATCAACACCACGACAGGGTTGAGCTTGTGTTGCTAAAGGCAGAAGTAATAAACCTAAAATTATGGCTCCATGTTGCGTTTTTTTAAACATCATGTGTCTCCTTGTAATTCCTGTATATTTATATTGCTACATGCAATCCAACTAATGCTGCTTGTGAGGTTAGTTTAAAATTGGCTGGAATCAAGACGGGTGTGCTGATAGTTCCAGTAAAACCGGTACCGGATGTTTGTACATTGCCTAAATCCGCATATAAATATTCTAAAGAAAGAGAAAAACGGTTATTAAAGGCATAAGACAATCCTGCGCCTACTTCCCAAGCAAAGCTCGAATGTGTAGCCGTATTAAGGTTTAAAGATTGATCAGCACAAGGGATACCATTTAGGCTCGCATCACTGTAACCCGCGCGATTCCAAGCATTTCCTATACCACCTATAGCGTAGAGCGAATATTGTCTCTTGGATACAACCGTTAAGGCTCCATCAACCATCAGGCGATAACTATTTATTGGCATGTCATAGGTCATATCATTAAAATCAGGACTACCAAAACGCCAAACATCTCCCTTAATGTTGCTTTGACCCAGGTAATATCCGTTTAGTTCAGGTTCTATAGCGGTAAACCATTGAATTTGGTCAGAGTAAGGATCGTAATTACGCAAATAATAAACATAGCCAACGCCTAACTGGGCAGCCAATGCATTCCAATTATTACCATTAGTTTGTACCAGCGTGTCTGTTTCACTGCTTGTTACCCCTAAGTAACCATTATCTGCAGCTAAATTAGCAACACCAATAGCTCCTATAAAATCTATATGGTTGGGAGCGGTGGGCTTTATACCATCCTTATCGCCAATAACAATCTTAGGATTAACGGTAGGTTCTTGTTTTAATACAGGTGACGTTTCATTATGCTCATATCTACTTGCTTTTATTAGCATTCTTTCGGAGCCACTCAATGCCCTGGCCTCTGCGACTGAATGCAGCGGACCGATGATTACAACATAGTATTTGCCGCGTTCTTTAACAGTTACTGGCTGATGAAATTTTTTTCTTAATTGTTGCTTATAGTTATTTGCATATTTTATATTTTTAAATGTAGCAGCTTGAACGTAAAATTGACTATTCGAACCCTCTTCAACATGCTGTGCATTAGAAATAATCTTTGCATTGGAACCAGAAGAGCCATTTGGAAGGTTACTCGAGGCAAATGAACTAAAAGCTACAAACATTGAAGTCGATAAAATACTAGTATATGAAAAGGCTGCTCTCATAGATAATATCCCTATAATATTTATAATATACGTCATCGTACAGAAATTCTAAACAATTAGATACCCAGTTCAGGAAGCGAAATAAAATATTCGTTTATTGCTCAAAATAAAAAGACCTGATCTGTTGGCATGATGTGCCAACTAATGGGCGTTACACGTCAAGGGTATTACAGTTATCAAAAATGGTATAAAAATAGACCATGTCAAACAACCTGTTATCGGTTGCACTCTTTATTTGTGGTATCAATGTCCAAATCAATTTGAACAACGGGTAGCGGTTTTAATTAAAGTTGCTTAACTGGCTTGTAAACTTTTGCTTGACCTTGTCAGTTCTTCGAGTAGCTATGTAAATTACTATAATATTCCAGGGATTGATGAAAATTCGACAACTCCGTGCCAAGGAAATTCAGATGGAAGGCGTACCAGTCCGACAACGACTTACCCCTTGTCTTATTATGCAGCAGGACGGTGTAGTCAAGAGATTGACGGTTATTCTGATTGGTATTTTCCGGCGGTTTGTGAGATGGGTTATGACACTTATAGCTATGGATCCGGCTACCACGCCTAAGCTGCAAAACATTCAATCCAGCTTGGTTTCTGCTAGAGTCTCTGGCGCGCCTTCTGGCATCTATTGGAGTTCTACCGAGGACTCAGTCAATCCCACGCAACTCGCGTATTTTCAATCCTTTGTTTTCGGGGCGGGCAACAGCCAGGGCTCCAACGGAAAGAACCTCCAGGGTGGTGTCCGTTGTGTCAGAGGATTTAATTAAAATCGAAAAAACACACAACTGGCCGCTGCAATTACAGCGACCAGTTTTTAAAATTGCTGTTGAGGTGGCGCTTTAATTTATCCTGATTATTCTGAAATCACCCAGGCAGGGCGATGTATGGAGTTTGCTGATTTATTTCAGGCTTACCTTGATTGCCGTAAAGACAATACTATGTGGTACACACATAAACCGCACCACCGTTCAACTGTACGCAGAATATTTGCTTTTAATCTATACTCATTAATAACTGAATACATAGTTAATTTTGTTACCTTAATTAAAATTAAGCAGCAATAACATTGACTATGATTAAAAAGTGAATCTGAATGGGGATAGACAATGACTGAAGGGAATACAAACGCACCACTAGATCTTTCATTAGTTGATGGATTATCAGAGTCTCCAGAAAAAAGTAATGCTTTATTAGTACAAACCCCAAGCAGTTCATCGCCTTTAGTAACCTCTGAGCCAGGTTTAAATGCTGAACCGTTACCAAAAAAGCTGGTAGAAATTGCTAATCTTAGTCCCGAAGATCTTACTGCGGCAGAAAAATCAGCAAATAAAATTGATTTTAGAAAGACTACTACTCTGCTTTCCCATGGTGATAACGTTCTAGCTGAAATTGCTCAAGCTTCTCGCCAATTACTGACCGGTGTTCGGCTAGGTGATACAGGACAAGTTGGGCAAATTGCCGCTGCAGTGATCGATGGGGTGAAAATTCTACGGATTGAGGATTTACAGGCGGAATCTTCGGGTGCTAAGCCCTCAACTTCTTCTAAAGGCTTAATAGGGAAATTGATGGGTGTCTTTAGTGATGCTCATACTGCATTTAAAGGATTTCAGGAGAATCGCAAACAGTTTTTGACTTTAATGGATGAAGAGCAGGCAAAAGCTCGAAAAACTAAAGCAGATCTTGCAGTTAGCATAGAACTATTAGATCAACAAGCTCTCGCTATCCGTAAAAGTCTTTATAATTTAAAAATTGAAATTGCTGCAGGTCAAATTGCTCTTGATAGAGGTCACGAAGAATTAGAAGCTTTGCGCCTTAATGCAATAAAAACTGGCGATCCTGCTGACGCAGCAGATGTTATGGAATTTCGTAGTACTGTGGCTAATTTTAGGGGAAAAATTGCTGAAATGAGGGAAAGTTTAGTGGGTTCCGCTTTATTAATTCCTATTATTGGCCAAAATAGAAAAGCGGCTGAAATACGACTAATGAAAATTTCAAACGGCATGTTAGTCGTTATTCCAAGGCTAATGGCTGTTGCCTCTCAAGCCGTTGTTCAGGTAGATATACGTCGTGCAGCCGATGAATCGGAAAAATTGGATGAGGCGGCAAGGCAAATAACGTTACTTGCGTCAAAAGGAGCACATGATGCCGCCACTAGCGCAGCGCGAAGCCTAGGGGGTGATGAACGTAACATTGACGTCTTGGCAAAAGTCGCCGATGAAGCCATTAAGACTATGAACGAAGTAATTGATATTGAACGAGAAGTCGCCGCCGGAGATCAAGAGCGTGAAGCAAAGCTGGCAATGATTCGTGACCGTCTGGCACAGGGTATGAGGGGTATTAATCAGCGTGCAGTGGAAGGATAATAAAAATGAATGATGCGAATCAAAATATGGATTTTGATATGCAAACTGCATGGCTCAGGCGTTTTAAATCAGATAGTGAAAGCAATATAAAAGCATTTTCCCTACGTCTAAAAGAAGCCTTGCCTGAACAAGTGACAATTTATGAAAAGAAACCTTTATTATTCGGTACTCCTAAGATCACCGGGGTAAGGGTATCCTTAGGTGATTATGATTATACGCTAGAGATTGTAAAAGGACAGCTGAAGGCTACTATTGCTATGGTAGTCCGTGGCATAACACTGAATACAAAAAGCATTGATCCAGCGGAATGGTTCACGAAGCTATTAGCAGAGACACAAAAGGCAACGGAGCATGCAAAAAATCTTAGTGAATCTCTTTCCATATTTATGTCTTCATAGGATTGATTTCTATGAGCCTATTAGATTTTATGAAAAGCCCCAATTCTGAAACAATGGCACTGCGAGCGCTCAATAGTGAACGACAAGCTGAAATCAGCGAGGCAATTAAGAAGGATAGAGTACCAAAAAATGTTTGTGAACGTTTGACTGCTAGTCGTGAGGGGGGGGCACCTTGGATTGCAACCCTGAGTTCAGCAGAATTATCGATAATACGCTCACACGGCATTCGTCCTATCGCCGCAGTATCAGCTACCTGTTGGATGCATTATGGTTGGTCGTGGTCTAAAGGTCATTCACAAGGATGGAATATCGCTCTGAAACGGTTATGCGATGAAGCAAAAGCTGCAGGCGCGAATGCAGTTATTGATGTAAAAATGCGTACTATTCCTCTTCAAATTGAAAATAGCATGGATTTTAGCCTCATTGGTACTGCGGTAAAGATAGATGGTTTGCCTCCTAGCAGTGAACCGGTTATTGCAACTGTATCAGCACTGGAATTTGTGAAGCTGCTGGAAGCGGATATTGTCCCTACAGGCATTGCCGTTGGCGCTGCATTTGAATGGATGGAGGATTGGCGCGGCAGTACAAATCTTTTTTGGATGGGGAATATAGAATGCTCAGCCCTTACCGCTTTATGGGAAAGAGTAAGACGCATGGCTTATGATAACTTACGCAAAAATGCTAAATTGCAAGGTAATGGAGCACTTGCACATATCAATTTCAGTCAGATGTCCGAACGTGAGGTTGAAAATAGGCCCAAACAATATCTTGCCAGGACTATTGCCATCGCCACGACCGTTGATACGTCACATGTAAAAAAAATAATACCCCATGATTTTCAGATGGTTGTTGACTTGCATGCTGGAAAGACTCCATTAGTTTGTGAACCCCTGGAGCATCAATCATATATATCTACATCAACATCAATTGATCAGGAAGGCCCTATCTTATACATGAGATGGGTAGGAAGGCTCCGTTTAATCATGCATGCTATTTGGGAGCTACTAATTAAGAAATAAGGAACTTTAATCATGACAAACGAATTACCAGAACATGCTCTCGAACGTTTGAAAGGATTACGAACTACAATGCATCCTTCCGGTGTATTCACTTCCGATTTTAGCGTTAATGAATTTTTGTTAGTTCGAAAAGCCGGTTTTGAACCGATTGGACTATGCGTAGGTAGTTGTGTCTATCATGTAGGTATTCAATATCGTTCCTGGACTAAAAATCAGGAATTAGATGTTTTATCAAAAGCGATGTACGATGCCCGTGAATTGGCAATGTCCAGAATGCGGGCCGAAGCTGATGCTATGGGAGCCGATGGTATCGTAGGGGTAAAGCTCACTATTAAACGGATGGAATGGGCCCAGGATATGTTGGAGTTTATAGCTATTGGGACTGGGGTCACTCATGGTGCAGGACATCCTGGATTTCGTGCACATGATGGCGGGCCGTTTACTTCTGATCTATCAGGTCAAGATTTTTGGTCATTAATTCATGCTGGTTATCGACCGGTAGAAATGGTGATGGGATCGTGTGTCTATAATGTGGCTCGTCGCGGTATGTTCGCTACATTAGGCTCTTTTGGAAGTAATGTTGAACTCGAAAACTATACAGCAGCAATGTATGATGCACGCGAAATTGCAATTGAGCGTATGCAGGCTGAAGCAGCAGCAGCAAACGCCGAAGGCGTAGTTGGAGTCGATATTCATGAAGGCAGTCATGGCTGGCAAACCCATGTCATAGAGTTTTTTGCAATTGGCACAGCAGTTTTACCATTAGAGCAGGAAATCATGCCAGAAAAAATTGCTGATCCAATTATGGTTCTTTCCATTAATGATTAAACAAAAACAGTAACAAATTGTTCATTTTTTAATGGGGGACTGTCCCCTCTCTGCTATTAAGTTAAGATATTTCGAATCCCCGCGGCATCGACCGCGGGGTCTATGATGTGGCTCCAGTTATGGATACCGCGTTAATTCGACATTTAACTTAATGGCAGGGGACCGTCCCCTCACAAAGGTTTTGAAGTGCGGAAGAACCTTCATCGTGGAACGAAGTAAAGTTTCCCTGATTTGTGACAACAAACATAAAAGCGTTTAATATGCACCATCAATTTTAAAAAGGATGTTACTATTATGCTGACTTTTATTACTGGACTATTAAAAAGCGCTGTTGCAGGATTTGATGAAACACTCCAAGACACGCCGGCGCATCAGATCGTTCTTGCAACGGCCGCAGTTTTATTACTATGGCAGCAATACCCTGCAATCGCTCAAGCTTATCGTGCGAGAAATAATACAACCTATAAACAACGTGTCATTGATGTGGCCTATAGTCTGGGTAAAAACTTACCTCAAGTACAAGCTTACCTGAAAAAGGAACTGAATAAAGATCTGCAAAGTACCCAAGATAAATTGCGAAAACAACGTTCGGAAATGGCACTACAAGACAAAATCCCCGATGAAGGCACTTCGCCCGAATTGATTTTAAAAGAGTTTGGCATTGATCCAGAAACATGTCTTTTTAATTTTGCAGCAGTAAAAAATGGGGATGAAGCAAGAGAATTTACCGTACAACAAGGAGATGGCCAGGATTCAGGGGCACTGTATGCAGTCCATCCTCAAGAACTCACTGAATTGCTCAAGGAAGTTTATGCCAAAACTTCTTTAACCAATCCTTTGCATGATAAATGGTCGCGTGTTATTGCCATGCAAGCAGAGGTGATTCGTTGGTGCCAAGAGTTATTTAATGGCTCTAAAGACGGTTATGGTTTAATCACCCATGGCGGCTCTACGAGTATTATTGAGGCAATGGCTGCCTATGTCATTCATGCCCGCGCCAAAGGCATTGCAAATCCCGAGATTGTAGTTCCAGAAACGGCACATGCAGCATTTAAAAAAGCAGCAGATCTAACAGGGGCAAAACTGATCACCGTTCCCGTCGATCCGAAAACTGGTGCTGTTACAGCAGCAGAAATGCGAAAATATATTTCGCGCAACACCGCTGTGATAGTGGGCTCTGCTCCATCCTATATGAATGGCATCAATGATCCCATTGATGATCTTGGGCAATTAGCACAAGAAAAAGGAGTTCCATTTCACGTCGATGCCTGTTTGGGGGGATTTCTAACTGCTTTCTTGGATACTTCTAAAAAACCTATGGACTTTCGTGTTAAAGGGGTTACTTCTATTTCGGCGGATTTACATAAATACGGCTGTTGTCCTAAAGGAACCTCTGCCTGTCTTTTTAGCAAAGATTCTCCGGCCTTATCAGTCTATGCTGCTTTAAACTGGTCTGGTGGACTTTATACTACCCCAGGCATTCTAGATGGTTCAACCAGTGGTGCGCGAGTAGCAGAGATCTATGCCACCCTCTCGTATTATGGACGTAACAAATACCAAGAAATTTCTGCAAATATTGTGACACTACGCCAACGCTTGCAAGACCGAGTTGATCAATTATGTAAATCGGATGATGCAGGTAAGCGTGAGATCTATGTTTATGGAAACCCACAGTGGTCCATATTAGGCTTTCGTAGCGATACATTAAATCCGCACTTCATTGCTGATGAATTAGACAAGCGAGGTTGGAAACTCAATTTGCTGCAAAAGCCCGATGGATTTCATTTGTGTATAACCCATGTCCACACTTTGGTAGAAGGTTTTGAGGATAAATTTATTAACGATCTTAAGGATTCTATCGCTGCTGTCAAACAATATCCTGCGGATAAAAAACCAACAGGCAATGTAAAGGTCTATGGTACCATAGGAATACTGCCCACCGCAGTGCAAGAAATAGTATGCACCCAATATCAAAAAGCTCGTCTGTTTTATGAAGCAACTTGCAGTAGATTAGGATTGTTTTCGCCTCCTAAGAGGGAAGAAGAAAAAACTAAAGAGGATCGATCCGATAACGAGCTGGTTATGTGATCTGTAAATCTCTTCTTCCGCAATCGGGCGAGGGTTGAGGTATTCCCCCAAATTATAACATCTCTCGAATTACCGTGGCTTGACCACGGTATCCACACGTTGCATTATTAAATCACCTCTATTTCTTGGGCTTAAACTAACCATTACCCCTCTTGTAGATACCGTGATCAAGCCACGGTAATTCGGTCTTTAATCAATATTTGGGGGGATAATACTTCAATGGAGAGGGGATATGAGGGAGCGGATTGGTCACACCGGGTACACTGTCGCATTGGGGTCGGTTCGGGATGGTCCCCAATTCAAATTCCAAGAGGTTACTAATTAGTGGTGCTTCCTTTATGTAATGCATACTCATTGACAAGAGACTCAATCAATTGCAAAGTGGCTGGTTTTGAAAATATTTGGTTCATTCCTGCGTTACTGCATTCGTCTTCAGCTTCATCTTGAGCGTGTCCTGTTAGTCCTATTATAGGTATCGGATTTTTTGAGAGTGATTTTTCCCATTCACGGATTTTACGCGTCAGTTCAATTCCTGATATTCCTGGAAGTCCAATATCTGTAATCATCAGATCAAATTGATTCGACTGGACTAACTCCAATGCATCTTCTCCTGACATGGCCGATTTAAAGCGACATCCTACTCTTGATGCAAGAAGCTCCAATATTTTTAATGCGACATTATTGTCTTCTACTAATAATATGCAGGGAGAATTTTGATTCGCATTTAGTGATACTACAGGAAGAGGTTGTTCTTTTATTACCGGGGCTTGGGGAATAGATGTATTGTGTACCGTCAATGTCTGAGTTTTCTTTGTCTTTTTAGCTCTGCTTCGTTTATAAGGGATATCAAAATAAATGGTAGTCCCTTTTCCTTCCTCACTTATCAGAGCAATGTGCCCACCTAATAAATTGACGTATGATTGTGCAATATGAAGTCCAAGGCCATGCCCTTTATAAAGTCCTTGATAAGAAGGAGTGGCGCGAAAAAAACGGTCAAATACTTTATCTTGCTCCTCTTTTGGAATTCCAATTCCTGTATCAGTTACTTTGAACCGTAAACGAAGCTCCTGTCCAGACGACTCAAGACGTGCTATATGAATGATGATGGAGCCTTTTTCAGTAAACTTAATGGCATTACCTAATAAATTTAAAAGAATTCTTTGAATTTTTTTACGATCACTTCGGATATATGGAGGTACTGATTTCTCGATATCTACCTTGAGTTCAAGATGCTTCATAACCGTCGTTGGACGCTCGAGTTTTACTAAATCGTCAATGCATTGATGCAAATCAAATGTTTTTATCTGAACGTCATCTTGATTCATGTAGCCTGCACGAACATCGTCAAGAATACCGTTTAACATGCTTAATAATTCTTTACCACTATCATGAAGCATATGTGCTTCTTCCTTTTGGATCGGATTTTCCACAGTTTCTTCCAGCTCTTTCGACATGCCGATAACACCGGTGAGTGGTGTTCGAATATCATGACTCATGTTGGCAATAAATTCTGTTTTAGCATGATTTGCCGCTTCTGCTGCTTCTTTGGCTTGGGTTAGCTCGGTTACATCAACAGTAATTCCTACGAGTCCAATGATGATGCCTGACAGATCGGTAATCGGTACTTTGCTGACTAATGTATTGGCAATATTGCCCTCGTGATCTTTAAGATCCGATCTAATGTTTAACATGGGATTGCCGGTTAAAAATACTTGAGTGTCTTGTTCCTGATATCTTTTTGCAAAATCTGGATCTTGGAATAGATCAAAGTCACTTTTTCCAATAATATCTGTAGTTGATTTAAATCCAAAGAATTGTGCTGCTAACTTATTGCACCCTAAATATTCTGACCGGAGATTTTTCCAATAGATATAACAAGGAATTTTATCAATCACCGAAGTATAATAGTTAGAAATTTCTTTTACATATTCATTGGCAGTAGACTTATTTTGAGGTTCATATCCTAACTCTGCATAGATGGCCTTTCCAATTTTTTTGAGAAAAGAAAGTGCTGTATTGGCATTCTTACCCATTAGGAAGATATGGTTCTTTTGATCGACTAATACGTTTTTCTTTTCCCAGTAAAGAGAGTGTGCTCCTACGTGCATCACGGTGTTAGGAATGATATTGCCTTGTTGATTTAAAATGGGAGCAAAATTTAATTGTTCCCATAATTGAAAAAAATTCTGTTTCTTGTCTGTTGTGCACAGTTGGATATTCAGTGTTTTTTGTGCCACTTCATTAATGAATTCTAACTCCATGTTCTGATTAAGAACAAGTAATGAGACATCCTCTAATGAGAGTGCTTGTCCAAACAAGGGAAAATCATTATGTGTCAAACAAAGTGTTAGTGTGTTCACCAATATCTCTATATTTAATTAATTTTTGAACTATAAAGGTACATCCTTCACGAATAATTGTATCGTGATTTGCTTTTATAGTATGACAGATAATTGTGCCTGAATTATATTGTTCCCATCCATTTAAAGAATCATTAATCTCCAAATAGTCTTTGTTTAACTCCGAAGCTTTAAATAAGACCATATCTTGTTGGATGTTGCTTGGTTTATGATGCATTAGTAAGTTCATTCTATCCCAGGCTAGATCAGCTAAATCTTTATTTGCTTTGAGTTCTTTGGATAGATAGGCCTCAATAAAATGATCCTTGGACTGCTGTTGGGCTGAAAAAGTGCACCAACTGTCGATCATGGCTAGTAATCCAATGGGTTCGTTGTGCTTTTTAAGTAAATGAGCTACCTCGTGCATCAAGGTTCCTCCTAAAGAATAGCCTACTAAGAAATAGGGGCCATGGGGCTGAATTTTTTTTATAGCATTCATGTATGCATAAGCCATCGATGAAATACTGTCAAAAAGCAATGCTCCTGAAGCGATACTTGGATCTTGAAGGCCATATACCGATATGGGGTAGTCCCACTGTGCGAGAAAATCATTAAAACAATAAATCATGCCACTAGCAGGATGACAAAAAAAGAAGGGATATTGTTTGGAATTTAGTTTTTTTAATGGCACAACGATGTCAATTTCACTTTGGGCACGGTCTGCACCAATTACTTCCGCTAGCTGTGCAATAGTTGGTGCTTGGTATAAATGTTGAATGGATAAATGAGTTCCAAGAGTCGTATTAATGTGCTCAATAAGAGTCAGTGCTTTTAGTGAATGGCCACCTAAAGCAAAAAAATCATCCTCTCTACCTATTGCAACAATATGAAGATTTTCTTGCCATAATGTTGCAAGTTGCTTTTCAATAGGTCCTTTAGGTGCTTTAAATTCCTGATTCATATGAAATGTATCGCGAGATACTTTATGTTCTTCATCAATAATGGGTTTATTGTCACGAATTAATTGATCATATTCTTCCACACTATAGTTAGATGTAACGAGGTTAGAACAACGGCTAGCGAGCGCTTTTAGAAACAGTTCTTGTCCTTGTGTCGGGCTTATGGTATTTCCCCGAGAAAATAAACTCATATCTTCTGGTCTATTGGTTTCAACACTCATTCCAACCTCACGCCAAGTATTCCAGTTTATATTCAGAAGACATGAGGTATGGAACAAGTGGCTTTGAGCAAAAGAATCCAGGCATGCATTCGCCGCACAATAATCCATTTGCCCTTGTTCACCGGTTATTGAAGCAATAGATGACATGAGTACAACAAAATCAAGATTAAATTCTTGAAGTGCTTTAGCCAAGTGATAGGTTCCATGAATTTTAGACACCAGAACTTGATGAACAGCTTCTTTGGTCTTAAGTTGGATTAAGCCACCACCAGCAATACCCGCAGCATGAATTACTCCGTTGATGCGTCCAAAGTTGTTTTTACAAAACGTCACTACATCGACCACTTCTTCATAGTTCCCGATGTCTGCTTGAAAGCACTCTATATTGGCTCCAAGCTCTTTTAATTGGTGTAATTGCTCTATTTTTGTGTGATAGGGATGAGCGGGATCTGCTGCTATGTCACTCCAATCAGATTGAGGGGGAATTGCCTTTCTTGAGCAGAGTATCAATGTTGGCGACACGGCATGGCGTGCGATGGCATTACTTAATGCAAGGCCGATACCCCCTAATCCTCCGGTGATGAGATAGATGCCATGATCGGAAAATCGATTAGATGGCGTTTTACTTTGAAAGGGAGCATAGGACAACTCCCAGCGATAACCGTTCCTATAAGCGGTTACTTTATGAGATTTCTCTTTCTGTTTTTGCCCAGAAGAATTAAGTAAATCGTTAAGAATAAGAGCAACATTGTCTTTTGTATTGATGTCAATGAATTCGCAGGAAATATTGTGATGTTCTAGTGGTATTACCCGAGAGGAACCTAATAGACTTGCATTAATTGGGCATATATTTTCCGTACCAACAATACGTTGTGTACCTGAGGTGATCAGTGCTACATGAATAGGTATCGTTGTTCCTAACTCGCTTAACAAGGATTGAGTCATATATAAAAGACTGTAGAAGCCAAGATGTAATCGATGTTCGATTTGAGCAGTATCAAGAAACTCTTCTTGGACATCATCATAACTAAAACAATGAAGGATAATGGGGTGATGAAGTGTGTCTTTTAATGAGGACATGAGTTGCGTGTAATGAGATGGCTCACTCACATTTATTGTGAAATGTGTCGGAGAAAGTTGCTTAAATTCTTGGCCTTGCTCAATAACAATGGGTTTAATCCCTTGTTTTATTAATATTTCAGCGATTTGTTCACCAATGCCAGTCTTATCTTTAAAAAGAATATAGTTAAACTCATTTAGGTGAGAAGGGGGATGATGCTCTATTGCTTCATAAGACCATACGGGCTTATAAAGAGCGCCTGCATCATTTGTAACAATAGAACGTTGATCGGGCTCCACCCAATACCGTTGTTTTTGGAAAGGATACGTCGGTAAGGGAATACATTGACGCTTCTTCGTTTCTCCAAGAGCGTTTAAATTAATGGGCACACCTTTTGTCCATAATTCGCCTAATGTTGAAAGTAACTGAAACCTATCTGTGGTCAGTTGCTGATGATTGGGAAGTGTGAACAAAGTGTTGGCTTTATTTGCGGAGAGTTCTTTAACGAATCCACATAAACTGTGTCCTGGCCCCACTTCGACAAATAATGGATGCTTATCTTGAAGGATACGATGGATGCTGTCGCTAAATTGAACCGTGTGACGAAGATGTTGATACCAATAATCAGGGCTGGTTGCCTCAGTAGCAGAGAGCCAATCGGAAGTCACATTGGAAATAATAGGTATCTTGGGGGCTTGACACTTGATGTTGGTGAACATCTCTTTGAATGGTTTTTCAATCGACTCCATAAAACGACTATGGAATGCATGACTGACCTTCAATCGTTGAGAGGGCTTTTTATCGTTTATCAGATATTCTTCTAATTTGGAAATCTCTGTATCACTGCCTGCTAAAACGAACTGATTCGTTGCATTATGTAAGGCAATATCGACATCAGCTATGTTAAGGTAGTTGTTTATCAGTGTTTCTTTAGTTGTTTCAAGAGACAGCATGGCACCTGTTGGGGCTTTTGACATTAACAGCCCGCGTTCACAGACCAACGCTATAGCATCTTCAAAAGAAAATACCTCGGCAATACAGGCGGCAACATATTCTCCAATACTATGACCAATAAGGACTTCAGGTATCACACCACATTCCATTAGTACTTTTGCTAAAGCATATTCCACGATAAACAATGCAGGTTGCGCATATTGCGTCTCTTTCAGCTTATTGGAATTTTTGTCACGAATCATTGACAGTAAATCGCAATGCAAATAGGCTTGTGCAAACTGTGCGCCAAGGGTTAGGTATTGAGCAAATAGAGGAATTGTTTCAAATAATTCCATAGCCATCTGCGCGTACTGCATGCCTTGGCCGCTAAACATGAAGACCACACTATGATGGATTTCTTCATCAAAAAACAGATGCTTTTTCCTTTTTAATTCGCTGCATGCTTCTTCAATTGTTTTACCAACGACAAATTGGCGCCACTGAAAATCTTCTCTGCCTGTATGCAGTGTAAACGCTATATCGCCAAGGCTCGAATTCATGCTACTTTTTAGGTAATGTTTGAGGTTAGACCTGCTTTGCTCTAACGCTTTTTCTGTTTTTGCTGAAAGTAGGATTAATTCTTCGTTTAATGGCGCAACAGAACATTCTTCCTCTTGGGGTTGATATTCACTTAAAATGATATGAGAGTTGGTGCCGCCTATTCCAAATGCACTGACACCCGCATAGCGTTTTGAAGAGCTATTCCAATCTAAAAGTTTCGTATTAACAAAAAAGGGGCTTTCGGAGAGTGATAAATCTGGATTTGGTTTTTTATAATGAATTAAGGGTGGAATTTTCTTATGATAAAGACTAAGCGCTGTTTTAATAATGCCTGCAATTCCTGCTGTAGCATCCGTATGTCCGATGTTGGCTTTAACGGAACCTAACGCACAAAATTGAGTTTGATCTGTCTGTTCGCGATACACTGAGGTCAACGCTTTTATTTCAATAACATCCCCTAATGCGGTTGCAGTCCCATGGGCCTCAAGAAAACCTATTTCTTCTGCCTTAATCTGCGCTTGAACCAGTGCTTCTCTAATGCACGATATTTGCCCACTGATACTCGGTGCCGTAAATCCTAATTTATCTATTCCATCATTATTAATGCCACGTCCTTTGATAACCGCATAAATGGTATTTTTATCCTTTATTGCATCTTCCAACCGTTTTAACACAACAACACCAACACCATTAGAAAACACTGTGCCATTGGCTTGCGATGAAAACGGTCTGCAATAACCATCAGGCGAAACAATACTTCCATTTTGATAAAAATATCCTTGTACCTCTGGAACGGCTATAGAGCTTGCACCAGCAAGGGCAATATCGCTTTGCCCAAGTATTAAATCCTGACACGCATGATCTACTGTCACAAGCCCTGTGGAACACGCCGTATTGACATTCACACTTCGTCCCTTGAAATTGAGGCGATAGGAAACTTGTGTACTGAGCATTCCCATACTGGTTGCGATTCGTTGATGAACGCTGTCGAACTCATTACAAAACCATTGGCTCTTTAATAAATTTTCCTTTAAATAAGTGCTATCGGTCATTCCCGAAAAAAGACTGATGACTTTGGATTTCATTTTACTTGGGGCAATGGCGGCATGCTCAAGCGCTTCCCAAGCGCATTCAAGAAAGATACGGTGTTGTGGATCTGTAATTTTGGCATCCACTGGATTAAAGCCAAAAAAGTGCGCGTCAAATTGAGCGCTATCTTCTAAGATTCCTTTAACGGGAACGAACTCTTTGTTTGCTAAAAGAGAATAGGGGAGCGCATCCTCATCAAAACGAGTAAGGCAATGTGTCCCTTGACATAAGTTATGCCAAAATTCATCAACATTTCGTGCTTTAGGGAATCGGCAGCTCATCCCGATGATTGCTATATCTTGAGAGGTATATTTTTTTACCTTTCGTATGAGTTGTGTATCTAAATCGCCCTCCAGAAAGCGACTTAGTTTATGAATGGTGGGGTGGGTTAAAATGTCCACTATTTGTAAGTCACACTGCAGTGCTTTATTAATTTGTGAGCACGCGTCTGTAATGAGTAATGAATTAGCTCCCAAATCAAATAGATTTTTATTGGGTTCAATACTTGAACGGTTTAATAAATGTTTCCAGATGTTTTTAATGGTTTCTTCAATGGGATTTGCTGATGAGGTATCCATATGAAATGATAAATCAGTATGGGCTATCTTATCTAATTTTGTTCTATCAATTTTACCAATAGCGGTTAATGGTAATTTGTCTACCATAACGTACTTAGCAGGAAGCATATAAGGTGGTAGTTTTTGAGCAAGAAAATGGCGAATTTCATCTGCATGTATGGGAGTATCTTTTGAATTAAAGACAATATAGGCTGTAAGAAATTTGTGGGCTCCTCCACCAATTTCTACGGTAACAGAAGCCAAGCTTACCGCATCATGGTTCATGAGTTCTTGTTCTACTTCACTTAAATGGATTCTAAAGCCACCGATTTTTACTTGATCATCCACACGACCCAAATACAATAATTCTCCAGTGGGTAACTGACGCACTCGGTCACCGGTTTTATACATTCTTGAAAAAAGGACATCACGAGAGAAAGGATTTTTGATAAATTTTTCTTCTGTTTGCTCCGGGCTATTATGGTAATTTATAGCCAAATGCACACCACTTACCCAAAGCTCCCCTTCGTTGGTGCGGTGATGGTGTTCATCTAAAATATAAGTCTTTGTATTGGCTGTTTTAAAACCGATGCTTGCGAGCTGTTCCTCTGTATAGTCCTTGTCACGATGGATAGTATTACAGCAAGAAAAGACCGTCGCTTCGGTGGGACCATAAACATTCACTAATGTTGTCGGGATGTCCGATTTTTTCCTGTACTCAATAAAGTTTTTTAGAAGGTGAGCATTAACCTGTTCTCCGCCGAATGAAATGGTATGCAAATAATCCAATGTCTCGGGATATGATTTTATTAATTGATGAAAATATCCTGTTGGAATCAGTAAGTAACGGATCTGAAATTCTTTAATTACTTTTTTGAGTTGATTATGATTTTTTCTGGCTTCATTAGGAATAATGTGAAGACTTGCTCCGTTTAAAAGAGCTACCCATGTTTCAAATACACTGCCATCAAAGGCTAAATTACAAAATTGCCCTGTTTTTTCACCTTCTTTTATTTGGATAATGTTATCAATTAGCGCCAGATTCACTAACGATCGATGGGCGATGGCGACCCCTTTGGGTTTTCCAGTAGAGCCGGAAGTATAAATCATGTACACAGGAGATGTTGGGCTCACCGTCGTTTTACTGTTTTTGCTGGATTGACTGAGTGATTCTAAATGAAGATGTCTTATAAGATAGCTATTTGCCTCGACTCCCAAAAGATTGCGTTGGTATTCTTCATGGGTAATCACCACTTTGGGTTTGGCATCTTGAATAATTTCGTGCAGCCTTTGTTGTGGTGCAAGTGTATCCAGTGGTACATAAACGGCACCTAATTTTATAATTGCCAGGATGCAAATAAAGAATTCAACGCTGGGCTCTAATAAAATAGCGACAAAATCACCTTCCTTGACTGACTTTAATTTTAAGATTCTGGCGAATTGATTTGCTTTTGCATTTAAAGCCGCATAGGTATATTCAATGTTTTTGTCTTTAAGAGCGATGCTCTCTGCATGTTTTTTTACTTGAGCCTCAAATAACTCGATTACTGTACAATTGAAATTCTGTTTCTCCGGTGTCATACCCCTGGTACCTTAGTTAATTACTTCATTGATAAAAGCATTCTTTACAAAAAACCTGGTTAAAAAGAAAGCAAAAATATGTGTTTCTATTGCTAAACAGCACTAAAACCTAGCTATTTTGCTTATTATTTCTCCATTTTTCAATGAGTATTATGCTTTCTTCAATAGTATCAAGCACTTGTTGATACAGCTTTTCTAATAAGTCGGTATGCCCCGCTTTCCAGTAGCGCTCGAAATACTGACAGGCCATTTTCATACGAATTGTTCCAACATAGACACATCCGCCTTTGATTTTATGAGCCATAGCTTGAGTTTTTTCCCAATCCCCTTGTGCATGAAATTGTTTCATTTTAGTGACCTCATCTGACAAAGAGTCAAGCATCAACGTGAGTGTTTCCGCTAGCATATCCTCTGTTAACGTGAATTTAATGGCTTCAGAGGTATCAAGAATAAGGAATGATGACAGTTTGAATAAATCTTCTTCATTAGCAGGTAAGTCCTCTTCAGGAACGAAAATTTGCGCATTTTTTGAGGGATTAGGAGTCGATGAGTTGGTCATGTGCGTTGTTGTCCCTATCCATAACGTGATATTTTTAAAGCAGGCTATTTTAAATGTAGTCTAAGTTAATCTAAATTTCCTTTTTAACGTCAGTTTCGGATAAGGAACTCAGATGTTATCTTGCCATCCTCAGGATGAGCGGATCGAGAAGAGACTGGATCTAATAACCTTCTTATCCCAAACTGACGTTTTTTAAGATTGCTATAAATTAAATAATGATGGCTGTGTCAATGCTTTTAGCCTCGATTAAAAAAAAAGGGTATTACCGGTGGTGTGAAAGCCGATTCTGAGAGACTGGATTCGGCTATCCGAGCACATAGGTTACCGATTACTATTTTTTAAATTACTATTTTCGTTTTCTGGCTCACATATAATCGTTATATCCTTAAAACCTGATTGATTAAATAATCCATATTTTTTGATGGTTTTTTCTAACGGTTTGTAGCTAAAAAGATTGTTTAGGATATTTTGCTCATTCTCCTCAAATAGACTGTTATTAACATCAATTGGGCAATAGCGTTGTTTTGAATCTAATTGTAATTCAAAACTTTTAATCAAATCATCTTTGATTTTTTCAAAATCATTTTTCGTTATTTTTTCTTCTGCATACATAAATGTAAGTAGTGATGCTATTATCAGCTGATAAGATGGATTACAAGTGAATATCATGTCAGGAAATGAAATATTCATTTTTTTAAGAAAATCTGAATATCCGTTAATATTAGAAGTCAGGCCTGATAGGGGAAAACTCACAAAACCATCTTCTGCTTTTGAAAGCTTAACCAATCTATCAAAAAATAATTTGATTACATCATCATTTGTTTTTCTAAATAAGTTGCTATTGTTAACAAAAACTGTAGTTAAGGTTATGAGATAATTTCTTATGGTGAATTCAGGAAGACCATTATTTGGATCGAAAAAGAGACGTAATGATTCTATTTTTATCTCATCAGGAATATGCTGAAGTGCGCATATTTGTATTTTTAACTGGAAGTACACATCATCTCCTAGTGACGGAGAAATATGGTTTGAAACATGAGTTATAAGCTTTTTCTTTACCGAAAACTCAACTTGTTCAGAGCACGCTTTATCAAGATTTAAAAGCAATTTTTCCTGCCACTTGTATTCTTTATTTATAATCTCTGGATATACATTACGAAGAGATAATAAATATAAAACATTATTAACTGCTTCACTATCAGAAGTAAGATTTATTGTTTTTCTTAAACTATTAAATTGTTCATCGCATTTATGAAGAGCATCTGGTGACAAATTCGTATAGAAAATTTCGTTTGATATTACATAATGATTGTCTCGAGTATTTTCTGATAAATTATCAGTTCGGTTTTCGTCTTTTGGGATAGTAGTTTTCTTATGGTCATTGCCCATGCTGTTCTCCTAAATTAAATGGTACTTCTTATCTGAGCTTTCATTGAGTGGTATATTTTTCCTTTATGATTGTTTTTGTGTCCATTATGAATAATGGTAGTACATATTGTTGAATTATTGTAATATAAGTTTCTCGAAAAATAACTGATGCGAAAAGTAGAATTTTCTCGTAACCTAAGCGGAGGAGATTCTTCATGAAAAAATCGAAATTTACAGACAGCCAAATACTGTCGATACTGAAACAAGCTGAAGGCGGCACCTCTGTTTCAGTGATATGCTGGGAACACGTGATTGGCGCAGCAACATTTTGTAAACGAGTTTATCGAATCTATCGGGAGTTAGAACTCAATATGTGGATAAAAACCCAAAAGCGGTTAATAAGGGAAAAACCAGAAGTATTAGCTGTGCCAACCACAATCAACGAATGCGGGTCAATGGACTTTATGCATGATCAATTAGACGATGGTCGTAGTTATCGCGCTTGATGATTTCAACCGCGAAGCTCTTGCTATCGAGGTAGACTTATCTTTGCGCTGTAGAGCGCGTCATCCGATCATTTTTTAGCTTGGGTTAAAAATAGGGGATTGCCATTCCTCATGATATTAGTTTTTTTATAAGATAAATTATATCGTTTCTGATTTTTTTAGTTAGAAATTTTTTCTGTCATGCGCAGTCTCGTAAAAATTTAGTTTGTATCTTAGGCCTCAATTGGATTATATTTATTTTGCGTATGAGCCGAATTTAAATTCGAATAAACTTCGACAAACTCACCTTGCTGCTCTTCGTCTAAAGATTTTAAATACGCACAAACCCCATCATATACGGTTGGAATTTTAACATCCCGTTCGTTTACAAGATCATAACGAGTACAGGCGGTTACAAATTGGAGCATGGGATTAAAATATCCTTCTATATTGACTAGTCCAAGGGGCTTTTTAAGTACTCCTATTTTGATGGAGCACCAAGTTTCAAATAACTCATCGAATGTGCCAATCCCGCCAGGCATTGCTAAAAAACGCGATGACTTCTCATGAATTAAGCGCTTTCGTTCATACATGGAATGTACTACATGCAATTCATCTAAAAAATCGTAAGGTTTTTCTATTTCAGCGAGGTGCTCGGTCGTTATTCCGATAACTGTTCCACCATGAGATTTAACTGTTTCCGCAAGAAGCCCCATTAAACCAGTTCCTCCTCCGCCATACACTACAGTATACCCGCGTTCGGCTGCTCCTTTTCCTAAAGCAATAATGGCATTTTTAAAAGACAGATTGTTTCCCATGTGCGAGCCTAAATAGATACCAATTGTTGGAGAAACCATTATTTCTGTATTATTCATAAATTAAATAACCTTTACACGAAGTATGCAGTAATATAATTTAAATGAGAGTATCAATTCAACCTAGAGATCCTTGTTCTCTTTTTTATTTGTTTGTTGGGATGTTTTAAGCAGATTATTACTTCTATATAATATCCGCACAATTTTTTGAAATGAAAAAGAAAATGATGGCTCAAGAAAGGCTTAATAAAATAGACAAGTATTGGCGCGCAGCTAATTATTTATCAGTAGGTCAAATTTATTTGCGTGACAATCCGCTACTTAAGCGAGAGTTAGTTTTTTCAGATATTAAGCCTAGACTACTAGGGCATTGGGGGACAACTCCTGGCCAAAATTTTATTTATGCTCACCTAAACCATGTTATCAACAAATATGATTTGAATATGATGTATATTTCGGGTCCTGGACATGGTGGACCAGCAGTTGTTGCCAATGCTTACCTTGAGGGAACTTATAGCGAAATATACCCTGAAATTAGCCAAGACGAAGATGGATTACGTAAATTATTTGCCCAGTTTTCCTTTCCAGGCGGAATTCCAAGCCATGCGTCACCGGAGTGCCCAGGTTCTATTCATGAAGGGGGGGAATTAGGATATTCACTTAGTCATGCTTTTGGAGCGGTATTTGATAACCCTGATTTAATCGCAGCTTGTGTTGTTGGTGATGGGGAAGCAGAAACAGGACCACTTGCAACGGCATGGCATTCAAATAAATTTTTATGTCCAATAAGTGATGGAGCTGTGCTGCCTATTCTTCATTTAAATGGGTACAAAATAGCGAATCCAACGATTTTAGCACGCATTACAAAAGAGGAGTTGGAACATTTACTTTATGGCTATGGTTGGACACCTTATTGGGTTGAGGGAGATGAACCCCTCCTGATGCATGAGAAGATGGTTTCTGTGTTAGAACGTGTTATAGAGCAGATTAAACTGATTCAGCACGATGCACGTTCCACGAAGAATAGCCAACGTCCACGTTGGCCCATGATTATTTTAAAAACTCCTAAGGGTTGGACCGCCCCTAAAGTGGTTGATGGAATACCGGTTGAGGGGACATTTCGTTCTCATCAAGTGCCTGTTTCTGACTGCTCTAGCAATATGGGGCATCTAAAAATTTTGGAGCATTGGCTTAGAAGTTATCAGCCTGAAACTCTGTTTGATGAACAAGGTAGGTTGCTCGATGACTTAAGAGTTATGGCACCGCAGAATGAAAAACGTATGAGTGCAAATCCCCATACAAATGGTGGGGTGTTATTAAAGACACTTAAATTACCTGAGCCAGATAATTATTCCGTTATGCTATCGAAACGTGGCATGCAAGGAATAGGAGATACCCATGTCTTGGGTGCCTATGTAAGAGATGTAATCCAATTAAACGCAAATAACTTTCGAGTATTTGGGCCAGACGAAACGATATCTAATGGCTTAGAGGCTGTATTTGAAGCAACGAATCGTCAATGGGATACTGAAATTCTTGCTAACGATAGTTTTTTATCTTCGCAAGGAAGGGTACTTGAGGTATTGAGCGAGCATCAATGTGAAGGTTGGTTAGAAGGGTACTTATTGACAGGGCGTCATGGTCTTTTTAATTGTTATGAAGCATTTATTCATATCGTTAGTTCCATGTTCAACCAACATGCCAAATGGCTAAAGGTAACATCAACTATTCCCTGGCGTGAAAAAATTGCCTCCTTAAATTATCTACTTACTTCTCATGTTTGGCGACAAGACCACAACGGATTTTCACACCAAGATCCTGGATTTATCGATCATGTGATAAACAAAAAGGCAGAAATAATACGTGTTTACCTTCCTCCTGATGCAAATTGTTTGTTGTCTATCATGCATCATAATTTACAGAGTAAACATTATGTCAATGTCGTCATTGCAGGCAAACATCCTGCACCACAGTGGCTTTCAATGGCGGAAGCAAAACAACACTGTGCCAATGGGATAGGGATTTGGGAGTGGGCGAGTCATAATAAAGGGAAATCTCCGGATGTTATTATGGCATGCGCAGGAGATGTTCCTACTCTTGAAACATTGGCTGCGGTTTCTATTTTACGTACTGAACTGCCATATATAAAAATTCGCGTTATTAATGTGGTTAATTTGATGAAATTGCAACCTGACTACGAACATCCCCATGGATTAAGTGATGAAGATTTTGATCTCCTTTTTTCTCAGGATAAACCAGTTATTTTTGCATACCATGGATACCCGTGGCTTATTCATCGTCTGACAAGTAACCGATCCAATCATAAAAATATACATGTTAGAGGATACAAAGAGGAAGGGACGATCACTACTCCTTTTGATATGACAGTATTAAATGAAATGGATCGTTTTCACCTGGTTCTTGATGTTCTTCATCATTTGCCGCATTTAGATATCAAAGAACAAGAGCTTATTGAGAACATCAAAATGAAATTGTTAGAGCATCAACGTTACATCAGACAACATGGGCAAGATTTACCAGAAATTAGAAACTGGAAATGGGATTCTGATACGCTACAAAATAAAGTAGCTCAAACCTCAAGCTTAGTAGAGTAAATTAAGTAAGGCCATCATCTTGATACCTTACATTAAAATTTGCTCTTAACTGAGCATCCTCCTGGATGCCTCGGACAAGCCGAGGCACGTAGGCGGTGGAGAGCGATTGTCAACACACCCTAATTAAGTGAGAATAAATGTTATTTTTTCAAGTCAGTAAGAGATATAAATTTTAATTTGTCATCCAAAAAAAGGCCGTAATCGTTTTGCTGCTGCCCGTTGTTCTAATTGTTCTGAAGCCATTTTATGATCAAACTGTTTGATAGGGTAATTAGGATGCAAGTTATCGGTACTTGGCATTAAATGAAGGAGGCGCTCTGTTTCTTTTAGTAAAGAATTAAGTTGATAATCTATCAAAGGTTCTTTATTCACTTGATGGTAGAGTTGCTCCGCCTGTTCAAGACCAAGCATGATGGCTTGGTAAAACTGAGAAATTGGTCCTCTTAGCGCCGCAATGTAATCAAAAATGGGGCCTATGGCTTGCAGTTTCAAAAGCTGTTTAATATCTAGATCTAGCTTATGTAGGATATTTAAAAATTGATTTTGTTTGGCAAGTAGTAAGGACAATTCTTTAGTCATAATGTGTTGCTTTTGAGGCTTTTTGTTTTTTAATGTAAATGAAGCATGACTGTTTTTATAACGCGCGATAATTTTAGATAGGGAACCTGCTAATATTGCTAATACATTTAAGATTTGCTTTAAATCTTCATTGCCTACGGCATAGGCTAAGCGATCCAAATTTATTTTAGCAGAATGCTGCGGTTGAATTCCAAGAAAATAAAGCAAGTTATGATCCATCTGTAACAAAAAACTCAAAGCATCTTCACCGCTTAAACGGTATTGCAAGACCAGTTGGATGGTGAGAATTTTATTTTCATCAGAAGAGTCTTCACCGTCAGTCGAAACTTGAATTAGTTTACTTAAGATAGACTTTGTCTCGTTAAGACATAAAGTAGCTTCATTAATTAAAAGGTCAATATTGTTAGGCATATTACTCATAGACTTTCAAATTTGATCGTGTAATTGTGACCCAAGAAATCGCGCCTGGTTGTTTTTCAAAATTACTTATATTTTCTAATGTCATTATAGCAATGCTCCGTGCCGCCTCGTGTGTGAAAAAGTCTTGATGCCTTGTCATGTACAAAAAAAGAAACTTTTATAATATCTTTTCGATAAGCAAAAGGTTTTTTATATTGAAAGACAGGTACAATTAACACGTAACGATATTAGTCATTATAGTGTAGGTTATCTAAAATCCAATAAGATTTTTCAATGGTAAACTGTTAAAATTGAAAAATAATTAAGATTTTTTATAAGTCAGTATTACTTTTACAGGAGTGTCCCATGAAAGCTATAGTATTTATTTTGTTCTTTGCAATTAATGGTCCCCTTCTCGCTAGTGATTTGGGTAAAGAGGCATATGAAATAACATGTAAAACGTGTCATTCCCCTCAGTTTGCTACCGGTATGCATGCCCCAGCTGCCTTTAATAAAAAGGCATGGGCTATACGATTTAAGAACGCGGAGATTGAAGCAGAAAAAAATCCAACTGAATTTAAAACAGCTATGGACTATTTATTATATAAAGCGAGTATTGGTAAAGGATTAATGCCTCATGGTGGCTTATGTAAAGAAGCAGATGTGCCTCGTAAAGACTGTTCTGATAAGGCTATAGCAGACGCCATTTATTATATGGCGGGTATTACAGCAGGCCATTAAATTGTCGAGTTAATGGGCTGTCATCCACAATATAACCGCCAAGTAAATTATTATTGACCACAAAACCCTTTTGCACTGCGTCCCCCGATCCCCGCTGGGATTTATACGGCTTCTCAACGCAGCGATAAGGCTGTTGTATGGTTTCAAAAACGATTTAACTGTCGATTAGGATAAATCGATTTCATAGACTTTTTGCTGTTGTATTATTTTTGAATTTATAATAACTAATCGAAACAAACGGGCAATAAATTTAGGATCTATAGAGTATTCTTTGGAGAATGATTCATAAAACTCAAAATTCTTTTTTTCTTGAACTATATCAATAATTTGTTTCCCGGCTTCCTTTTTTAGCAACGCAAGTCGTCTACATACGTCCTGACGAAGAGCTAAGTTCTTAATAATATTGCGATCTATGTCTCGAATTTGTTCTCTTAATTCTTCAATGGTTGACATAGGCTACTCCTAAGGTCGGGTATCGCGCCAATGGCGGATTAAATAGCCATGTTCCAACTGATTAATTTCTGGAAGATTAGCAGCAATACGAACAACATGGCCGCTACCTGGAGCATGGGTGATAGCAAATCCTTCGGTATGCTCAATAGCTTCAAGTGGAAAAATGTGATTACCCTGTGGGAGCATGATTTCAAGAGTATCGCCAATAGAGAATTGATTTTTTACATGTACTTCGAGCAGTTGTCTGTCGCTGTCATAATCTAGTAGCTCACCTACAACCTGCTGTCTTACACCGATTTCACTGCGATCTTTATAACTTTGATATTCCTCAGGAACATGACGACGATAAAAACCTTCTGTGTACCCTCTAAGCGATAATCCTTCAAGGGCATCCATAAGACTCCAGTCAAAGGGTTTGCCTGCGGCCGCGTCATCAATCGCTTTGCGATACAATTGGGTTACCCGAGCGACATAAAAATCTGATTTAGTACGACCTTCTATTTTTAAACAATCAATACCCATTTGGGCAAGTGCTTCAACATGTTGAATTGCTCTTAAATCTTTTGAGTTAAAAAGATAAGTCCCTTGTTCATCCTCTTCTATAAGATTCATTTCTCCCTCGCGTTGAGGTGACTGTTCAAATAGAAAAGTTTTAGTTTCTACATGTGCATTACCCCATTCATCTTCGGTGCCTTCTTTAACACTGTATTTCCACCGGCATGAATTGGTACATGCTCCTTGATTCGGATCGCGGTGATTAAAATAACCGGATAAAAGACAGCGTCCCGAGTGAGCCATGCATAATGCACCATGTACAAATACTTCTAACTCAATATCCGGGCAATTGTCGCGAATTGCTTGAATTTCTTTTAAAGACAACTCTCGCGATAAAATAACTCGCTCCAGACCCATTGTTTTCCAGAATTTTACAGCAGCGAAATTCATTACATTAGACTGGACTGATAAATGAATAGCCTGATCAGGCCATTTATCTCTGACCATCATAATGAGTCCGGGATCGGCCATAATTAATGCGTCTGGTTTGGCTTCAATTACCGGAGCAAGATCATCAATATAAGTATTTATCTTGTTATTTTGAGCAATAATATTACTTGCAACAAAAAATAATTTACCTTGGGCATGGGCTTCATTAATGCCCAAAACTAATTTTTCATGAGAAAACTCGTTATTTCTAGCTCGAAGACTATAACGAGGCTGGCCTGCATACACCGCATCTGCTCCATACGCAAATGCCCTTCTCATACGTTTTAAAGAGCCTGCTGGAGATAATAATTCTGGAGATTTCATGTTAATACTTTAACCCATATAAAATAAATTAATGATTCGATTGGTGTCGTAGTGGCCAAGAAAATGTATTAAGGCGACTATTCCCACTAAGTTAAAATTTCTGGCCAGAAAATAGTTGCTGAATTTTAGGGGATTGGAGCGATTTCATAAGATGCTACCTTTATAGAATTGTGGTCAATAATTTGGTCTTTTAACGTTTTAAACTGGTTAACTTACTTTGCTTATATTGTTAAGTATTTTTTACTCGATAACATTGATCTACATCATGGAAAGTTACATTTGTTTAACAATTAGATTAGGGGATAGCTCAGGGATTACTATGTTAATGCGCAATAGTCTGATTCATACGTCAAAAATTTTTGATTGGGAGGTCATTAATTCCAGCCATAAATTTTAATTTTTCGGGTTGGAGAAATTGAATTCTCTTATGATCGATGGCGATAATTTTATTTTTTTTAAATTGGGACAGGAGGCGACTAATAGTTTCAGCTGTCAGTCTTAAGTAGTTTCCTATATCTTGACGAGACATAGGCAGAAGAAATTCTAATTGTATTTCAAATGGATGTAATCGGTTAGATAAATCGATAAGAAAAGCAGCTAGACGTTGCTCTGCAGTGATTGAAAATAAGTAAGATCCTATATTGAGTTGCTGGCTTATTAAATACAAAATATGTTTTTGAAGGGCAGGATTAGAATTCAGTAACTCAAGAAAGTTATCGTAGGGAATTTCACAAACGACAGTTTCAGATAAAGCAACGGCTGAAAAAAGATAATTCCCCGCGTAAATTGCTTCAAAACCCAGGACTTCACCAGAAAAATAAAATCCACGGATTAATTCATTTCCTTCTGCATCTATCTGATATGTTTTTAAATTGCCGCACTGAATAACATAGAGGTTTCGAAACATATTCTGAGGAAGATATAAAACTTCCTGCTTTTGTAGATGGTGGTGTTGCTTTACGACAAGATTAATTTGATTCATCCAGCGCGAATTTTTTCCTTCTGTCATGCAAAAAGGAGAAAATGTGCAGTTGGGGCACGTTGAATTATCATTGCTGTCGTTTTTCATGTTTTAATCATTACGATAGAGTGCTAATCTTTAAATTGCTTATTATAAATCCTTTAAGATTATTGTTATATAAATTTTTTCTATGATGTAGATCAAGGTGATGTAATAAAACAGATTATAGAATAGGCTTAGATTAATACTAGGATACTAAGCCTATCATGAATAACATTACGCAAGTCAAAACATATTTACATGAATTACAAAAATCAATTTGTCATGAGCTTGCTGCAATAGACGGCAAGGCTGGTTTTATCTCAGACAATTGGGAGCGTCTCGGTTTCGGATATGGAACCAGTTGTGTGATATCAGATGGTGATGTCTTTGAAAAAGGGGGGGTTAATTTTTCTCACGTTAAAGGCACGAGTTTACCTGCTTCAGCCACAGAAAAACGGCCCGAACTGAGTGGCTATCAATTTGAAGTTGTGGGGGTTTCAATTGTTATCCACCCAAGTAACCCTTATGTTCCAACGTCACATGCAAATTTTCGATTTTTTATGGCTACTAAGGAAAATGCGGAGTCTATTTGGTGGTTTGGTGGAGGTTTTGACTTAACCCCTTATTATGGCTTTGTTGATGATTGTGTTTATTGGCACACTATGGCGAAAGAGGCTTGTGACAATTTTGGTGAAGAGGTCTATCCTCACTATAAAAAATGGTGTGACGACTATTTTTATCTCACGCACCGCCAAGAACCTCGGGGTATTGGAGGGTTATTTTTTGATGATCTAAACAAGTGGGAATTTGAAACGTGCTTTAATTTTTTAAAAGCGGTTGGAAATCAATATGCCAAAGCTTATTGCCCGATTGTTCTTCGTCGCAAAGACACACCTTATTCAGAAAGACAGAAGAGTTTTCAGTTATATCGAAGAGGTCGTTATGCGGAATTTAACTTAATTTACGATCGAGGAACGGCATTTGGCTTACAAACTGGGGGAAGAGTTGAATCAATTCTGATGTCATTACCACCGCAAGCAGCTTGGGTTTACGATTGGCATCCACAGCCAGGAGCGGAAGAAGAAAAGTTATATACTGATTTTTTAATCAATAAAAATTGGCTTGATTTCAATAGGTAAGAATAATATCGAAGTATTCTATGCTCTGATGTTTATTACCTTAAGATTAACAAACAAGGACACAATATAAATGAAAAAACTAACCGGGCTTTTTATAGCGAGCATTTGTCTCTCCAATTCATTTTCAGCATGTGCTGATTCGCCTTGGCTTACCAGGGTGCGGGCAATTGATGTAATTCCCGAAGCATCCAGTAACACTATTTCTTTAATTGGCGGTAAGGTTACTCATATCAGTAGCCAAGTGACTCCTGAACTTGATTTTAGCTATTTTTTTACTAGAAAAATCGCAGCAGAGCTCATTCTTGCTACAACGCAACATTCGGCTAGAGCAACAAATACGGCCTTAGGCACTGTAAATCTAGGGAAGGTTTATGTTCTTCCTCCAACATTGACGCTGCAATATCATTTTTTACCTGCGCGGTCATTTAATCCCTATGTTGGGGCTGGAATCAATTACACTCATTTTTATCATGTTACTAATGGCCCTGTCTCTTTGTCGACTAGTTATGGTGACAGCGTCGGTCCTGCGCTGCAAATAGGAGCGGATTTAGCTTTAAATAATAATTGGTCTCTAAACGTCGACGTTAAGCAAATCTTTATGTGGTCAAATGTTAAAGTAAACACCGCCTTAGGTCAGCTTAATACTCATGTTACCATTAATCCTGTTGTAGTAGGGGTGGGTTTGGGCTACAGGTTTAGTTAGGAGAGAGGAAGAGCCCGTTTGTGAGTCGATTTCGGAGAGTTTTACATTAATCTCCGAAATTGACCTGCTGGAATGAGGCTTCATTTTGGAATTGACTTTCGCAGAATCTTCTGTAGAAATTAGGATCACCTTCTGAAAGCAGTTTTAAATGACGTGATCTAAGTGTTTGTGTCAGATTCGGTGTTTGGGGCCAATTTTTTTGCTCTAAGTCGCAGTAGATATTTTCAATGAGGAGTGCGCCGCAGCTTGTGGCATCATGTTGTTCCAGACTGCGTTCAAATGGATGTATGCTTGTAGCGCTTGCCCATAAGTTTAGATTGCTAAGTGCTTGATTTACTTCGTTAAGTAGAGCATCCATTAAGTCTGCATCCGGATCATAACCTTTAATGCTGTTATAATAGGTGAGTTTGGGCGGTTGCCCTTGTATTAATTGAATACGTATACCAACCCAATGATGATGATAGTTTATGGGAATAATGATGTTCTGCATCACATTGGGGTGCGGCTGAGGTGCAAAAGGTCCAGTCAGGTATTGCTTTAATACATCGATGACTCTATTACCTGTATGATTATCTGACATATGAGCTGGGCTTAAAACAATTAATCCGGGAACTTGGCTATTTTGGAGTCTTAGTCTGAGAATAGTATAAATATCTTCATCGTTGTATTCATACGATGGGTTGATTCTTCCTGGGTTGGTGTTGCCGGGGTTGGCGAAGAGACTGTGGCTTGAAGAGCCTATGTTGTAAGTAGTAGAATGAGCCTCATCATGTTGTGATACAGTCTTGTTTTGTGGAGGTACGTTTTTTAATTTTTGCTTGTATCTAGCTAAAATATTCAAATAATGCGGCATATAACATTGCTCGCTTATTTTTTCCATCCAGTAATGACATGATTTTTTTTCAGTCTTGCTTATCCAAGATTGCAATTCTTGTGGTTTGAACTGAATTAACACTTCTAGAAAAGCCTCAAATTTCATAGCTGTGTAAAGCTCTTTATTGTCCGTATTTTGAGGATCATACAAAGATCCATACGCCGCATACGCAAAACAAGCAAGCAAATCGTTTTTAATCAAGTATTGGTCGTATTGAAAAAGGCCATTTAACCAATCCTGATTGGTGGCACGGAGCACTAATTCCAAATGTTTTTTTAATGAATGGTCTGCTAATCGATTGTTTTCAAATAGTGGTTGATATGATGCAAACTCTTCATTCTTTTGTATCGCATGTAATATATCAAGATAAATAATTTCACGATTGACTTTGAAATAATTCTTATTGGCCATAACGATAGCTTCTTTGTCTTTTAATGGGCCAAAGTCTCTCAAATTTAGATGCTGATCTGTCAAAATATAGGCAATTTTTTGTGGGTCTTCGGGATTACCTCTTAGCACACGTCCTATAATTTGGCGGACAGTAGTACTGTTTTCATTATTATTTCGGGCAATAATACACCACGATAAATTCTTATCGTCATAACCGGTTTGTAACATGCCAACGACGATTAAAATGCCTGGTTGATTGAGTTTTTTCTTTTGAAATTGGGCAATTAATTGGGCGTAATTACTAAGGCCACTATGGATGGAAATTGCTAATCGTTCGGGATGAGATTGATTAATGGCATCTGCTAATTGGTCTGCTTCGGCAATCGAGCTGACAAAGATAATGCCTTTGGTCTTATCTAAGAGCCTGCCATCGCGCGGATGACTATGACAGCGAATGAGCCTACTGATTTTGTCCTCTCTTTTTTCATTGGCATTACTTAAGCGATAGGGTAATCGGTCAATGATCATTGGTGCTGTAATCTTTGCCTGTAATGAATCGAGACGAGAAAATTGATATATTGGGGTATATCTTTTAGGGAGTGTTGCTGAAAAACCGAGTACCGTAGCTTGAGAACGCAAGAGTTTTTTAGCCATTTTGGCATATAAGTGGAACTCATCCAATAAAATCAAGGAGGGCTCAGAATCGACTGAGTCCGTAGTTTGATATAATTCTTTCTGAAGCAACTGATAACTGTGTTCACAAAAGATTACTATTTTAGCTTGTTGTTTTAGAGTGTTGTTTGCATGATAGTTTCTCCAAGGTACATACCCAGATCCACTCTTTACCGAGATCACTTCATCCATGGTTAAATGAGCTTGATTCTCTAATAATTCAAGTGTTTCTTGAAATGCTTGGTAAAATTGCTCCACCAATTGTTGCGTTGCGGTTACTATGTGAATGGGGCGGTCACTGACTTGATTTGCCACCAGATAATTGATTAGTAAAATTTGCAAGCGGGTCTTGCCTGAACCGGTTGCTATTTCTAATACTCCCTGGTGCTTCTGTGTTTGAGCAATAACATTTAATGCGTCTTGTTGGTAAGCGAAAGACAAGTGACTGATAGACGTCAGGTAGGTTTCGAGTGATAGAGTAGTACCTTCCATCAATTGGTTTAAATGTATCCCGGAAAAAAATGGAGTCCAGTCTTGTGTGCTCTGCTTCTTTGTTAATTTGTCTTTTTTCTTAGAGGTCGATTTTTTTTTGCGTTTTGGTTGAAGTTCACTGTCGCATTTATTCTCTGCTTTTCTTTTTTTGGTTTCTGCATTGTATTGCAGTACTTGCGGCAAATCGTTCCGTGTTTTTTCAAAATGTTGACGCATTTCAAGGTGCTCTCTGCTTTTTTGTGCTTGTTCTTTCAGTTGAGTGAGGGTAAGTGTTATCCAGTGTTGGTGTGTTTTATTGAGGACGCTTAATTTAAAGGCTTCGATATTTATTTGTTCAATATTTGCATAATCTTTGATGTAACTTTGAGCCAAGTTTTGTTGGTGCGCACTTCGTTTAATTGCTGCTTGTTGTTCCAAGGGACGGGCAATAAGATTCATGGAGCTCTGTTCATCAGAAAAATTAGCGAAATCAATTAAGACTTGGAAAAAATAGTCTTCGCCACACTGATTATCATAGACAGCAGGGTAGCCTAAAATAAAAACATCATCGTCATTTTGCAACTTCAATAGGGTACTTATTTGTTGAAAGTCCATCGAAAAAAGTTTACTGCAATAATAAAGTGCTATGTAGTCAGTATCAAAGGTTCGATTGGCCACTGTAGGAAGTCCAGCAATCAACGCATGGTTATCTTCTCTTTGTTGTCGCAAGTAATGAGTGACTTCTGACCAATTTAATTGATGTGAAGGCAAGGGCAGATTGATGCCAACCCATTCAATATTATCATCCAAGTAAATACACTCTTTAAGTTCCCAATGGAACGAGACAAAAAAAGCGGCTAGCCTTCTTGCCTGAATACTTCCCGTATTAGTATAAACATCATGTGATTCAGTGCCCAGCTGGTCAATTACTAAAAATCCCAGGGAATCTGGACATTTATTAATGTTGAGATCGTTAAATTCTTCTCTGGTAAGTACCAAAATGCATTGTTGCTCATTTCCCAGAAATTGCATATTGGGGATGTATGCATTTTTTTTTCTGCCAGCAAAAATAAAGGTTACGGCTTCTTCAGCTAAATTTTTAGTAGTGGGAGCATAGTAATCAAGTGAGGAGATATAGAGAAAATCGCTATTATGAAGTCTCTCCTGCAATGTGAGTGCTTTTGTTTCACTCATATCTAATGTATCAGCCAAACTTATCAGTTGGTGTTTGCAAGAAAAAGAGGGCGGTTCTTGATTTACTTCCTGATGGTAATGAACTTCTTGCAAACGATATTCTACTGTATGATGATATTTCCTACTAAAAAAGATACGCTTGTCACTAGGATTCTGGGGATGCGCTGTAGGGGCTGTATCCATCGGGTCATCGTTCAATAGCGGGGACCAAACGTCCACCTGAGGGGATGTTAGCCCTGATTCTTGCACTGCTAGCGGATTTACTTCATGGAGGGGAGCCATTCGTTGCTCCAGCTTTGTTAATAAAGCAAGGGCATTTACTTTTTGTAGCAGCTGTTTCAAGGTGGGCTGCTCATTGGTTGGTTTTGCATCTAGATCCACAATATCGGGATGGTGATGTTCTACCAAATACTCCAATGTGGCGATCTCACCCCTTTCAGCCAACATCCACGCGAGTGATGTTTGATTGGGGCAAGCCGATGGGGCATTTAAATCAATTATCGTTTGGCTACATTCTGATAGGAGTATTTTGAATAGTTCCATCTGATTGAAATAAACCAAGAGCCCTGCCAATGTACAGCCAAAAAATTGAGAATTAATTGCGCGTACTTGTGTATTTAGATCGACATTGGTTTTATTTTCATTGCGAATGAATTGTTCTAATAAGTGCCATTGATTCTTTAAGATAAAGTGCAAGATTGTATAAGTATTAACGCTTCGTTCATCTATAAATTGATAGTGGGCGTCATCCAACGGCAATCCTACTTCAATGATAATATTATAAAGCAGTTGCGGTAAGGGGGCTGTTTTATCGATTAAATCTAAGCTTTCATTTTCCATCAACGGATCTATCGAGCAATGCGGCCCAGATGATGCGGATAGAGAGGGGGAGGCGGCAGATTCTAACTCTGAAACTGCCGTGTGATTCGATTCATTAAAAGAGCTTATGCGTTGCTCTAATTTTGCTAATAGTGCATCGGCTTTTAGAATTTGTAGAATTTCTTTCAATGTAGGAGCGTGTGCCAAATACATTGGTTTATCATCTAAGTCTACAATGTCATCACAGTGATACTCTATCAGATAGTCCAACAGGTTTAGGTGGCCTCTTACTGCTAACAACCACGTTAGAGTGATCCCCTCATGTCGCTCATTTAAGTTAATTCTCGTTAAGGTATTTTGCATTAATAGTTTGATGAATAGTTGTATTTCATTCTGATATATAAGATTCCAAGCTACTGTATACCCGTTAAAAGGGTTTTGAAGGTGAGAGGGCCTGGCATTTAAATTAACTATTGCTGATTCACATGTTGCCAATATGGAGCGAAATAATTTTTGATTCTTATGATAGGTAAAGAGCCAAGCTAATGTACAGCCTGCCATGATGCTTTGATTATGAGGTTGTGCATTGAAGTCAAGAGAAAGTCTGCCTTCATTTTTCATTATAATTTCTAAGAGTAGCTCTGACTTTTTACGAAATTCTAACAGCCATGCTAAGGTGCAATCATGTAATGGAGAATCATCCATGGATAGTTTTTCATTCGGATTAATGCTGTTTCCATCTTCACTGCAAATCAACTCTTTTAATGAGTCCCAGTCACCTTTAACTGCAAGTTGTAACGCCCTATTGGTGTTGTGTCTCTTTTTTTTTAAATATTCCAGTTCTTTTATTAGACTATCACATTCTTCATCATTTAATTGTTGAATAAGGCTGGTGGCTAATTGATAAGGAGTGTTTACTAATATATTTGTTGTATCTGGACTATCTTGGGGCATCTGTGTCTCTAAATGGTCATTGTGTTTGCGTATTGTACTTTTTGAGATGCAATATGTAAACAAATAATGTACAAATTAGAGTGGTCTGACGTAAAGGCCAGCCATTTTGCTTTTGAATTATAAGCTCAAATGAAATTTATCTCCGGACTCGATGAATGTGGCCACAAAAAATGGTTAAAACAAATTCCTTTTAAGGAACAAATGTTCTCTTAGTTAATATAAAAAAAGTATGGGGTATTGGAATCTATTATCGTTCAGGTCAAATTGTATTTCTATTTATTGTCGATAATACAGAATACTGTCGGAAAGAATGGGCAATAATTTTTCAGGATTTATTAAGTTAGCTTAGCGGACAACAAATGGAAGTGCGTGGCAGGATCCATATATGGTCTAATGGATCTGACCACGTCACTATCGACTGGCGGTATAAACACGAACAGAATAAATCTGTTCGTGGCCTAAAAATACTTTTGCGACGGAGACGTAACAGAATCTTAGCTACGGTGGTGTGAAAGCCGATTCTGAGAGACTGGATTCGGCTATCCGAGCACATAGGTTACCGATTACTATTTTTTAAATTACTATTTTCGTTTTCTGGCTCACATATGATCGTTATATCCTTAAAACCTGGTTGATTAAATAATCCATATTTTTTGATGGTTTTTTCTAACGGTTTGTAGTTAAAAAGATTGTTTAGGATATTTTGCTCATTCTCCTCAAATAGACTGTTATTAACATCAATTGGGCAATAGCGTTGTTTTGAATCTAATTGTAATTCAAAACTTTTAATCAAATCATCTTTGATTTTTTCAAAATCATTTTTCGTTATTTTTCTCCTGCATACATAAATGTAGGTAGTGATGCTATTTGATAAAAAAGAAGTTCGTAGCATACTTCTGATGGGGTAGGGAGCTAGGTAACCCGTTATTAAATCTTTTCTTCACTTCCTATATTTAAATTGATATCATTGAGCATATTATTTTCAACTTAATAGGGATGTGTGAGTTGCCAAAAAAAAT
Organism: Legionella fallonii LLAP-10; assembly: GCF_000953135.1. Taxonomy (NCBI): domain Bacteria; kingdom Pseudomonadati; phylum Pseudomonadota; class Gammaproteobacteria; order Legionellales; family Legionellaceae; genus Legionella; species Legionella fallonii. Next base: position 3,292,117 of record NZ_LN614827.1, on the reverse strand, counting down.
TGCTATTCTGCAATCTAATTATATCCCCTGGAAAGGTTATTTTGACATGATTGCTGCTGTCGATGAATTCATTCTTTTCGACGATATGCAATTTACTCGACGTGATTGGCGTAATCGCAATCAGATTAAAACACCACAAGGAGCTCAGTGGTTAACTGTTCCAGTGAAAGTTAAGGGTAAATATTTTCAAACCATCAGGGAAACTGAGATTGATAGTGAAAATTGGAAGCTAAATCACTGGAAATCATTAATGCAAAACTATCAGCGCGCCCCTTATTTTGATGAAATTGCTACCTGGCTAGAACCTCTTTACTTAAATAATTCATATACCCATCTTTCCATTTTAAACCGCAAATTTATTGAGGCTTTGTGTCATTATTTAAATATTAAAACGGTTATTAAAAACTCATGGGATTATATCCTCACTGAAGGAAAAACGGAGCGATTAGTTAATCTGTGTCTTCAGGCGGGGGCCACTGAGTATATCTCGGGACCAGCAGCTAAAGATTACATCGAAGAGCATGTTTTCATAGAAAAAAACATTAAACTTACTTGGTTTAACTATTCTGAATACACTGAATATCCTCAGTTGTGGGGCAAATTTACTCACCAAGTTACTCTTCTTGATTTGCTATTTAACTGTGGTAAAAGCGCTCATACCTACATGAAACATTTAACATGAAATTATCCATTGTTGCTACACTTTATAAATCGGATCCATTTATTGATGAGTTTTATCAAAGAGCGTCGCATGTTGCTCAGCAATTCGCAAATCATGATTATGAAATTATTTTTGTGAATGATGGATCACCTGATAAAAGCCTAGAACGGGCTGTGCAACTCTCAGAACACGATAACCATATAGTCGTAGTCGATCTTTCACGAAATTTTGGTCACCATAAGGCGATGAGGGCTGGACTTGAATGCTCCACGGGAGATTATGTTTTTCTAATCGATAGTGATTTAGAGGAAGAGCCTGAGTGGTTAATACCTTTTTCTGAACAAATGTCAGCTGAACAATCTGATGTAGTTTATGGCGTGCAAGAAAATCGTAAAGGAAATTGGTTTGAACGATGGAGCGGCTCAATTTATTATGTACTCCTTAATTGGCTAATAAGTATTGAACATCCAAAGAATATAACAACAGCTCGATTAATGTCACGACGATATGTGACCGCTTTACTAAGTCATAAAGAAATCGAATCAGTTATATCCTGTTTATGGGTTATTACTGGGTTTAATCAATGTGCCCACATTGTAAAAAAACATACAAAAAGCACAACAACTTATGGCTTTTTTAAAAAAATCAATCATATGATAAATGCAGTAACTTCTTTTAGTGCAGCACCTCTTCATATGATTTTTCTATGTGGTATTTTTATTTTTTTAGGAACTGTTGTTTATACATCAACGCTAATTATCGATCGTGTTTTTATGGCAACCCCCTTAAATGGCTGGACATCGATTATGGTTTCCATTTGGCTGTTGGGTGGCATAATCATCTCATTCATAGGAATAATAGGTATTTACTTGGCAAAGATATTTTCTGAGACGAAGCAACGTCCTTATGTAATTATTAGGAAGATTTATGGAAAAAGTGATAGAGGATATTAATACAAAATATGAACGTCATTATGCGAGCAGGACTAATTTAAAAGTTTATCCAACAGAGTTTGTTGTGAGAACGATGCTTGCAAATTATCCGAATCTAAACTTTTTAAAACCTGTCCCAGGTAATAAAATTCTTGACGTCGGTTTTGGTGATGGAAGAAATACCGTTCTTCTTTGTGATATTGGATTAGATGTAAGCGGCATTGAAATAACGAGTGGTATTGTCGAGCAAACCCAGGAAAGACTAGCAATAATGGGGCATAGCCCCGATTTGCGTGTTGGAAGAAATTCCAGCATTCCTTTTGAAAATGCAAAATTCGATTATATTTTAGCATGTCACTGCTGTTATTACTGTGATGAAAATCAAACGCTACTTGATAACCTTAATGAATATTCTCGGGTGCTGAAAAAAGATGGTTATTTAATTGCCTCTGTAGCCAATAAGTCTTCCTATATTTTTGATAATGCTCAAGAACTTGATGATGGAACTCTAATTGTTGCACAGGATCCATATAGCAATCGCAATGGGTATCGATTACAAGCATTTTCAAATAAAAAAGATATCGAAACATATTTCTCACCCTTATTTAAAAATTTCTCCTTTGGTTCCGCTGATAATGAGTATTATGGGATTACCGAGCGAGTATTTTGGGTGGTATGCCAAAAGAGGTAATATATGAAAAATTTCCGTTATTCTTGTCCAGAGTCACAATGTGACCATATTATTTTATCCAATCAGGACGATGGATTACTCTGTACTAATGGGCATTTTTTTCCATTTATTCAAGGCACACATGCTCCTGTTTTTGCTTGTGATGCGGATAATGCAAATGATTATGCCCAAGAAAAGGCTGTGACTATTCATGACAATTCTTTTCAATGGGTTTTTCAAACATTTGGCACAGATGAATCCACTTTAAGAAATAATTTGGTTTCTCGTTTAAATTTATCACCTAACCAGACAATTCTTGTTACTGGAGTAGGCTCAGGTAATGATCTACCTTTTCTCGCAAAAAAATTACAAGGAAAGGGGACTATTTATGCTCAAGATATATCCAAACAAATGCTTATAGCAGGCATTCAAAAATACGAATCCAATCTAAATGAATTCGGTGTGGATGTATTTTTTTCCGCGAGTGATGCAACAAATCTCCCTTTTGAAGATAATTTTTTTGATGCAGCCTATCATTTTGGCGGCCTTAATTTGTTCTCTGATATTCAGAAAGGGATTTTTGAAATGGACCGAGTCGTTAAGACAGGCGGACAAGTGCTTATTTGCGATGAAGGGATTGCCCCATGGCTAAAAGAAACTGAACTTGGGAAAATGCTTATTAAAAATAATCCCCTTTATGCTTATGAAACCCCTTTATCCTTTCTTCCTCAGAATGCTAGGTCAGTTAAATTATCCTGGGAACTCAGTCACTGCTTTTATGTCATCGAGTTTATTGTGTCCGATACTGTCCTCCCCATCAATATTGATGTTCCTCACATAGGCAAGAGAGGGGGTAGTATTCGTACACGCTACATGGGACAACTTGAAGGAGTGGATCCAGCATTGAGAGATAAAGTTTATGCGATGGCAGAAAAACTAGAGATTAGCCGAGTTGAATACTTAGAAAGGTTGCTTCGAACTGGTTGTGAGTTGTAAATTGATTCAGGAGGTAAAATGAGGGATCGTCTAAAACACGCGATACCATTTAATTGGAAAAAAAAGGGATTAGTTTTTCAACCTAATATGCCAGGTTATACCCATGGGTCACATCCTTGTGCGATACATTACAAAGATGATATTTTTATTGTTGCATTTACATGCCGTGATGCGAAAAGCCGCTCCCATGTATTTTTATCCTATGCCAAGGTATCAGATGGCCATATGTCGCTTGTCGGGGCTCCCAAACTGGCTCTCATTCCTGGTGCTCCTGGCTATTTCGACTGCGATGGTGTGATCAGTGTTTGTTTTGTGAAAAATAAAAATCAATATTATTTATATTACGTAGGTTGGCAAAACCTTCCAGAAGAATTATGGATTTGCGATACAGGAAGAGCAATTTTAGATACCCACAATCTCACCTTAGAGAAAGAATTTTTGGGACCCGTTTTGGGGCGAGATAAATACAATCCTCTCTTTGCCGCGGCTACAGCCTTTCACATAACAGATGATGTTTGGCATACATGGTATAACTCCGGAATTAAATGGGAAAAGTTAGAGCATGGATGGCACCATCATTACGGCATTCATCATGCGCAATCCCATAATGGTGTTGACTGGGTTTGTGATCCAGGAATGTGTATCCCGTTTGCAGATGAATATGAGTATGCTTTTGGTCGTCCTAGCGTTTATTATAATGAGGGTATTTATTATATGTGGTTTGCGCATCGTGCCACAAAAGATATTGCAACTTATCGTATAGGTTTTGCTTCCTCTTCTGACGGCTTGAAATGGGATCGTAACGATACTTTAGCGGGTATTGATGTATCGCCTGAAGGCTGGGATAGTGAAATGATTTGTTATCCTTATATTTTTGAGCACCAAGACCAACTTTATATGCTTTACAATGGCAATGATTACGGAAAAACCGGGTTTGGACTAGCCGCTCTGGAGAATCTCCAATGAAAAAAATTATTTTAGCTGGCAATGCAATTACAGCCAATATATTGCATGGCTATCTCTCCCAAGATAATCGCTATGAAATTGTTGGGCTCACGGTCGATGATGATTTTATAGATATAAATGGAGTTCCTGGTATCCAGTCTGTCCCATTATCAGATGTTTCTTCCATTTATAATCCTCAAGCTCATTCAGTAATTATGGCTATGGGATATAATGACATTAATCGCAGTCGTGAATCCATGTTCAACCGTCTTAAAGCCATAGGTTATCAAATAGAGTCTTATATTCATCCCGATGCTAAAGTTTATACCCACTTCCCCCTGGGTGAAGGTTGCGTTATCTTGCCCTCGGCAGTCATAGAACCTCATGTTCAAGTAGGAGCTAATAGCATGATCTGGGCAAATGTAACCTTGGCTCATCATTCCAGCATAGAGGAACACTGTTGGATAGCCTCCGGAGCTGTTATTTCTGGGCAAGCCAAAGTAAAGCGCAATTCATTTATAGGGGTTAATGCAACTATCGTTAACGAAATAGTGGTCGATGAGTACAGTATTATTGGTGCCGGAGCTTTAATAACCAAAAATACAAAACCATCAAGTGTCCATTTAGCACGTTCTGGTGAAGAACTCCGCTACTCGGCACAAGAATATGTGAATTTTTTTGGAGTTTAAAAAATGAATCAGCGTTTAGTTTCAGTTTTAGCGAATGTTTTTGGTTTAAGAACCGATGAAATTGTAGTTGGATTGACTAAAGATAGTTTAGGGAATTGGGATTCGCTAAAACAGATGGACTTGGTAGTGTCGCTTGAGCGAGAATTCAATATTGCTTTAGAAATACCTGATATTATTAAAATGGATTCCGTAGGACAAATCATTGATGTACTAGCTAACAAAGGGGTTGAGCTTGGATCTTGAAGGAGCAATTGCCCTGGTTACTGGAGGGGCAAAAGGATTAGGATTAGCAATTGCCAATAATTTGTATGAGTCTGGCGCAAAGATTCTAATCGCCGATCGAGACATTAAAGCACTGGTTGATCTTCCGGAGGGAATGGAAGGGTATGCCCTCGATGTAACCCAACCAATAGAAGTAAAAAAAGTAATCCAGGAAATTATTAAGCGCCATGGCCGTATCGATATTTTAGTAAATAATGCTGGGGTTATCTTTAGCAAGCCCATGGTAAATATCATGAATTCTCCTGAAATCATGCATGATTACGAGAGCTTTAGGAAATGCATTACTGCTAACTTGGATTCAGTATTCATTATGACATCCGCTGTTATAGAGCAAATGGTTCTGGGAAGAATTAAAGGTGTCATTGTTAATGTTAGTTCAATTAGTGCTTTCGGTAATGAAGGGCAAATTGCTTACTCGGCTGCAAAAGCCGGGGTCAATGCAATGACTGTTACTTTATCTAAAGAACTTGGTCGACTGGGTATACGTTGTAATGCAGTAGCACCGGGCTTTATTGAAACCGACTCAACTCGCCAAGCGCTTAACGAATCAATAATAAAGCACATTCAATCCAATACCCCACTGCGAAAGCTTGGTCAAGCAAAGGATGTAGCACAGGCGGTAGCTTCTGTTATAACGAATGATTTTATGAGTGGTGTTGTGTTAGATGTTAACGGTGGACTGACAATTTAATGATGATACGATTAGAAAAAAACAGTTATGAACAAATATATAGATTATATTTAAGAAGTAAATTTTTTTTTCCGTTGATTGCATCAGTACTACTCGATGAACAAGATGGTGTTGTCTATGTTAATAAACTAAACGCCCCATCCCAAGTTTACGTGGAGCATGCTTTTGGATTTGCACAAATCTTCGGTAATGTTGATATGCATTTTGAGCAAGAACTAGAGCAATATTTACTCTTCGATAAAAATTTTAGTGCCGATAAAGTTCGTCTGTATGCTCCTTATACTCCTGAATTTATAATAAAAGCTCAATATGAACCATTGAAATCTTATAGACAACGTTTTGTACTTGGCTCTGAATATCCTATTGATAAGTCAAAAATTTTGGACCAAGCAGATAAAAAAATAAGTTTCTCAGAAGTAAATCAAACCAATATTAGTATCATTGAGAGTCAATTTGGTTTGGTTTCTCGATTTTGGAGAAATGGCACTGACTTCATTCAGAAGTCCAATGCTGTTGTGATTCTTTATGAAGGAGAAGTTGCCTCAATATGCTATGCAGCAGCCCAAGCCAATAATTGCTCAGAAATAGATGTATTTACCTTACCCAATTACAGGAGTTTAGGACTTGCAAATAAAGTGGTACTTTATTTTATTACTCACTGTTTTGAGTTGGGATTAACTCCTTTGTGGGATTGTTTCACAAATAATTTGGGTTCTATGATGCTCTGTAAGTCAGTAGGATTTAATGCATTAAATACTCCTTATCCATTTTTTACCATCAATAAATAAGAGGATAAAAGTATACAGTGTTACTAAGAGCCCTATAATTTTGAAGATAAAATATGAATAAATATTACCATAATTTAGGTTTGTTATTTGATGATGTTGCATTAGAGAATGCAATTCAACCTGCCCTTTGTTATCCAGAACAATACATTAACTATAAGGATTTAAGTGAGTGGGCCCAACGGTTAGGTGTTTTTTTACTTTCCAAAGGAGTTCAACCTGGCGATGTTATTGCAATTGGAAGTAATAAGAAATTTTTGACCTATGCACTGATGCTTGCATCAATTCGACTTGGTGTGGCCTATGTGAACATTGACGTCACTGCGCCATTGGCTCGAAATTTACCTATTATTGAAGTAAGTCAGACTGAATTTTTATTTTATGATGAGCCTTCTTTCAGTCAGCGGATGTATGAATTAGCTCATGCAGGTAAGATTCAAGCAATTGAACTGATTTCTGATGAGCTTCCAGAGGTTACTCCGAGGGATAGGGAAAAACAAAAGGAGTTAATGCGAAAAATTGATGGTTCTACTATTGCCTATGTTATGTTCACTTCAGGGTCTACTGGAATTCCTAAAGGGGTTGCTGTAACACATCAAAATGTATTGCATTTTATATCTTGGGGACATCAGTATTTTCAAATAAAAAATCATGATAATTTTGCCAATTTAAGCCCCTTATATTTTGACAACTCTGTCTTTGATTTTTACGTGGGATTATTTTCTGGTGCATCATTAAGTCCTATCCCTCGTGAGTTATTGACAAAACCCTATGAGCTCGTCGCTCATGTAGGAAAGATGGAGTGTACCATTTGGTTTTCAGTACCTTCCTTATTAATTTACTTAGTGGCTATGAAAGCAATGGAAATCAGCACACTATCAAAATTACGTCATATTATTTTTGGTGGTGAAGGTTACCCCAAAGCAGAACTTAAAAAACTTTATGATTTATTTAACAAACAAGCAACATTAGTTAATGTTTATGGTCCCACCGAATGTACGTGTATTAGTAGTGCTTATAAATTAAGTGAGGATGATTTCAAACACTTGAATGGACTTCCTTCTTTAGGAAAACTCAATCCAAACTTTGATTATCTTATTCTTGATGAACATGATAAAGAAGCATGTGAAGGCGAACTCTGTCTTTTAGGTCCTAATGTCGCGGCTGGTTATTTTAACGAATTGGAACGCAGTGCCAAAACGTTTATTACCCTTACTGATCCACGACGGTTCATGAAGCGTATGTACCGTACTGGAGATCTCGTTCAAGAAACAGAAGGAATGCTTCATTTCATCGGACGAAAAGACAATCAAGTAAAGCATATGGGATATCGTATTGAGTTAGAAGAAATTGAACACGCTCTCGTGAGTTTTATGCAAATAAACCAAGCAGCAGTCGTTTATCATCGGACAAATGTTGCCTATGGGAAACTTATTGGTTTTGTAGCAAGTGCTGAGGATATTGATGAGCAGGTCCTTTTAGGTAATTTAACCGGGTTACTCCCAACATATATGATACCCAGTCGCATTATCGTGAGAAAAGAGCTACCTAAAAATCCAAATGGAAAAGTCGATCGACAGCAACTTCTTCTACAATGTGCGGATTAAGAATGAAGACATTAATGCAAAGCTCTTCGGGTCTATACCAGTTCATTCGATATGGTGTTGTCGGGGTAATTAACAACTTAATTGGCTATCTTATTTATTTGTTTGTCACTTTTTTTTGGCTTGAGCCTAAAATGGCTATTACTCTTCTTTATCCTGTAGGAGTATTAATAGGTTATTTTAGTCACTTTAAGTATTCATTCGCATACCAAGGGAAACATGGATTGGCCATAGTACGATATGGAGTGGCACATTTTATTGGTTACGGTATCAATTTTATGATGTTGCTAATTTTTGTAGATAAACTTAAGTATCTACATCAGACGGTTCAGGCATTAGCTATTTTTGTGGTTGCAAGTGCTTTGTTTCTTATGTTTCGGTATTTTGTTTTTCCAAAAAAAGTTATAGAGAAGCAAACCCCTGAGTTCGCCTCTTAAATAAAAAATAATCATGACCGTTCAAGCAATGGCGTCAAATTAAGCATGCATGGCCCGGATGACGCCCCGCTAATCTGGGACATGTTACAAAAAATTAAGTTGACACCATTGCTTGAACGGTTATCTCTACAGGGCACCGTTTAATTAATGACTTTTTCAAAAACATCAATAAAGTGTTCTTGCTGGTGTTTAGTAAGACCAATCCATAAGGGCAACCTAATAATACATTCTGCTTGACGATCGGTCACATTTAATTCATCAATGGTTTTACCATATCGTTTTCCACCAGGGGAGGTGTGTAACGGCACGTAATGAAATACTGAATTGATACCGTGACCATTTAATCCATCAAGAACTCTTTGTCTATTAATCTTTGGGTCTAAGAGGATGTAATACATATGGGCATTGTGCTGGCATTCCTTGGGGACAATAGGGCGTCTTAGGATACCTCTGGATTCAAATGGCTCTAACAGTTCATGATAATGTTGCCAAAGGGCAAGACGAGCGTGTGTTATGGCCTCAGCTTCTTTCAACTGCGCCCAAAGAAATGCGGCTATTAATTCACTGGGTAAATACGATGAGCCTACTTCATGCCAAGTGTATTTATCGACTTCTCCACGGAAGAATCGGCTACGATCTGTCCCTTTTTCACGAATAATTTCTGCCCTCAAGGAAAATTCAGGATCATTAACTAATAAAGCACCTCCTTCACCTGAGATGACATTTTTAGTTTCATGAAAACTATAAGCCCCCAAATGTCCTATGCTCCCTAACTGACGACCTTTATAGCTTGCCATCATACCTTGAGCTGCATCCTCCACCACGTTTAATCCGTATTGTTGTGCTACAGACAAGATACTGTCCATTTCACATGATACTCCAGCATAATGAACAGGAACAATCGCGCGAGTACGTGGTGTTATTGCTGACTCAATCAGTTGCTCATCCAAATTCAGTGTGTCTTCCCGAATATCGACAAAGACTGGGGTGCCACCTCGTAATACAAATGCATTTGCAGTGGAAACAAAGGTAAATGATGGCATGATGATTTCATCGCCAGGCTTTATTTCAAGTAATAGAGCTGCCATCTCTAGAGCTGCCGTGCATGAGTGGGTTAACAGAGCTTTGCGGCAATTTGTTTTATTTTCTAGCCATTGATGGCAGCGCTTAGTAAATGGACCGTCACCAGACAGACAACCATTAGCGTGAGCTTCAATAATATAGTCAAGCTCTTTTCCTGTCATATAAGGCCAATTAAAGGGTATTCGTGAATTTTCCATTTTTTTTCCATGTCTATTCAATGATGACAACAGTTTTTTACAATTTATCCTCGTGCGATTACGAAGGTTCCTGCCATAATTAATGCAACTCTCTCTACTTTTGGTAAAGTGATGGGTTCGTATAATAACCAGGCACTTAGAATCATCACAAGAACAAAATTTAAACTCATAAATGAATAGGCCTGACCTAAATCAAGTTTTGTCATGGTAATCGTCCATGCAAGGGAGGCCAAAATTGCAGCTATGAAGCTAGATAAAATAAAGGGGGCAAAAAAAAGGAAGGATAAAAATTTTATTTTTTCTACAGTGGTCTCTAATAGTGGACCATAATTTGCAATGCGCCATTTCAAAATTAATTGTCCATATACTGTAAATACAATAGTCGCAAAAATAGTAGTATATTTAATCAGGATTAACATTAAAGAGCCTCTTTACGGCAAGACCATAAGACGAATAGTTTACTTTTTAACTTCGTTTTGTGTTCACGGCTCTTAACGCATTTATACTCTGATTCTTTATGGTTTGCAAATGACTAATTTACTAGTAACTGCCTCTGAAGATTGATATAATTTTGATGAAAAAACACAATCATCAGTTTCTAAATCATTCATCTTAACTCGTTAGAGCGCGCGGCTCATAAAACTGAATTTATTAGTAGTTTGTGTGCTTCATAACCACTTCGTTAAGATAAGTAATTTGCGTGAAATATCGCGAGTCACAAAGATATTTGTGATCCTAGGAGAGACTTTTTTCTATGCCATATTTTTTTATGGAGAGTTTTAAATATGGAGCTAAAAACTATAGTAACATTTGATAATCAGCGAGTGAGAAAGTTAGCTTTTTGGGTAATGTTAGGTTCTTTCCTGGAGCTCATGTGCATCATAGGTGGTGCAAAACCAAGTGTTTTTTCTTTTTTGTTTTTGATTCTTTTCATGGGATGTATTTCTCATGCAGGGGAAACCTTGATGAGTCTTTGGGGAGGTGGGGCTTCTAGCAGTGACACAGCGATGACATTAGTAGTTGGTATAGCTGTTCTATCTATTCCCATGATGTTCCTTGTTTTAATGCTTCCTATAACTTCTTTCATCAGTTTTATTATTACATACTCCTGTTTTTTTATCCTTTTCTTCCGAAAAAGAATAGCTCAGCCTTTTTCGTATCGACTGCATGATTTACTGATTCTTTTTATTTTGATGATAATTATTGCAATCGCTTCCTACATTACTGCAGGTAGCGTTATCGCTATGATGAGTGGACATGAGTTTCATGCATGGTCTGATAATTATATCCATGGCATCACTATTAATTCATTTTCAAATCATTTATCTGTTGGGCGCGGGGATCCTAATTTAGTTGATACACCAAAACCATTTTACCATTATGCTGCGTTTGTTTTAGCCGGGGCGACAATGCCGATTACAGGCTTGTCTGGCATTGCTACAGCTACAGCAGTACTTTTGCCACTGGGACTACTCGTAGCTCTCTTAGGCCTTTATGCTTTAGCTTTTGAATTAGGAGGGCGATTTGTTGCGATTATTTCTATAGCACTAATCGTTTGCTTACCAGAACCTGCAGCCTATACGAAAGTTGGATTTTTTGATTTCTATTGGCTTTTATTTACCGCGCCTGGCTCTGGTTATGCCATTGGGGTTACTGCAGTCACTTTTGCTTTATTAAATCGCTATCTTAATAATGGGACTCGATCAACACTTTTTTTAAGCATTGGACTACTATTCTCACTGATTTTTATTAGAGCTCATTTTTTTTTAGCTAGTGCGCCTGCATTTTTCTATTTATTGGTTCTTCAACAATTTCCTAATCAGAGACGAAAGATTTTGTTTAGTTCTCTAATGTTGGCGATAGCCATCACAATACTACTTTCATTGAACAGTTGGGCTCATGATTTATGGCTCCATTACTCTAAACCAATGGAGTTTTTATCTATTATAGAAAGTCCTTACACGGCTAAAATTTTGGCAAGTATTACTCCTTTCTTTTTAAAATTAACAATACAGATACTCGTGGTTTTGATTGCTGTTTTAGGCGGGCTATTGATTATCTTTCCTGTACTTTCTCTAATAGTTTATCTAAGCAAAGAGAGGCAAAAAAGTAGTTTAATTGCTCTATTACCGTGGTTACTCATTATAAATTATATAGGTCTTGTTTTGTTCGCACCTATAGCAGCAAATGGGGATCTATCTGAATACAAACATAGGTGCTTTATTCTCCTTTATCCTATTCTTATGATTTTTTCTACATATTTGGGAAAGGAAATAGTAACCTCCAAAAAGCCTAATATTTCTCAATCTTCTTCTAGAGTAGAATATGGTGTATTACTATTCACCCTGGTTATAACTTTGGGATGGATGTCTATACGCAATCCAGCCGAGCCTATGTATGATACATTGCCGTGGGCAAAGGATTTCTTTGATCGCAAAATAACATATGGTGTTCCTGAAGTTGTTCAGTTTATTAAATCAAATTCTGAAAAAGGGGATGTGTTAGCATTTAATATAGAGGCATCAAAAAATTCCCTAAATACTCCAGCAATCGAAACAATGTCATTAGCAGGTATACCTGCTTATGCAGCAAGAATGGAGAATTCGGTAAACTCACATATAGGCAAAAGCATTATTGGTAAACGAATGCAAATATTAGGCGATATAGAGCGTCAAGAGAGTTGGGTTCAAGCACAGAAAATCATGGTTACGCATGGTATTCGCTGGTATGTTTATTTTAACAAGATGTACCCTAATTTTGACCCAAAAGGTGACTATGCTACCTTCCATATAGATGGTATTACCGTTTACGATAGCAAATTAATAATAAAGACGAATTTTTCAAAGAAGACCTTATTTACCAAGACTAATAAGAATCTATCTTAATAATGAAAATTAGGCTCTTTCCCTAAAACGGGGGGAATTTTCGTCACAGAAAACGTCATCTGTTTTGACCGGGATAGTCGCAACGTAAACAGACTCTAGAAACAACTCCCAGAGATTTAAGATCTAGGCGCATCATAACTAGAGAAGATGTAGCCTGGGTGCAGCGCTAGCGTAACCCAGGAACGGTGTGGCACCAAAAAGCAGGATAAACACCGCATTAGAAATTTTTTGTATCACTAATTTTGTATCACTAATAAGGTGCAATAAAGTGTATGCATTCGGCTAAATACACCTACCAGCACTTCATGCATCGGAACCACGAACAAGAAGCAAAGGGGTGGTTGCAATTCGAATGATATTCTCAGCTACGCTACCTAAAAAAAGGCGACTAAAACCACGTCGGCCATGAGTACCTATAACCAATAAATCAGCAGGCCACTTCTTTGCTTCTTCGGCGATTACCTCCGCAACTCTTCCCTGTAATGGTTTTAGTTCAAGGAGAGATGTTTCAACTTTAATGGATGATTGGGATGTTATTATTCTTGAAGCATTATCTAAAATGTTCTGTCCCTCTTCTCGCCAATGGGCAATTAGTGAGAGATAATCAAAAGATGGCCCACCATAATGGACAAAACTTTCATCAAGCACGTGGATGATACGTAAATTAACGTCCTGGTCTTTTGTTAATTTAATGACCTCTTCAACCAAAGAATCAGATACTTTGCTTCCATCAATTGCTAGCATAATATTCTTATACATTATAATGACTCCCTGTTCCTATAAATCGACGTAATGACTATTTACTCATTACATGAATATCCTAAAGACTCCAGTCCTTTCTCCAAATAATAAGCAATTGTAGGTTTGGAAAATAAATAGGCTGTTAAATCAGGGGGTAAATTATTCCTTGCCTCCTTATGCGCACTACTCCAATCTTCTTCAACAAAATCACCTCGGCCTATAAACATCAAAGAAAGGAGATCAACTTTCTCATCAATATTCAGGTCTTCTATTATTTGTTTTACGTTAGTATAAGTCAGATCGTCAGAGTGATCTGCTAAAATTTGTAACATATCATATTCATACTCTGAGTTTGGTGCCTCTTCCGGGAAAGTAACACCTTCTTTTGCCTGAAATTCCTTTGCTTTATCAATTATAAAACAAACAGTATCAGGTTTAATATTTAATACATTTGTGTTTAACATTTTTATCTCCTTTTCCTTAATAACAAAGCAAAGAGCTAACTTTTGCTTGGGTACATTTATTTTCCGACAACTAAGTATCACCATGAAATTTAATTACAGTGAAATGCCCTAGCTAGTTGCCGTGAATATAGGCTCTACTTTGGCTCCAGGTTTAAGTTTTGTTTTAACCGGATCAAAAATCCGATAGGTGACGAGCTTCACATGGTCAGTCAAAAGTGCCCAAACAAGCGCATATCCCCATACGAATCCTGCCCAACTCCAGCCTAACGGTGTCATCAGGAAGCCATAAACCGCAATAAATGTCGCCGAGATTTGTGCTCCCAGCACGGCCATCCATAATATACGTGCCGGGCGTATGGATCAGAATGAACCGTTTCAATAAAAGACATAGCAATGCTCCTGAATAGTCATCAACCCATAATGGAGTAACCAGCATCAACGTAATGTACTTGACCTGTTATATCCACAGCCGCATCGCTGACAAGAAACGCCGCTAAATTACCGACATTTTTAATATCAACTAAATGATGCAACGGAGAACGTTGTTCTTCAGCATCTATATACTCATTAAAATTAGGAATTCCAGAGGAAGCTCGTGTTTTGATAGGTCCGGGTGAAATGGCATTGACTCTAATTTTTTTCGCTCCTAATTCACTAGCCAGGTATCTAACCGACGCTTCTAATGCGGCCTTAACTACACCCATTAAATTATAATTAAGTATGACTTTTTGGCTGCCATAATAGGTCATAGTCAAGATACTGCCGCCATTTTTCATCAAGGGTACTGCGTATTTCGACAGTCGAATTAAAGAATGACAGGAGATATCCATCGCCTCGAGGAATCCTTCCTTGGAACATTCAACTAATGGGCCTTCCAAATCAGCTTTAGGGGCAAAAGCCATTGAATGTAACATGAAATCCAGCTTTCCCCATTTTTTTTCAATCGCGGCAAATAATGCAATAATTTCTTCTTCTTTTTGCACATTACAAGGAAGAATAAGGGGGGATTTTACTTGTAGTGCCAAGGGACGCATGAAAGGCTCTGCTTTGGCATTAAGAAAGGTTGTCGCCAATTCTGCATTCGATTCACGAAATTGTTCTGCACATCCATAGGCAATGCTGTGCTCATTGGAGATGCCGGTCACTAAACCTTTTTTATTTGTCAGATCAATTATCACGTAAAATCTCCCTTTTACTTACAGATTAATGCATCATTTCTACTACGTCGGCTGTTACTTCACCATGCTTCCAGACGCCTCTTGCGTCGGTTGTCTCTTCATCCCCAATGATCTCAATCGCCAAAAACGATTGTATATAAATATTGAAAGAGAATTGTTCCCATAATGTATTTTGAAATCGATGATCTGACTGTTTCACATCAATGCATGGTTCACATTTTTGACCGCTGCAAGAATGCATAAGATAAACTAAAAATTGTATATTTTTTTGCGTGGTGTTGTTGATTAGGTCTAATTTTTTATCAGGAGAATTATCAAAATGTGTTAACCAATCTGAATAGGCAGATAAGACAGACGGTAGTGATAACCAACCAGAAGAATGGCTTAACCACGCATGTAATGGCTTATCTATTCTTACTTTAAGAGAGTCTTTTGATTCACTACCAGATAAATTTGATTCAACTAATGATAATGAGTTTTTATTATGTCTCCGGACTATTCCCTGTTTATTCATAGTCGTCTCCATATTATGAAAGCCGAAGAAATGTGTATTTTATTGCGTTATTCGATGTTAAAGTACTCTCTATCACGAGATTTAGTGACTCGAATCTTTGAGTATTAGTTCTCATTTGAGAGAACTAATACTATTTCTTCTTTTCTTAATAGATATTGCGATAAGGTTGAAATAAACCCAAATTGGCCATTGATATTTAATTATAGTTATTTGAAATACAAAGAGCAAAAAAATAAGTACATTGATTAAGTAAACAAATGAACAACTCATCAGCTAATAAAAAGAACTATTTTATCGACTAGGGCCTGGCAGTTACGAGTCAAAAAGATCAAACTAATCTTTAAAGCGTGCAGGGCAATGTTCTGTTGAGTATGGAATCAATAGAGTAGCATAGTCGCCTTTAATTTCGCCGTCCAATATTTGCTTGTGCAGAGTGCGCGGGGCGCTTTCTGTGATTATTTTCAGCTGTTTTGTAAGTAAAGAACTGTTTAGGCTGATTCCTCTGGTCTTGGTGTCGATTTTGCATTAATTCGGGATCAGCGGAAAAAAATAGTTCAATTAGATAAATAAACTATAAATGATTAGAAATAAAACTTGCACTGCAGTCACGATAAGTCCATTTTGTATCATGGCTTTAACATTGTCACTTCCTGCAAAACCCATCGCAGCAAACATATTTGCACCAGGATATGCATAATTAGTAACGCGGGTGGCAAAAAGCATGCATAAAGCAAAAGTAACCATAGGAAGTTGCATCTGAATGACGGCAGGATTAAAAAGTTGATGCAGCATTTTAATAGTTGCTTCCGCTGCCCCAGGCATACCAAAAGCACCAGTCAAGCCGATTAACATCGATAATATCGGCTTGCCTCCTAGGGTAATTAATGGCGTTAATAATTGGGTTAAGGCAGTAAATCCTCCTGCTTGATGAATCAGAGCCATAAAGGGATCAAATAAAATAAATAAAAAGAAAAGATGTAAACTTTTTTGCATCCCTTCAAGTAATAAATTAAAGATTTGTTTCAAGCTTAATTTACTCGTCAATCCGACAACAAAGGCTAAAAATAACATGACAAAAATAACATAGGAGGTTTTCGCTTGCGTGAATAAGCCATAAAGTACGCAAGTCAAAAAGGCGAGCAAAAAGAACAGAGTACTGCGTTTTTGTTGTCTATTAGGAATAAATGGCTCGGAGCTGTCTTCATCATCACAAAGCTCGTCTCCATACTGTCGTTGTAGTCGTGAAGCCATAAACCATGTAGTAATTAGAGTAACTAAGGCCACAGGTAGAGAAGCATAAAGAAGCATAGTCCCATAATTTATTCCTGTAACACCGAGTAAGGTCACTACGGGAGGAGCAAAGGGTCCAATAATTAACGCTTCTTCAGCAGAAGCCTGCATTAATACAGCTAAACTAGGACGTGATAATCTTACTGAGCCAGCAACAGGGCGCAAACTGGGAGCCAAGATGGCTAATCCTCCAGCCAGCGTTCCAAGTAAGCCCACCATAATAAACGATGAGAGAATAATACCAATTTTAGCACGTCGTTGAGTATTAACCCCAATCCCATAAACGATTTGATGCACCAGAGTATGGCTGACCTGGGTGTGTGTCAAAATCTCACCTAATCCACGGCCTAGCATGATAATAAAACCAACTAGAGCCATGAAGGAGCCTAGAGCATCAGCTATAGAATTCCCTATGGCAATGGGACTGCTGTGATTATATAAAAAACCTAATCCAACACAGAGTGCAGTTGCTATTAGTGGATCAACATTGCGAAATAGCATCACGGCATAAAGAATAATAATAAATAAACTGGCTAACTGAATATAAAAAGACATTAGTGGATCTCTCCAATCCAGTTCAAACCCTGGCTAATCCCTTCAATTCCCAAACCAGGTTTGTCTGACAAAACAATTTTATTACCTGACCGTTGGGCCCCACCAAGAACGTAATTTTCGAGAATCAAAAAAATGGGGTCGAGATCAGCATAGAAAATATCGGGTTTGCTTGCAGCAAAGCTGGCTATAGCAGCTATTCCAATAGGTGACTCCAGCATACACCCAACCATTATAGCTATCTCTGCTGTTTTGGCGATGTTATAAATAGCTTGAGCATTCTCTATACCTCCTGATTTCATCAACTTAATATTGACCCCATCACAGGCATTCATTTTTGCAATATTCAGTGCATCTTTAGGTGAAAAGCAAGCCTCATCAGCAATAATAGAGCAATCAACTTGATCACATATCGCCTTTAAGTGTGGTAAATCTTGAGCACTAATTGGTTGCTCAACCATAGGAATATTCAATTGTTGTTGTTTAAAAGCAGCAATAACCTTTAATGCATCCTCATAAGACCATCCTTGATTAGCATCTACGAGTAAAGTGATGTCATTGCCTATGGCTTGACGAATAGCACGAACGCGTTCAATGTCTTCAATTGGATTTAAACCTAATTTTATTTTTATGGTTTTATACCCTTGATTGACTAAATCAATTGCATCAACCACCATCTCGTCACTCGCTTTAACGCTTATAGTAATACAAGAGCTAATGCTATTCGTATTACCTCCCAACATCTTGTAAAGAGGTAAACCGCAATACTGAGCAAATAAATCATGCAATGCTATATCAATAGCGGCCTTTGCAGAAGTATTACCCGCGATATTTTGGTTATTCATCTGCAACAACAAATTCAATTCAGAAATACTTCGCCCAATTAACTGGGGGCCCAAAATGTTTTTAATGGCCTTGATAATCGATTCCGTACTGTCTCCAGTGATGGCTGGAGTTGATGCTGCAGAACCATAACCCACCGCGCCGCGATCGGTTTTAATCATTATTACTACATCATCAACGCACTCAGTGCGTCTGACCGCAGTAATAAATGGACGAATTAATGGAATGGTTAATTGCGCAATATGAATTTCAGTAATCTTCATGCAAACACCTTTTTTAAAATTTATTGCGTCTAAAATAACTTCTCTTTATTTGGGTGTGTTGACAATTGCTCTCCACCGTCTACGTGCTTCGGCTTGTCCGAGGCATCCAGGCGGATGCTCAGTTAAGAGCAAATTTTTTTGTATAAATCATCCCAAACAGGATTTATTTTTTCAATCAAATTTAATTTCCATTGTCTAGGCCAATTTTTAAAGCGTTTCTCACGGCGGGCAGCCTCCGCATAGGTCTCATGCATTTCATAATAGACCAGCATATCTACATTATACTTAGACGTAAACCCTGACGTCACCTGGTTTTTATGTTCCCAGACCCACTCTAGATCAGGTTCTTCTACAAGATCTTTAATAATCTTCATCACCTTATACTTTGATGACCATCGATTGAACTGTTGATCAATTGAATTCCAGTATCCATAATCTGTTGGTAGGTCTCGTCAAGGACCGTCGATACGCATGCGGTGGGGAGCAATTGTCAACATCCCCTAATGAGAGGCTAACTTTTTAATTAAAAGGATAAAACAATAGACCTTATTTTTTTAAATTTAATCAAATAGGCAGGGATTGAGATAGGGGGGCTGGTCCTAAACCCATTGAGAAGGGACTCTAACCTCCGAAAACCTTGGTTCGAAGCCAATTTAATCGGGGGTTACTATTAATAAAATCAGTCACGTAGCTCGCTCTTAACTCTATAGGCGCTTTGATTGCCAAGTGATGCATAGCCAATTTGTATCGATGCACAAAAGTGCCAAATAAGCTATACTTCAAAATAAATTTACTTAGGTAAAAAGACATGCAAACACCTTATCCCCTAATTCTTTTTATCTTAAAGGTACTAAAATTTTTAGTTTGGTGCTTAATATTTGCGATACTTTTGGGAGCGGTTGCTCCTTATATTAGCAACCTATCTTCTTACTCTTATTTAACATCATTACTTGATATGGACGAAGCAATTAATGAGTTTATAAAATATTATCTTCCCACAAGGATAGGTGGCGTTGATGTTTCCAGATGGATTCCAATTGTTGGCTTATTAATTGTATCCTCTGTTATTTCTGAATACATTTTTGCTGTGGAAAAATCAAAAATAAAAGTTAAGTTAAAAGAATTTGAAAATAAACCAATAACAGTAGAACAACAAACTTTAGTAAAAAAGATGGAAGAAACTATTGATGACTCAAATAAGCTTAATGAAAAAAGCAGGCAACAGCTACTGAAAGAGTTTGCCCAACTGAAAAAAGAACTTGAAAAAACAGGAAGGGATCTATCATTTTTAGCAATCGACGTGGTTGATTCTACAAACATGAAGCTCGGGGAAGAACCTGTCATTATTGAGCATGATTTTAACCAATATCGCGATTTCATTACGTGTAAGTTTAAGGAAAATGGTTACATTAAAGCATCATGGACGCCTGATGGGGTTATGGCTTGTTTTAATACAACAGAACAGGCCATTGCCGCTGCAAAAGACATACTATTAAGTCTTCCTGATTTTAATAGATCAACTAAAATGATGAAACGGGACTTTCATATTCGTTGCGGCATAAATACTGGTTTTGTGTACTATGATTTATCAACGCCATTAGAAGAATTTACCGACAGGGTCATTGATATTGCGGGACACATGCAAAAACATGCCCCAGTTGATACGGTGCTTATGGCGAAACACATCGTTCAACCCATCGAGTCTCATGAAATATTTGAATCGACCAAACACATAGTCGATGGGTTTGAAGTATGTGAGTGGCGCTCAGAAAAGTAATAAAAGAGGTTCGGTCGAGATCCTGGCGAAAAGGATCGTTTCCTGTTTATTTTTAACTGCTGTCCTTTAAGAGGGGACCTCTGGGATAGCTAAAATTGAACGCTGGATTAGAATGGTTAATAAAAGCGCGCTCGGTTGCTTTGATGGTTTTATTGCAACACTTGAGAAGTGTAAACCTTATTTTCCTTATTATTTTAAACAACGTAAAAACAGCAACTTTGTTGAAGGACTAATTAATAAAGTCAAAGTTGCCACAAGAAGATGCTATGGGTTTGCTGCGATTGAAACCATTTTTCAGCGCTTTTTTCTTGATTTCCAAGGACTTGAAATTTATGCATGACCAATTTCTACAGATGCGCAAAAGAGCTATTTTTTGCTTGTTATTATCTGATAATGCATATAACAAATTTGAAAAAGCTTATCATTATTATCGCCAAAATGGGGCCTCTGTTTTCGCGACTTATTGTATTATTTTATGCAAAATAATCATCTCGATATTTTTTCGACTAGAATCCCCCTCTTGGCAGTGGGTACGCGCGAATCATCATTATTTTTTTCCTCATATTTCACGTGAGTGTCCTCGTTCAGGTGATATTGTTCGTTACATTTTACGAAGTATAGGGCTCATTTTTTTCTATCCAGAGCCAAAAACAAGAAATATTGAAAATATAAAGAATTTTTTTAACAAGGGTCTTAATTTTGCTTACTCTAAAATTGAAAGATTTTTAAAAAAATATGAACTCAATCCAGCGTCACAACAAATTGTATTGAATTTTGAAAAAACAAATTACATCACAAGCCGTATCCTTTTTATCATCTTAAGTTTTTTTGCGATAATCTTATTGTTAATTAGTATTACCCAACCTTTTAATCCACCCGCACAATTTATTTTTGTAATAGTTCTGTGGGGAATGGCTATGAGCATTCGCCACGTCCCAGGTCATGTGAGTACCATATTTTTAATTGTACTTTCTATAATTGCGTCTTGTCGTTATCTTTGGTGGCGTTATACATACACTTTAATATGGGATGATTCTCAAAGTGAACTATTTGGAAATTTGCTTATCATCGCCGAAACATATATTTGGTTGGTTATGGTGTTGGGATATTTTCAAACTATTTGGCCATTACATCGTGAGCCTGTGGCACTGCCTGAAGACAGTTCTACTTGGCCTACAGTGGATATTATGTTCACAACTTATAATGAAGATTTGAGCATAGTAAAACCAGGGATTTACTCAGCGCTAGGTTTAGATTGGCCGAAAGAGAAACTTAATATTTACATTCTCGATGATGGAAATCGACCTGAATTTAAAGAGTTTGCACATTTGGTTGGGGTGAATTACATAGCACGTCCTACACATGAACATGCAAAAGCGGGTAATATTAATTATGCACTGCAACATTCAAAGGGCGAGCTTATAGCAATTTTTGATTGTGATTATGTGATTACCAATCCTTATTTGAAACTGACTGTAGGTTGGTTTTTCAAAGATTCCAAACTTGCTATCCTGCAAACCCCACATCATTTTTTCTCCCCAGATCCTTTTGAACGTAATTTGAAATTTTTTAGAAAAGTACCCAATGAAAGTGCCTTATTTTATGGGGTGGTACAAGATGGTAATGATACCTGGAATGCAACTTTTTTTTGTGGATCAGCGGGTATTATGCGTCGTTCTGCACTGGAAGAAATTGGAGGTTTATCTGTAGAAAGTGTTACTGAAGATGCACATACCTCATTACGTTTACAGAGACACGGCTATAATTCTGCTTATATCCGTATTCCATTGGCAGCGGGGTTAGCCACTGAAAGTTTGGCCGGTCTCTTAATCCAACGTAGGCGTTGGGCACGTGGGATGGCGCAGATTTTTCGTATGGATAATCCCTTATTGGGTAAGGGTTTAAAATTAGGCCAACGTCTTTGCTATTTCAATTCTATGTTGCATTTTTTTTCCGGAGTTCCTCGCTTAATCTTTTATATTACACCCGCCGCATTTTTGATTTTAAATGCCTATGTCGTGTATGCGCCTGGAGTAATGATCTTGCTTTATGCTATACCTCATATAGTACATGCAGTTTTGACGAATGACCGCATTCAAGGGCAATATCGGCATTTTTTATGGAATGAAATCTATGAGACAGTGATAGCTTGGTACATCGCAGTACCCACAATGCAGGCATTAATTAATCCACATAAAAATAGTAGATTTAATGTGACGCCTAAGGGAGAGGAAATTGCAAAAGAACATGTTGATTGGAGAAGTGCTCGCCCATATATCCTTGTATTATGTATTAATATTGCTGCTCTATTTGCCGCATGTTATCGATTAGCTGTTGGCCCAACCCAAACAATTATAGCGGTTCTCATCACTACATTTTGGACTTTATATAATATTGTTATTTTAGGCGGTGCTCTGGGCGTAAGTATTGAAACGATACAAAAACGTAGATCACCTCGAGTGAATATTATGATGCCTGTAGAAATCAAGTGCTCTGATGGGAGGGTTTATTCCTGCACCTTGAAAGATTATTCTGACAGAGGGGTAGGAATACAAATAGAGGATACTGATTTGCTTAAAGCAGGGGAGAGTATTACACTTTTACTGAAGAAATGCCAAAACGAATTTGCTTTTCCTGGAAAGATCATGTACATATTTAATGATAATGTGGGTATTAGTTTAAACGAGCTTTCTCTCGAGCAAAATATTGAATTTATCCAATGTACATTTGCACGTGCAGAATTTTGGGCATTGTGGCAAGAAGAGATTCGTGTAGAGAAACCACTACAAAGCATAAGTAATGTATTCGTATTTGATCTTCGTAGTTATTTTAATATCATAAAATACACACCTCCAGTTATCCGTCATATATTATTAGGAATTGCCGAGGCAGTGATTTTTATAGGATCATTAATTCCTCGTAAACGTAGATTAAAATAGAAAGTGGGGTTCACTGTTTGAATTGGAGTTATGTTGAAAAAATTAATGGATGAATCATGAAAATAAAAAAAACAATAATAACTTTATTAATTTTAAAGTTAATAAGTTTTTGCCTGCAAGCAGCTCCTGTGATACCAACGCCTTCTGTTCAGACGACGAAGACAGAGTTACCCACTTTAACCTCCGCTCCAAGCCGAAAAGCTCAATTATTTTTTAATAACAAAGAGCAGCAAAAATCAAACTTCACCTTGACTAATTACTCTACAGGTAGATATATAGAATTTAATGTACGTAAAGATGAGTTAGTGACTCAGGCAGTATTGCATTTACAATTTACTCCTTCACCCGCATTGACTCCTTTATTGTCACAGTTAAAGATTTATATTAATGATTCAATTATCAATGTCTCAACAATTAATGAGCAACAATTAGGCAAATTAAATTCCATAGATATACCTATAGACCCAAGATTTATCAGTGATTTTAATCGTATCAGGTTAGAATTTATTGGTCATTACAAAGCGATTTGTGAAAATCCATCGAATAGCTCCGTGTGGTTGGAAGTAGATAAAAACAGCTCTCTTGATTTAACCTTTCAAGCCTTGCCCTTGGAAAATAATCTCACCTATTTTCCGGAACCTTTTTTTGATCGTCTCGATCAAAATCCATTATCTCTACCTATAATATTTGCTGATCATCCTGATATGCAGCAGCAACGCGCCGCAGCAATACTAGCATCATGGTTTGGAAGTAAAGCATTATGGCGCGGCGTATCATTTCCAGTATTGTTTAATAATTTACCTAAAAGCAATGCTGTTGTATTTGCTACCAATGCACAAAGACCTGATTTCTTGAAAAACTATAAAACAGTAAATGCCCCTACGATAGAAATGATCAGTCATCCTAATAACCCTTACATTAAGTTATTGTTGATTTTAGGCCGTGATGATCACGATTTGCTGATGGCTGTCCGGGGAATTGCGCAAGGTAATATTCTTTTTCGTGGGCCAAGTGTTATTGTAGATAACGTCCGGATGTTAAAACCGCGTACACCCTATGATGCGCCCAATTGGATTCCTACAGACAGACCAGTAACGTTTGCACAATTAGAAGAATTTGGTGGTCAATTGCAAACAAAAGGGTATGATCCTTATCCAATTATGCTTAATTTCAAATTACCTCCTGATTTATTCCTTAACCAAAACCGAGGTATCGATTTACGTTTGAAATATCGATACTCAGAACCACCTGAACACAGTATTTCGCAACTTTATATTAGCTTAAATAATTACTTTATAGAAAGTTATAAATTGGAATCTCGGAAAGCGGAGAAAAGTCTTCCAACAACTCAGCAACTCTTTATTAATGCCACAGAGTTAGGGTTGAATAACCAGCTCACATTTTTGTTTCAGTATGGAACGCAGATAGGAGGGGATCCCTGCACCACTTATAATTTAGTAGATAATTTTGCGGTGATTGATGGTTCATCAACTATAAATTTCTCTGATTACTCTCATCATATTACAATGCCTAATTTAAATGCTTTTGCGACTTCTGGTTTTCCTTTTAGCATCTTAGCTGACTTATCACAAACTGTTGTTTATGTGAATCAACCTCAACCTGAAGCTGTCTCTTCATTACTTAATGTGATTGGCAATATTGGAGCTGCAACAGGTTATCCAGCTATAGCAATGACGTTGACTAATGATTGGTCTCAGGTTAAAAATAAAGATGTGGATATTTTAATCATAGGAACGTTACCTGAAGAACTTCGTGATAATAGTGATATCAATATATTACTTAACAAAACACGAGATTGGATTAAATCGCCGCTTAATCAAAATAAAGCGGCTGATTCCCAATTAAATAATATCAATGTAGCGGAGAGTAAAACTACAGTTAGTGCCAGCGAATCCATGGCAGCAATTTTTGGTATCCAATCGCCCTATCATAAAAAGCGTAGTATTGTTGCTTTATTAGCAGAGAATCAACAGGCTTTTGTGCTGCTTAATAACGCATTAGCTGATAAGAAAAATTTAGATAAGATTTTTGGTTCAGTAACATTAATTCGTAATACTAAGGTGGATAGTTTACGAGTAGGTAATGCTTATTCACTTGGAAATTTACGAGGATGGCAGAATTTTTGGTTGGCATTAGAAAAACATCCGATTAAGTTGGCATTAATATCTCTTTTAGGAGCAATTATAATCACATTCTTGCTTTGGGTTAGATTGTCAATAATTTCTCAACGTCGTTTGAATGATAATCATTAATGCTTTGTTTCTTAGCTCATTAATATTTTTTTGTTTTCATAATTAAAATTATAGCCCCAATGAGAGGAGTTCTACCCCAGTAGGGCTAGGCTATATCAGAAAATCTTACAATTTGAGTACTGAAATAGAGGGAGGCGAGGTGACAATTACACGTAAAGCAATAAAGTTATTATGGTCAAATGCTGCTGATAGAAAGAGTCTAATGGCATTAAAAAATGATTTCATCGAAAGATGAAGTTAATATATATAATTAACACAATACGCGTATAAATCCGTCAAACCGGATATGCGGTAAAACCTGCTATTTTAAAATTTAAAGAGCTTTTATGATTACAGAAAAAGAAATTACTAAGGGAACACTACTAACCGCATAGATAATCATTGAAAAAATACTGATTGGAATGAGGACTGCAGTCTGTACAGCAAGGCCGATGAGAAAAAAGGGGGCCTGTAAGTACAATTCCTGCAATTATTTTTTGTCATAGCGGAATGGTTCCCCAAAAAGCGGCCGCACGGGAAAACAGACTGGTGCCGCATCAATCACTTTACCCAGGATTTCCTTAGTTTTTTATTTCCGACATCCATTAATCGAACGTTTTCCTTAGGCGATTAATTTCCGACGCATTGAAGCGAATAAAATGGGAGGAATCATTAAATTTTAACGACAGGGTGACGATACAAGGTAGAAATTAATGGTGTTTTCCAGGATAAAAAAAGAGCATAATGGGTTATATTTTGAATTAAAAATAGACAAATCAAATACAAGTAGATTAAAATATGACCTATATTTGTTCGGCATCGTGGTCAATTGGAACAAAAAGCAGTATGAATCAGTCTAAGGAGGTACAATAATGAGTTTAGTAGATAACCGGATTGTCAAAGCATCGTTTAGAGAAAATCCTCCGGAAGAAAGGAAGTTATTTCCTCAATCAACCTGTTTGATGCCTATTAGTGTGGGACAAACAATTCATGAAGGTGCCAAATTTGCAGCAGTTATTAAACTCATTAATTCCTCCTTTAAGAAGTGCACTATTCTTGTCGATGATAGTGTGCAACGTCATACCCTAGGGATTATAAATGGTGCATCGCCTGATGAACTGTATCAATTAGCTGTAGCCGAAGGGGAGGCCTGGTTAAAACGAAATGAAATCGCCTACAATCAATTGACCATACCCTTTGATCTCATGCGTTGGGACGATTGGTATAATAGTCCTAATTATATTAATAGTCATTTACGTGTACAAAAGGAATACGACTCCAATGACGATTTTCGTCATGCCCTACAGGCGAATATTGACGATTTTTTAACTCGCTATTTGAGTCGATTTAATCAAGGAGATATTGATCACGAACGCGCATTCAGCCTCTGTTTAGATTATCTCATTGAGGAATGTGCCGTAATGTGTTTATGGACGGAACAGGCTTATGATTTTGAGGTGTACCCCAGTGGCCGAAATAAGGCAATGGCTGCGACCTATCGTTATTTAATTGAGCCAATGTACCCTAATTATCTAAGGCCTGTGGCTCTCCGATTTAAAAAGTATCCGGGAAATGGTACCCCAGAGTTATTGTCTCAAGAATTAGTACAACCTGTTTATTTAGACATTCAATAAGATATCATGGCGCTGGCTCATCTCGTGCTGAGCCACTGCTCAATGTCTCGTATGCTTTCTTCTTTTACCTGGAGTAATTGCTGATAGAGTGGCTCCAATAAGGCGCGTTGTCCTGTTTTCCAATACCGCTCTAAATACTGGCAGGCCATTTTCATGCGCAAAGCACCCAGATAGACGACCCCTCCCTTAATTTTATGCGCCAATTGTTGCGTCGTTTCCCAGTCTAACACCGCATGGGCTTTTTCAATAAGATGAATATCGTCTGGTAACGAATCAAGCATGAGTTGTAACATCTCAGCCAGCATCTGCTCTGTACCCGTCGTTTTAATGCCTTCCTCCACATCAAGTATGGAAACGGATGATAATTCAAAAAGTTCGCTTTCAGTTTGGGGTAAATCTGAAGACCAGGCCTGTTGCGCTTTAATTGCTTTCTGTTTTTGCGAGGTAAATGCACTTAAAATCTCATGACAATGCGTTAACGACAAGGGTTTACTTAAGACGGCATTCATTCCTGATTCAATACACCGTTGTTTGTTTTCTTCACCCACGTGGGCTGTGAGGGCAATAATGGGGGTATGGCGATTTTTCGCTACTTCCTGCACTCGAATGTGTCGAGTCACTTGATAGCCGTCCATATCGGGAAGGCCAATATCCATAAAAATTAGTTCGTAGTCGTTTTGCCTCCAAAGGGTTAATGCTTCCTGCCCATTGCTGGCCACATCGACGGAACAGCCTGTTTGATTCAATATAGATTTAGCAACCAGTTGCGCAATGGTATTGTCTTCCACAACCAAGACATGGTGCATCTGTTCTTCCGGCGTGTTGGATGGCATTGGAGTCGCTTGTATGATTTGAGAGGGAGCTTTAGTCCAATCGTTTTCAAAATCGTCACGAACACCTGTTGCATCATCAAGCAATGATACTTTTAAGGGAAGAACGCACGTGAAGGCGCTCCCTTTATTTAATTCACTGTCGACATAAATTTCTCCATCCAAATCATCAATGAATTGTTTGATGACCGAAAGTCCTAATCCCGCCCCTTTATAAATTCCTTTATACGAGGGTGTGAGTCGTTTAAAGTGGAGAAAAATTTCTTGTTGCTTGTCTTTGGGAATTCCCATACCGCTGTCTGTAACCATCAACTTAATGATGACCTCTCTATTGTTTCTGCTTGCCAATTCGACTGTC
The DNA here is from genome assembly GCF_000953135.1 of Legionella fallonii LLAP-10. Classification (NCBI taxonomy): domain Bacteria; kingdom Pseudomonadati; phylum Pseudomonadota; class Gammaproteobacteria; order Legionellales; family Legionellaceae; genus Legionella; species Legionella fallonii. Next base: position 3,263,625 of record NZ_LN614827.1, on the reverse strand, counting down.
ATTTTGACAAAACCTGAGTCGGTGAAGTTGAGCGCATTAGCCAGTAATTCAAGAACAATTCGATGGATACGAACACTATCACCTATCAGATATTGAGGTATGTCGGTATCAAACTCCATGGAAAAATCCAGGCACTTGGATGCTGCTTTCGCTTTATTCAAATCCAATGCATGCTGGATGATATGCTGTAAAACAAATTTTTTCTTAACTTTTGGGATGTCACCCGAACTAACACGAATCGCCTCTAGTACCTCGTCCATTAAGTCCAGCAGGGCATGACTTGATGCGATGAGATTGTCGGCATATTCTTTAATCCGAGGATTCACTGCTTCTGATTTGATGATGTCAGAGAATCCCACAATGCCTGTGAGTGGGGTACGAATATCGTGACGCATGTTTTCTAAAAATTCAGTTTTAGCACGGCTTGCGGCTTCAGCCTGTTCTTTTGCGTAATGGAGTTCTGTTTCAATTTTTTTTCGCTCACTAATATCAATGGAAATTCCAAGAATACCGATTACCTCGTCTTGCTTGTTACGCATAGGGGATTTATGGCTCAAAACAATGGCATCCTTACCATCTACTTGTGCTTGTTCTTCAATAATTTGTGTTTCACCACTGTCCATGATGTGCTTGTCGTTTCGACGAAAGAGCTCGGCCTTATTGTCACCCCAAGGTAAATCAAAATCGGTCTTTCCAACCAGCTCATAACCGTATTGAAAGCCTAAGCTTCTCGCTTGACGATTATTACATCCGAGATAAACGCCATTTTTGTCTTTCCAATACACATGTCCTGGCATGTTGGCCACAATACTTTCTAACGTGGTTTGCATTTGTTCCTTTGTTGCACGAAGAATTGATTCTTGCTCTTTACGATGGGTAATATTTAATGAGGTTCCCATGATCCCAATAACCCGACCGTCCTCATCATGTAGCGGGACTTTACGTGTTAACACAATCACTTGCTCTCCATTGGCCAGTATTGCCTCTTCTTCTATTTCTATGGGACAATTCAGCTCCATGACCTTGAGATCGTTCGCACGCAACGTTGGCGCGGAATCCGCCCAAACCAAATCAAAATCAGTTTTTCCTATCACCGAATCCATACCTACCATTTCTAGCATCGTGTTATTGCATCCTAGGTATTTGCCTTCTTTGTCTTTCCAGTAAATGCTGCCGGGTAATGATTTAAGAATGTTTATTAAAATAGTGCTATTGGAATAAGTCGACTCTAAAGAATTAGGGTTTTTCGGCTGGCTTTTTTTGTGTTCTATTTTCTGTTTAGACATCAGAATCTCCCCACCATTATACTAATAGTTATAGACTTGATTGAGTAAGCCCTCAAGGAATGAGGGGATTGATAGCGATTGATAAAGAAGACGTGTGGGTATAAAAAAGCCTTGTGAATTAGTGGATTGAGTTCTCTTTGACCGTGTGGCTATTCTTCTATTGGATAGGTTTTTGGAGGAATTAAGTCATTCGGAGTAAATTGGTAGTTGCTGGATTAGCATGGCAAATGGTACGCGCAGAGGGATCCGAACCCCCTTGGGGGTTCGGATCCTTGTCTTATACTTTTAAATTCGTTAAAAATCAATTGGTTATGATTCGTCGAATTTCGGAAAACTGCCTGAAACCACCTAAAACGACATAGGGCGGTCACAGTTACGTCACGTTTTCGTCACCCTTCATTTAAACCATTAGGGAAAGAATTCGTAAGCGTTTAATTAACCCCATCTTTTTCAGGGATGATAACTTTGTGTAAGCTGCGCATATCATATAAAGAAGAAGTTTTTCAATAGACCTCTTGCATAACCTGCATCTTTTGCATTATTGCTGCGTTGTGAGTGTTTCTGCGATGCTTATTTACTTCATGTAAACTCCGCTTCTCGAAACACTCTCGCCTTGCCCTAAAGCAAAATATACAAGAGGTCTAATGGTTTGGGCTTGATGAATGTTAGCCAGCACGTATTTCAGCCAAGAAAAGACCTCTACTTGATGCTGCTTGCTGGTTTCAATTAGAGAAAAAAGAATAGCGTCAGCATGAGTGCCAATATCATTTCCATGGGGGCGGGTAGTCTAGTGATCGATTATGAATCCGAATGATTCAATTAGAAGTCAAATTCTTGAATGGAAAGGCTACCAGTAAATAGAGTAAGAAAGGCTTTGCTTTAAAAATAAGTGATATAAAAAAAGATTTAAAAGCAAGATATGGTTTTACGCAACAACAAGTTATATCAAATCCTCACTATCTTATTGATAAGGGATGGATAAACGAATCTGAAATAGAAAAAACCGTTCAGGTTGCCGGTGGAACTATTCCATCAAAGGTTTCTTGGTATGAAATATCTTCTGATGGCATTGATAAACTTGAAGCCCCTTATTACTTAAATGACTCCATTATGTGCATTTTCACCGTAGAACCAGGCATGCGAGATAAAATTTCATGTGAACCTACTGCATCGAGGGACATCATGTCTTTATAGAATAAAAACACGCTCCGCATTATTTTTTATCCCATTGTTTTATATTACAATTTACCTTGTATTGTTTATCCCCATATTGCTATTTGACAATATTATGAGGTAAAGAATACTGTGACAATAAAGCCAATTGAACATTTATTACTAAATGAACCCTCGTCAAACGCAAATGTTTTTTGTTATTTTTGTAGCGACAAAGTCTCACAGTGATATTATTTCCATGTAAAAATTCAGCTGGCTGGTGCTGTTTTGTTGCCCAATTATTAATAATAATTAGCCTTAGACTATCTTTTCACTCGGATGATAGACATACTCCAACTACTATTATTTTTCTAACCACCGCCACATTAATTTCTTTTTAATAATTTCTACTAATACTAGATAGAATAGTGTTGCGGCTGTAAGAAAAAGAAAATACATAGAAGGTAATGGTACAAATCCCCAATATTTAGCCAAAGGGCTAAATGGTAATAATATACCAATGCTAACCACGGTTAATACCATTAGTGTCAGTGATAAACTTGGTCTACTTTGCCAAGGATTTTTAGCAGTTCGTATTACAAAAATCACTAATGTTTGAGTGGCAAGAGATTCTACAAACCAACCCGTCTGAAATAAAGCTTCAGAGGCAGCAAATACTTTCAACATGACATAAAAGGTAAGGAAATCAAAAAGGGAACTAATCGGACCAATATAAAACATGAATTTTTTAATTATATCTATATTCCAATGCTTGGGTTTTTTGATAAAGCTATTATCTACATTGTCTGTAGGTATTGTGATTTGAGAAGTATCATAAAGCATATTATTTAGCAGTATTTGTGTTGGAAGCATCGGTAAAAAAGGTAAAAATATAACGGCACCGGCCATACTCAGCATATTACCGAAATTTGAGCTTGTTCCCATCATAAGATATTTCATAACATTACCAAAAGATTTACGTCCTTCAAGTATTCCATTAAGTAATACCTTTAAATCATGTTTTAATAAAATAATATCAGCTGACTCCCGGGCAATATCAACAGCACCGGCAACAGAAATTCCTACATCGGCACTATGCAATGAAGGGGCATCATTAATTCCATCTCCAAGGTAACCAACAACATGCCCCCTTGTTTTTAGTGCAATAATGATTCGTTGTTTTTGAACTGGAGAAATACGCGCAAAAACATCAGTTTCCTCTGCAATTTTACCTAATGCAGAATCACTGATATGGTCTAATTCTTCACCTAGTACAATGCGACTGACATCGAGTCCAACTTGCTTACATACATGAGCAGCTACTAAATCATTATCGCCAGTGATAATTTTAACTTTGACTCCTTGTTGATGTAGTTCTTTTATAACGGTGGAGATGCCACTGAGCGGTGGATCGTTGAAAGCAAGAAATCCTGCAAATACCATCTCTTTTTCATCATGAGCATGGTATGAAGGTTGTGTATTTTTTACTTTTCGGTAAGCAACTGCTAACACTCTGTAGCCTTGTTGGCTTAATGAAGAAAACATAGAGTCACATTGTTTGCGTATTTCATCATTTAATACTAAAAGTTTACCGTCATTGTCATAAGAACTGCATACCTTCATCACATACTCTGGCGCACCCTTGGTAATGAGCAGATGAATGTCATTTTTATCAACAACAACACTTGATCGACGTCGCTCAAAATCAAAAGGAATTTCATCAATTTTATTGTATTTTTGTACGTTTGGGTGATCGTGTTTTAAAATTGCCATATCGAGGGGATTAATGGATGCTTTTTTTAATACTGCCTTTTTGAACGGATTGGGAATTTCAGTACCAAATAGGCTAGTAAGATAAGCCATTAACATCACGTGTTCGCTCTTTTCTCCGAAAGGATCGATGCATTGATCCAGAGCCATTTCTCCACTGGTTAACGTTCCTGTTTTATCGCTACATAATATATCAATGCTACCGAAGTTTTGGATGGCGGATAAATTTTTGACTATCACTTTTTTTCTCGCCATATGAACAGCTCCTGCAGCTAAAGTTACAGTTGTGATCATGGGTAACAATTCAGGAGTAAGTCCTACCGCCAGTGCTATTGCAAATAATAACGACTCAATCAATGATCGTTTAAGGTAAATGTTTACAGCGAAGACAAAAATTACTAGGAAAAATACAGTTTTCATAATAAAGATGCCAAAACGCATAGTGCCTTTTTCGAATTCAGTGTGAGGTGGTGCTTTTTTTATACTTTCAGCTATCTGGCCAAAAAGAGTGTTGCTTCCAGTATTTACTACAACAGCTGTAGCTATACCGTTAACAATGGTCGAGCCTGAAAAAACTGCATTTCTTGCTTCTATTGGATTATGAGGTGCTTTCTTTTCCTGAACGGATTCTTTTTCAACTGGAAGTGATTCACCTGTTAATGCTGATTGATGTACATGGATATCTTTCGCTTTTAATAGTAGAGAGTCTGCAGGTACCAAATCTCCTGCTACTAAGCGAATAATATCTCCAGGGACTAGTTGTTCAAAGGATAGTTCTATCCATTGACCATCACGCAGAGCAGTTGCTGTGGCTGCAATTTGTTGTTGGAGCTTTTTTACAGCAACAAGAGCCCGGCGATTTTGGAAATAATCTAAGCCAACACTGAAAATTATTATCGTAATAATAATGCCAGCATTGATCATATTTCCAGTAAAAGCTGATAATAAAGCCGCGACAACCAAAATAATAACCAGTGGGTTAGTCGAATTGGAAATCGACTCAAGGATAACTGAGCGGTAAGGTTTGTGACCTAGATCATTTTTACCATATAAAATTTGTCTTTTCTGGGCATTTATATTGGTAAGACCTTGCTCTGTGCTATCTAACTTATCTAGAGCTTGTTCATTACCGAGAGTTACCAAAAGCAACATGTTCCTGTCCATAAACGCCCTTTAGTTATTCTTGCCAATCTGTTTTTGGTTTAGTATTACTAATTCTGTTTCATTTATCTAGTTTGTTTACTTGTAACGTTGGGTTTTCCGGAATATCCAGCCCAAACTGGCGATGGATTATTAATTCGGTGGCTTTTTTCAGTTTTATTATCGCATCAGAAGAATTTTAATAGTGGCTTGGAGAGGTACTTTCATTTTTATAGGCTGTTTTTCGTGCTATTTTCAATAGCACTGAAGAGTATATTTTGCGATTAGATTAGAATGTTATTATTTTTTCTCAAACGCTAATCGCACCACTATTGCTTAAACATGTTCCATTTTAATAAACTGTTCATAAGTGACCCCATGCTTATAAATTTTGAATATTGCTTATTAATAGCTTTTAAGTTTTGGTCTATCTTAACGATTTGTCAAGTTAACATAAGTCAAACCGAATGGGATGAAATCACTGGTTTTAAATGAAATGACATGTTTAGAAAGACATGAGCCAGAAAAATAGGACGGGGGCATTTTAACTAAGTTATCATAGATTAACTATTTGATTTTACTGATTAACTTATTCAATTAACGCCGTTGAGGTAGGTCATCTCAAAATGGGCACACGGCTAAAAAGTAATTATAAAGAGCCTCTTTATATTAAATTAAGTTATCGCTGCGCCATGTATGTTAATTAATCTTTTAGTCTATGCTTATTTTTTTCAAGGAGCCTGAGTGAAGAATTCACTATCAAGTCGTAGTTTGCTTGCGTTAAGTTTATTGATATTTTTCATTGCTGATATTCAAGGAGGTATAGGTCCTATTCTTTCTATTTATTTACGCTCCAATTTAGGATGGGATACAGGTCAGGTTGGTATGGCACTAGCTACAACGGGTATTGTTGGCGCATTATTTCAAATACCTAGTGGAATAATAATCGATGCTATTCGATTTAAGCGATCACTTATATTTTTTGCTTGTACCTGTATTATTTTAAGTTGTGCTATCCTGTTAAGCCAAACTTCTTTATATCCCATTATTGTTGCTCAATCCCTTGTTGGTCTAGCCTCTAGTCTGATTCCTCCTTCAATTGCTGCAATATCGCTTGGTTTGGTGGGAAAAGACTTATTTCCCAAAAGAGTCAGTATTAATGAATCTATTGTTCATGCAGGGACCGTAGTTGCCATTATAATCATAGGCTTAACAGCACAATTATATGGGCACTCATGGATAATATATGGCACCATCATGTTTGCAATCTTGGCATTAATTCCAATCCCGTTCATTAATGCAAGTGAAATAAATTATAGTGTAGCAAGAGAGTTACCCCTTATACAAAAGGGGATAGATGAAACTCAAGCTACACCTATCAGCTTTTTACAACTCGCAAAATCGAAATCAATTTTGATCTTTTTTAGTGCTGTAATTGTCTTTCATTTTGCTAATGCAGCGCAATTACCGCTGGTTGGCCAAGAGCTTGCAAAAATTAACCCTGAAAATGATTCTATTTTTATGGCAGGTTGCATTGTCTTGGCACAAATAATTATGGTTGTAATTGCTTTTTTATTGGGATTCATAATCAATAAAATTGGACGTAAGCCCATTTTTTTATTTGCATTTATCTTTTTAATTTTACGAGCTTTATTATTTTCAATAACAGAAAACTCCTTTTATTTACTGATTATCCAGTTACTAGATGGTATTAGTGCTGGCATTTTTGGAGTGGTGGCTGTGGTCATAGTGTCTGATTTAGCAAGTGGAACAGGGCGGTTTAATTTTTTATTGGGGGCTCTTGGATTATGTGTAGGTATTGGTTCATCACTGAGTAATATTATTGCAGGATTCATAACAAAGACTTATGGGTTTCATGTGGGATTTATTTCATTAGCTTTTATGGCCACAATAGGAGTATTCACTTATGCATTTGCATTACAAGAGACGAAGAAGATAAGTACTGAGAAAATTTTATGAGTTGTGAGCAACAGCAAGCACGTTGTTTTCGCGCTAGCAATCCAGGATTATTGCTTTTTGGAATACAAGTATTATTTTCTATGAGTGGTGCCTATAACTCATGTAGCGCAAAGGTTTAAATGCCATTGAAACTACGAAGTGACCGATTTTGACACGTATCATGGTTTCCTCCGTATATAGCCATTGTTGTGTTAAATAATAAACATTTAGATGTTTTTGTATATACTTAGAGTATTACAATACACGGAGAATAGAACGGCGCTGAGTAAAGCTACAGAAGAACAGCCCGTTACTTTAGATGAACATTTTTTGGATCTTAAATCTCTTAAGAATCTTGCGCAAACAGATAAAAAAACCAAAGAGAAAGTGTATAGTATATTAAGCACTTCTTCTAATGTTTTAGTAATTCTAGATTTGTTAGCGCGGAATAGCTTATTTAGAATCTAATAAAAAACAATTGGGGGTTTTGCTTAACGATAAAGATCCTATTTTGCTTCCCTTAGAGTTATCAGGTTCCGATCCATCTGAAATAAGTATTTACTTGGAAAAAGTACATTCCTTTTTTTAGGCGCTAATTTATCAGGATGTAATTTAAGTAAAATAGATTTAGTTGCCTCTGTAGCTGGAGCTAATCTCTCTAGGGCTCTTAATGAATCTCTTAATCAAATTAATAAAGCATATCCTATGGAGTCATCTGTAATTGAAGGAATAACCTTAACCGACGGAAGACAGTTTAAGGAGATCGATAGCGGTCGTGTCCCTCAAAAAGTACGAGAAGCAATTGCCTAACGAAATAAAGTCGGCAGTGTGCCTTTCCCCGCAAGGGGAGAAAATATGAGGTGAGCTTTAATGAGACATTCAGTCACTACTTTTAAAAGTTTGAAGCTATGCTTAAAGGAGCTTAAACCGTCTATATGTGATGGACAGCAACTTGAAACAGGAGAACCATTCAAGCGATTTAGTGGCCTTCGCTCGCGGGAGATATTGGCTAACTGGTTATTATGCGTGGTCGCAAGTTTTGAACAAAATTCTGACGAGTTTAAAATTTGCACTGATCCAGAAGGGGAGATGGAATTATTTATAATTAAACAAAAAAACAGGCTTGGTCCACGGAGCATATTTTGGTATCACAGAAAGACAATAAATTAGAGCAGGCACAATCCTTGATATTAAAACAAATAGAAAAGAAGCAAAATAAAGGTGGCGCTGCTTATGCTTCTGGAAAAACGTTAATAGTTTTTTTAAATAAGCAAAGCGGAGAATGGTATCCTAACAAGGTAGGAAGAAGCTTGCCTCATGTGGATTTTGAAAGTGTATGGGTAGTTGGATTACAGAATGTAATTGATGGACAATATAATTATAATGTAACACGACTTGATCCAAAGGGATGTCCTGTTTGGCGGCTCCATATTAATAAAAATTTTGAGTCATGGAAAATAGAAAAAATACAATAAAACAATCCTTATATTGCTTGTTTGCTGAACAGAAAATTCAGGTGTTTAAGGGGAAAGTCTATTGGAGATGTAACACCTATAAAAAAACGATTAAAATAATACACTTTTATGGCGCAAAGAGCGGAGATAAGATGCAATCAATACAGACACCAAATAATGAAACCAATGATAATGTGTTGACACCCACAGATGACGAGTTGCACGCGCTGGCTGTCCAATATATTTCTGAATCAAATCAACTTATATTTCAAGATCTACCTAAAGTAATTACACAAATTATTCAGCAGGAAGCATGGAAAACCCGAAATAATTCTTTTAAAAATTTTGGTGAGTATGTGCTTAATCAATCACCCGATGGTCTTGGCATCACAAACAATGAGATGCTGTGGTTATTGAAGTCTGCTCTGAATAAAAACACTCAGCACGCAGCTCATTGGGCAGAGGTTCTTGGGGAAGTAGATACTAGTGTCAGAATGTATGCTAAGGAAAAGAAAATCCCTATTAAAGACTTGAGTGGAAATTTAACCGACTATGACGATACAAATCCTGAACTTATTCAGGAAAACGTAATTACTTATTTACCGTCGCGATCAAGCTCGAATGATGGGCGACTTCTGAAGTTGAAAAAGAAAGATCCACAAGCCTATGATAATGTAATACAAAATAAAGTGAGACTGAAAGAAGCTTGGCCACAAACGCCTCGAAAAAAATTACAACCTATTGAATCGGTTAAAAATAAATTTTCTAGCCTGTCCAAATCAGATCGTGAAGCATTTTTAGCATGGATTGAACAAGAAAAAGAGAGCTTGGTATAACTTAACCTGGAAATCATCCTTTCGCAAAAAATATAATACAGTTGCTTGGTATCCAGTTTTGTAAGGTATAAGTATTGTAGATGGCTAGTCGTCAAACAAGTCTTAATCATTACAAGTCGCATCGAATTTGCTTTTGTAAGTTTATAGAGCTGAATAAATGCAGTCCTTAGTATAAAAATAGTACATTTCATCTTGTTTGACTTCACATATCAGAATGACTATTCTAGGTTTAATATATAACAATTATTATGATTTAATTGAATTTTGATGAATAAATAAGAGCAAATTATAATATTCGTTCAAGCATGTTCAATTTAAGCATTGAGGTTTTGCATTATGCAAGCAGATATCGTGAATATTGGGCTAGGCTTCCTTGAAGGATTTGCACTTATTATCTCTCCTTGTGTTTTACCTATTTTACCTTTAATCCTAGCCGGCTCTCTGACAGGAAGCAAAAAAAGACCTCTTGGAATCATGATCGGATTTATATTAATTTTTTCCTTATTTACCTTTTTATCACGAAAGTTTGTGCAATATTCTGGAATTGATTTGAATATAGTTCGACATATTTCTTATGGGATGCTTATTTTGCTCGGTGTAACAATGATTTCAACCTATTTAACAGAAAAATTTGAACGGTTAACAACTCGATTAGCAAATATAGGTTCATCCTTTCCTAAAGTTAATAATCCTCAAGGAGGCTTAATTAGCGGAATATTTTTTGGTGGACTGATAGCAATAGTATGGACACCTTGTGCTGGACCCATTTTAGCAGCTGTGATTGTGCAAACAGTTATTCAAAAAACCAATTTAATGAGCTTTTTAACTTTAATTGCTTTTGGTATTGGAGTAGCAGTACCTATGCTGGCCATAATATTATTTGGGAGACAACTGATGGCAAGAGTTGGTTTTGTTAAAGGGCACACAGTTTTTTTTAGAAAAATGCTTGGCGCTGTTATTATAATAAGTGTTTTTTTTATGATTTATCAAGAAAATGGGATAAGTTTCGTACATGCTGGACAAGGAAATAATGTGCCAGCAATAGAATTACAAAATGGATTAGAAAAGCCGTATCCAGCCCCATCTATTAGTGGTATTGATGGTTGGATTAACTCAGAGCCACTAAAAATAAGCAATTTAAAGGGGAAAGTTGTTTTAGTCGATTTCTGGACTTATTCTTGTATTAATTGTATACGCACACTACCCTATCTGAAAGAGTGGTATGATAAATATCATAATGACGGCTTAGTCATTGTAGGTGTTCATACCCCCGAATTTGATTTCGAAAAAAACTTTGCAAATGTGAAAAGCGCTGTAGTTTATGATGGAATAAAATATCCAGTTGCATTAGACAGTCATTATATAACTTGGCAAAATTTTAATAATCAATATTGGCCGGCGCATTATTTAATAGATAAAAAAGGGAATGTGGTTTATATCCATTTTGGCGAAGGTGATTATGATGTTACTGAAAATAACATACAATATTTGCTCAATATGCACGCGCCTACAATAACGAAAGGCAACAATATAGAGCAACTTAATGAAGATCAAACACCTGAAACATACCTCGGATATGAACGCGCCGAAAATTTTTCAGGTCAGGAAGCTATATCAAAAGATAAAACAGCACAATACACTTTTCCTCCGTCCTTAGAGCAAAATGAGTGGGCATTGCAAGGAAGTTGGAACATTATGCCAGACAAAATTATTTCAAGTGAAAATAATGCAGCCATCAAAATTAATTTTAATGCACGTAAAGTTTATATAGTCATGGGTAATGCGACAAACAAAACTATTAGGGTAAACCTCCTTTTAAATGGCAAGAAAATTGAGATTGAAAAAGGCAAGGATGTTGAAAACAGTAGTATTGACGTTAACAAAAATACTATTTATGAGGCGCTAGTATTTACTCAGCCTAGAAGCGGAATTTTACAATTAACAGCATCATCACCAGGGCTCGAAATTTATACATTTACATTTGGATAATCAATTTGGTAAGGTGGAAGTGTGAAGAAAGTAATCGCTATTATTATATGCATGACAACAAGTTTAATTTTTAATTTTGCAATAGCAGATACCGTACAGCAAAATTATCAAAAACCGAGTGACATAATACTTAAAAAGAAGCTTACGCCGTTTCAATACCAGGTAACTCAAGAAAAAGGGACAGAGCCACCATATAATAACGCTTATTGGAATAATGAAGAAGCAGGGATTTATGTGGATGTTGTATCAGGAGAGCCTTTATTTATCTCTTTAGATAAATATGACTCAAAAACAGGTTGGCCAAGTTTTACTAAACCACTTGAACCAAACAATATAGTTTTACTGCCCGATACAAGCATATTCCCCGAGCGAACAGAAGTCGTCTCAAAACATGGACAATCACATTTAGGTCACGTATTTGACGATGGCCCTCCACCGACTCATAAAAGATTTTGTATGAACTCAGCGGCACTAGAATTCATACCCGTTAAAGACTTAGAAAAACGTGGGTATGGCAAATATTTATACCTATTTAAACAAACCAAGAATAATGGAAATTAGAAATCATTTCATATTTTTCAATTTAATTACAATAGGAGCACAATTAATGTATAGAGATAAACTAGATGCTAAGCTAATATATATGAATTTATTAGTCTCAGGGTAACCAATGCAACAAAGACCACTAACAGAAGAAGTGCTTGACAAAGTTATGAATCTTTTTTGGGGAAAAGGATATTTTAATACGTCCATTGAGGACATTATTGCAGCTACTGGTCTAAATCGAGCGACCTTGTATAAATACGGCGGTGGCAAGGATAAATTATTTATTATGATGTTAAAGCGTTTTCGCCAAAATATAACCAATCACGTGACTGCTCCTCTTCAAATTAAAGCAGGCGGAATTGAAGGGATTAAAGTTTTTTTTTCACAGTTTTTAGAGCTTTATGACTCAATAAATCTACGTTCTAGAGGTTGCTTTCTCGTAGCAACGGCAACAGAGATACATTCTCACAATAAAGAAGTAGCGGAGTTTATTGATGACTTTTATCAATATTTAAAAGGATCATTCCGAGGGCTACTACTGCATGCTAAAAATCAAGGAGAGGTAAAAATCGACATTGATGTTGATAAAACTGCCGATTTTTTGGTTGGCAATTTATTTGGTATTATGAGCTTATGCCGTTCTTCAGCCCCTAGGCAAATGTTTGAAAATCATGTTTTTGGGATTAATAATTTTCTTTCGTCCCTTTCCTAAACAGATTAGTTAGATGTTGAGGAAGCCAAGCGGAATATTCTCTACGACTAGCATTAAAAAAGTAACACAATATGGTCGCTGGATAATGATTCCCTCTTCTTCTTTTCCACGCGAGCCCCCACTTTCTTTATCAGACCTTAGCATTGCTATTTTTATTGGTTATATTTGATTATTTAGAACAATCATTCTAGAATTACTGTTGTCAGATTTTAGTTTTTTTACCTTTACACACTTGAATGATAGATAGTACTCAATAATTCAAATATTAAGGAAAATGAAAATGAATAATAAGGAAAAACTTATTAAATCAGCCGTAGCGGCTTTTTTATCTCTATCAGCGGCTCATACAGCAATTGGAGCATCTGATGAATCCTCAGCTACTTCTACAGAAAAATGCTATGGGATTGCTCGTGCAGGAATGAATGATTGCGCCACTGCTACTGCCTCATGCGCCGGTTCCTCCAAAAAAGACAATCAAGCAGATGCCTTTCTACTCTTACCAAAAGGACTATGTGAAAAAATTGTTGGTGGTCAATTGAAATCTGATGGTAAATCTTCCAGTTAAGTAATTTACCATTGTTTTTACTCATAGAGTAAAAAGGATCCAAGGAGTTATAAATGCTAAGGAAATTGGCTAATTTTATACTTACGAGCACAGTATTATTTGCTTTGTCTCTTCCAGGTTATGCAGCAGATAAATTCATTCTTGATGATCAACATACTTATGTTCTTTGGCATATCAATCATTTGGGTTTTTCAACACAAGCAGGTAAATGGTATGCGAAAGGATTTGTAATTTTAGATAAAGAGCAACCTAAAAACAGTAAGGTAGAAGCTACTATCGATGTGTCTAGTGTTAGTACAGGATTACCAGAACTTGATAAACATTTAAAAAGCCCCTTGTTTTTTGATACGGATAAGTATCCAACAGCTACCTATGTAAGCAATAAAGTAGATGTATTAAGTAAGACCTCTGCTAAAGTGCAGGGAGTACTTACCCTTCACGGAGTATCAAAACTAGTGACACTTATGGTCACGCTAAATAAAGTTGGGAAAAATCCAATCACTGATAAAATTTCAGTCGGATTTTCAGCCAAAACTGATATTAAGCGATCTGATTTTGGAATTAATACCTTGTTACCTGATGTAGGGGATAATGTTTCATTGGAAATAGGGGCCGAAGGCTATCAATCAAATTCAGGGAACTAAAATGCGAATAAAAAATAGCGCTACTCATTTTGGTCTAATCGCCATCCTTCTGCACTGGATCATGGCACTTTTAATAATAGGTTTACTTGCCGAAGGGTTATACATGGTCTCTTTGCCTATTAGTCTGGAAAAGCTAAAATTTTACGGTTGGCATAAGGAATATGGTATTTTAGTTCTTGGACTTGTTATTGTACGGTTTACTTGGCGTTTGATTAATAAGGTTCCTGAGTTATCCTTACCTTGGCTGGAAATAATCGCGGCACGACTCGTACATTACGCTTTTTATGGCTTTATGTTTGCAATGCCTATTACGGGTTGGCTTCTTACTAGTGCAGCGGGACTACCCCCATCTTTTTTTGGCTTATTTACTTTACCTAATCTAATTGCACCAAATGAAGAATACAGACTGTTACTTCAAACAGTGCATCAATGGCTTGGCTATGGTTTAATTGCAACTATTTGTCTTCATGCTGCTGCTGCACTAAAGCATCATTTTATTAATAAAGATGATATTCTAAGGAGGATGATTTCGTGATAGATCTAAATCGTATAAAACGAACTGTTGCTTCAGGATTTTTAGTGCTCACACCTTTACTAAGCGAAGCAGCAGTTCCTCAGTGGCAAATCGTTCCTAATGAAAGTCAATTAACTTTTACTGCGACTCAAAATGGTGCTCCTGTAACCGGCCAATTTAAAACCTTTACTGGTGATATACGTGTTGATCCCAACGATTTAAAAAACAGCAGCATTGATATTATTGTTGATATTAACTCTATAAGTGCTTCCTATTCTGAATTGAAAGATACATTAATTAATCCAGAATGGTTTAATGTCAAAATGTTTCCCAAAGCTGAATTTAAATCAAACCAAATTGAAAAAACAGGTGATAAATCCTATCAAGCCAAGGGGACACTTACTATACGCGATAAGTCTGAGCCTGTTACTTTAATATTTACTTCAGAGCAACCGGATGCAAATAAAGGAATTGTTGTAGGAACTACTACAGTTAAAAGGACCCAATTTGGTGTGGGGCAAGGGCAATGGTCAAGCACTAAAGAAATTAAAGATGATGTAACAATAAATTTCAAAGTAGTTGGAGTAAAAAAATAAACTAATTTTTCGACTGTTTTTCCTTCAATCAAGGAGTGCAAAATGAAATATTATACTAAATTATTTAACAGGTTTTTGGGGGTATTTATAGCATCCTGTTTTATGTTTTGCTCAACAGCTTTTTCATCTGACAGCCCAACTTTTGCAGTAGCACTGCAAGGCTATGATGTGGTTGCCTATTTTACTGAAAATAAGCCAGTTAAGGGTAATGGTGACCATGTAGTCATCAGAGATGGCATTTATTATCTATTTGCCAATGAAAATGATAAAAAATTGTTTGAAGCAAATCCAGATAAATATTTACCTCAGTATGGTGGCTGGTGCGCCTTTGGAACTGCGGTAGGTAAGAAAATTGCTAGCGATCCTTTAGCATGGAAAATGGTTGATGGCAAACTCTATCTAAACCTTAATGAAAGAGTCCAAAAGGTATGGTCTAAAGACATACCTGGATACATCAAAAAAGCAGATGCTAATTGGTTGCAAATTAAAGATAAAAATCCGGCTGATCTTCAATAGTTTTACAAGGAATACAAAATGTTTGGATGTAACTGTGTAGAAACTAATTTGCTATGCCCGTTTTGGGCGTAGCTCCCAAAGGAACTGGAGGTAATGGAATGATAAAAGTTGGTTTATTGGTTCGATTAGATGCAAAACCTGGAAAAGAGCAAGAAGTTGAAAATTTTCTGCGTTCTGGATTACCTATAGTACAAAATGAAACAGAAACAATCACATGGTATGCCGTTCGCATCGGTGAATCTTCTTTTGGTATTTTTGATACCTTTCCTAATGACGCAGCTCGAAATACGCACTTGTCTGGACAACTTGCCGCAGCATTGATGGCAAAAGCAGGGGAGCTCCTAGCGAAGCCTCCATTAATTGAAAAAGTAGACGTGATTGCAGATAAGCCTTATGAAAATAAAAAATAACTTTGTGATAATTTTTAATTTCATAATGAAATTGAAACGTATATTGGATTCAATTTTTAAAAAGTATTTAATTCGTCCGCTTTAAAGGTATTAAACCCGCCTTTTAAGCGGGAAGGCTTCAGCTAGTAGTTGTATTAATCGAGTAAGATGCAAGTTTCACTATCAAACAATCAAAGCTTACAAATAAGTCCCTAATGTTTCTTTACCTTGACTGAGGTAATAAGTAAATTATTCGCTCTAAAAGTAAAAAAGGACCATACCCAATTAGACAGAACAGAAAACTTATTGCGAGCTCCAACAAGAAAAGATACATGAACAACACCCCAAAACCACCAAGCGAGCTCTCCGTAAAAACTAAAGCGATTTAGCTCAACTATTGATGCTTTCCTACTAATAGTTGCTAGACTACCTAAATGGGTATAGTGAAACTCTTCTGGAGCAGACTTATTATAAACAAGGGCGGTAATTTTTTTGGCAATAAATTTCCCGCCTTGCTTTGCAGCAGGTGCCAATCCAGGAATAGGCTTTCCCTGCCAAAGATTAGCAGCTGCAGTATCACCTATAGCATAAATATTGGGGCAATTTGGCACAGAAAAATCCTTGTTTACTAATACACGGCCATTGCCGTCTGCGGGTACATCCAACCAACTTGCTGCAGGTGAGGCTTGAACACCAGCAGCCCAAAATACTGATTTGGAGCAAATCCGCTGGCCTTTAACAATGACGCCCATCTCATCAATACCCTCAACAGTACTGTTGGTATATACTACGACACCAAGTTGCTCCAGGCATTGTTGTACTTTGGCTGAGCTTTTTTCCGAAAAAGCTGGAAGCAATCGTGGCGCAGCTTGAACTAAAATGACCTTAGAGTTAGAAGGATCAAAATGCCTGAAATCTTTTTCCATTCCATAGCGAGCCAGTTCAATAATAGCACCCGCAAGCTCAACTCCTGTAGGACCTCCACCTACAATCACAAAATTCAATAAATTTTCTCGCTCAACATCAGTTTCAGCGATCTCAGCACGTTCAAAGGTTTGCATGATGCGACTGCGAACATCTATTGCGTCTTCAATGGTTTTTAAGCCAGGAGCATAGGGAGCCCAACCATCTTTGCCAAAATAACTATGTGTTGCTCCTGTAGCAATAACCAAATAATCATATGACAATTCAAATTGATCCGTGATTACTTTTCGATTCACTTTATCGATAGAACTTACTGTGCCTAATAAAACTTGAGCATTGAATTGATTAAGAAAGATTGAGCGAATAGAGATTGCTATATCTCCTGATGAAAGATTTCCAGTGGCAACTTGATATAAAAGAGGTTGAAAAAGGTGATAATTATTTTTATCAACAATGGTCACTCTAACAGGTGTATGAGATAAAGCTTTAGCACAAGTAATGCCCCCAAAACCTCCGCCAAGAATAACAACATGGGGTAAATTGTCCAGACTAAACGCTGGTTTTCCTGAAAGTTGTGGGTAACGACGCTTAAGCGTGCTAAACATCATTTGGTCAAATGAAAAAAATCCCGAGCCAGACATAAATAAAATCGCCATGATCATCATCCAATAAGGTGCATAAGCAAGTTCACTGACCTGCGATTGTGTGACGAAAAAAAGAACGAGTAACAGCAAAGCAAACAATCGAGTTGCTATGCCAATACCGAATACAAAAGGGAGAATAAGAAAACCAGAGCCTATCAATAGGTGAAGTGACTTTAACGGTAGCCAAACAAAAGCTAATTGCATGCCAGAAGTTGACATTTTAACATCATAAGCCCCGAGTAAAATAAGGGATAACATTAACCAAATACGTAATCCTAAAAGAAAAAGGTTCTCTGACCCTTTTTTTGTGGCATTAAAAAAATTATGAATATTCATTGCAAAAGGTAAAGGGCTGCGACTTAATCCCTGCTCGAATAAATGATCCAATGAAAAAGAACTTGCTCCTCTTAAAATATAACCGGCCATCAAGGTAATTAACAGTAAATTAACATCAAGCTTGACGTAATAGATTTGTGTCATTACTGAAAGAATAAGAATTGCTAAAGCACCAACTCGTGTGAATAAACCTAATATAAGACAGCCACCACCAATACATTGTGCGAAAATGCCTAGTAATGCTTCCCATTTAGGAGACAACCATGGCACTGGATATTCACTAGTAGCAAGCAACACACTAATAGTCCAATTGTGTGCTTGCAGTAGTCCAGCAATTAACACTTTATTCCCTATCCAAAAACGAAATAAAAAATCAAGAAAAGGCCAGGCTGTTCGCCCTAAAAATAAGCTAATACTGGACATGGCGGTAAAAAAAGTAGCCGATTGATGGAAAAAATATTTGGAGCGTGTATTTGTCTTTTTTATGTTCAATTGAATTACTCTTTTGTATTTAATTTTATTTAAATATGAAAAATTATAATTGATAACAATAACCTTAGAACGATTATTCTAAATAATCAACTCCGAGCCTTGAATTTATAAAATTGCTCAACTAATATTGTCATGGGACTCTAAATCTAAATATAAGGACATTGAAATGAACAAGAAAAGCTTAATTATAGCAGCAACAGCAGCAGCACTTTTTACCTCAGGCGTTTACGCTACTACCAACCAAAACAGTAGTTCAGTTAATACGGACTCCTTGATCAATTTAGCAAAAAACGGTTGTAAAGGTACCAACAGTTGCAAGCATACAAATAAGTGCAAAGGCACTAACGTCTGTAAAGGTACTAACAGCTGCAAACATACAAACAGCTGTAAGTCAGGAAGCAATAGCTGCAAACATACAAACAAATGTAAGGGGACTAATAGCTGCAAAGGTACTAATAGTTGCAAGCATACAAACAGTTGTAAAGGTAAAAGCAGCTGCAAAGGAAAACACCACTGTAAATCATAATTTCGACATGCAACAAGGAATTGATGCCTCAACCGAGGCATCAATTCATCTCTAACAGTACGCTTATATCCAGGAAACCAAGTGGATGGAAAATAACAAACAAACACATACTAATAAACCCCCATCTTTAGGCATGGGATTGGGCTTAAGAACAGATCATTATCAATATATTTTAGAGCATTCTCCAGCAGTAGATTGGTTTGAAATTCTTACCGAAAATTACTTATTTGATGGAGGGAGGCCTCTTTATTATCTGGACAAGGTACGTGAAAATTATCCTTTAGTAATGCATGGAGTTTCATTATCCATAGGCAGTTCTGAACCGATTAACTACGACTACTTAAAGAAAGTCAGACAACTTGCAGAAAGAATCCAACCCAAATGGATTTCTGATCATTTATGTTGGACCGGAGTGAATCAACGCAACATACACGACTTGTTGCCGTTACCTTATACAGCAAAAACGATTGACCATATCGTAGAGCGAATTAAATGTGTACAAGATTTTTATAAGCAACAAATACTCTTAGAAAATGTATCCAGTTATATAACATACAAAGAGTCTGAAATGACAGAATGGGAATTTCTCACTGAAATTGCTCATCGCGCAGATTGCTTGATTTTGCTGGATATCAATAATATTTACGTCAGCTCCTACAATCATGGGTTTGATCCTGAAACTTATATACACGCCATTCCGGTAGAGCGCGTTCAGCAATTTCATCTAGCGGGCCATCAGAATTGTGACGATTATATTATCGATACCCATGATCATCCAGTGATTAACGAAGTTTGGGAGCTCTACGCTAAAGCAATTAAACGCTTTGGTGATGTCTCTACTATGATTGAACGCGATGACCATATCCCACCATTTGAAGAGTTATGGAGCGAGTTGGACTATGCAAAAAAAATTAAACTCGAGTGTTTATCAGTTACTAAAGAGAGCTTAATGTATGAAACTCAATGAATTGCAAACTTTATTGCAAAACTCGATTCTGACCTCAGAACCACTTATCCATCCCCATCTGCAAGCTCCACCTAAAGGGTCTGTTTCTGATCGAGTCGCTATTTATGCCAATGGATTTTATGGCCGCCTTGAAGAAGTATTAGCTAATGACTACAACCTACTGACTTCAGTAATGGGTAAGGATAAATTTAGCGAAATGTGTAGGGCATACATACATAAATATCCATCGTGCAGTGATTCACTCAATTTTTTTGGTCAAAATATTAGTCAATTTTTAACTGAAACTTCACCATATAATAAAAAACCCTATATAGCCGAAATTGCTCAATTTGAATGGGCGGAATATCAGTCGGTGGTTGCTTGTGACAAAGATTTGCTGTCTGAATCTGATTTACACGCTTTACCTGTAGAACAGTGGCCAGAACTCAAGTTTGAGCTGCATCCATCATGCCAGATACTTACCTTCTACTGGAACAGTCTATCTCTTATTGAAGCTTTGCGTAAGAACAAATCAACTCCTAAACCTAAACTCCTTAAACTACCCCAATCAGTGCTTGTTTGGCGCCATCAACTTGAAATACGTTATACTAAACTCAACTCTTTAGAACTGACAATGTTAAATGCAATAAAACGTCAAGAATCGTTCATTGAGATTTGTGAAGCGCTAAGAAAAAAGATTGCGGACGAGGAGGTTGCTAGCTACATTGTAAAAGAATTACATTCTTGGTTACGGGCAAAATTGTTTGTAATTCCTAGCTCAAATCTTTAAGCTCATTATGATTAATTTAATAACCTTATTTAAAATTTTCCTCAAGGCTCAAATACAATATTAAAAAATAAATCATCATGAATAAACGCCGGATCCAAAATACTGCTGTTGTTTCCGCCGCCATAGGGGCTGCAATCTTTTCTGTATATACTAATACTAATTGGCTTTCTAAAAATAGAAGTTCAATTGAGCTTGAAAGATGCTATCACATAGTACGTGCAGGTAAAAATGATTGTGCCACTTCGAAACACTCTTGCGCATCACAGTCCACAAGGAATAGTGATCCAGAAGAATTTATTATGCTTCCTAAAGGATTATGTAATCGCATAGTAGGAGGAGAGAGTGCTTAAATATGCTCAATTTCCACTTCGTGTTCGACAGGAGATGGAAGCGCAACAGTATCAAAGTGAATTGCTTGTGGGAGGAGTACAATTAGCTGTTGTGTTTATGTTATTTATTATTAATTATGTAACTCCTGAGGGTTATAGCCCCAGTGCTCCCGTACATACCGCCTCTTTAGGATTATCATTATTTAGTATTCTGATCTTGACACGATTATGGTTTGCTTACACCAATCAACTCCGCTCATTTGTGCTTGGATTGTTTGTGGTTCTAGAAATGGTGTTATTATTATTCATTATTTGGACCTATTACTTACAATACGAAACCTCAGCAACAATTAATTTAAAAAATACTCATATTAATTATGCTTATATTTTAATTGCTTTACGTGCGCTGCGATTTGAACCCGAATGGGTATTGCTTTCTGGGCTTACTGCGGTGATTGGCTGGTCTATTATTGTATGGAAAACTTTAGCTAATACAGGGATGAATGTTATAACCTGGGACTATGTAACTTATGCATCCATGCAAGCTGTCTATGTAGGTGCTGTATTTGATGTACTTTTGTCTATTTTATTAGTAACAATTATTCTGGCATTGGTACTTGAGCGAGCAAAGAAAACACTATACCAAGCCGTCGTGCAGACCTCTGCAGCAAAAGATTTAGCGCGTTTTTTTGATTTAACTGTTGCTGAAAAAATTACCCATTCCGATTCATTATTACAGGCTGGTTATGGTGAAACCCGACAGGCAGCTATTATGTTTACCGACATGAGGGGCTTTACTAAGGCTTCCAAAACTCTTTCGCCTACTGATTTAATTGCATTACTAGGAGAATATCAGCGTTTAATCGTACCTATAATTCAAAAACATCATGGAAATATCGATAAGTTTATGGGGGATGGGATTATGGCAAGTTTTGGTGCTGTATCCTCTTCGAATACTTATGCAGCAGATGCTCTAAAGTCGGTAGACGAGATACTCTTCGGCTTGTCTCTATGGAATGATGCACGACGAAAAAGTGGTGATCTGGTTATTGATGTAGGTATTGGTCTTGCCATTGGTGAAGTGGTTTTTGGTGTCATTGGTAATGCTGATAGACTTGAGTATACCGTCATTGGGGAGACAGCGAACCTGGCTGCAAAATTAGAAAAACAGAACAAAGTGGAACATTCAAGAGCTTTAACCACAGACGCTACTTGGACAGAAGCATTAAAACAAGGTTACATCAATGTAATTTCAAAAAATGAGCGTAAATCAAGAAATGTGGCAGGAGTTGATGGAACTTTAGATTTAGTCGTTCTTGCTGAGTAAGCTTATCTTCTCAACTCAAACCTTTTTTATTGCGGTTTTTCTATAATTCGAAAATAAATCATTTTTTAACAGCATTTGTAAGGAAGCAACTAAATCAAAATCAGGATTAGTTTTCAAAATAAGTTCATAGGATTGCATCAAAGTAAAACCATTTTTTATAGAATTAAAAAAATAAAATTGGCTTTCAGATAACCAGTGAGTCACTACATGATTTGTTTGGCGGTTAATGATTGCATAACAAGGTTCTCGCTGCAAAATCACATTGATTGTTTCATTTGGGTTTTCAATCAAGTCTATTATGTCTTTTAAAACATAAGGGGATGAAAATAAATAAACTGATGGATTAAATACCAAACATAATTCCTCCAGGCAGTTATTCAATTGATTTTGTAATTTCAATGGATTAAGCACTTTAAAATCATCAGCACGAAAACTTTTATGTTTTAACCATTCCAGCTCAGCTATATCTTGCAAATAAACAAGATCTTTAATCGCTTCGATTTCTTGTAAAAATTGTGGGAATTTACCACCCCAATCATCAAGACAATGACTCACAGGAAAATTCTCTAACTTTTGACAAAATCGATAAGCCAAGTTATCTGCACATTCCTTTCCGACTAACTCCCAAATATAAGGAAATGTATTTTCCAATGCATATCGCAGATTTTGCATGATATTATTTCGATAAATACTCAATCTAGATTCAGGGGCTATGTGATTATGATGAATGTATTGCACCATAGAATGGCTTTTTTGACTCAAAACTCCTTTAACAAATTCATTTTGTATGTGTTCGAGCGTCGATATAATTGACGGATTTTCTTGCTTCATTCAATAAAACCTCCAAATCAGGTATATCCGTATCCCATTCTATCAATGTGGGAACATGACCAATATGGCGAATCGCATATTGATATAATTCCCATACTTCCTGACATACATAGTTATTATGTGTATCTAAAAGCAATTGGTTATGTTCATCTTGTACATGAACAGAGTGTCCAGCCAAATGAATTTCTTGTACAGAACCATAAGGAATAGTTTGAATATAGTCAAAAGGATCCCAACCGTGATTGAAGCAAGAGACATAAATATTATTAATATCCAATAAAATTTTGGCATCTGTACGTTTAATTAACTCTACTAAAAACTCAGCTTCTGAATAAGTCGAAGTACTATATTCTAAATAAGACGATGGATTTTCTATCAACATCGTTCTTTGTAAGTAATTTTGCGTCTCATCAATATGATTAGAGATAAGCACTAAACTTTCGTCGTTATAAGGTATGGGCAACAGATCTGGCAAATAGATATTTCCCACATTGCTCCAAGATAAATGGTCCGAGACCAAAATTGGCTCAAAACGATTAATGAGCTTTTTAATTCTTTTTAAATGATTCTTGTTTACCCTTTGAGTAGAGCCTAAAGATAAACCAACAGCATGAAAACTTAAAGGGTAATTATTACGAATAGAAAACAAAATATCTAATAACGGCCCACCTTTTGCCATAAAATTTTCGGGGTGAACTTCTAACCAATCAATCTTTGGCTGTTCTTCCATTACTTGATAATAATGAGGGGATCTTAAACCAATACCTATCTTATAGCCATTTAATAACATTGTTTCTAAAATTGTGTAACGATTGTTTAGAGTAAACTGTAAATATTATTTTATGCAAATCTTTATTTTTTATAGCACGATCCATTTCCACTGAGCATTCCCTGGATTTGATTTATTCAACAATGGCATTTACATTTATATTAGGTCTGAGACATGTAAACTGACTTTAAGTCGATAATTAAATGGATGCAAAAAATGGTCTTATTTGGTTGCCTGAGGAGGCGTTTGCAAATGCCTTTGCTCAACATGCGACCCCGGAGGAGCTTTAGGTGCTCGCTGCTGTACAACGTTCTATACCTCCAGCATGCATTACTGTAAAAGTTGCAAAACCTCTTTGGAAAACTCTCCCAACGCATTACTTCATCGCTCTAGAGGAGCGGATGATCACTGAAGTAACACAGGTGTTCATGGCTGAGCGCATGAAAGCCAAGATTGTAAGATCCGAGACGGATCACACACCAAGCGTGACGGCTCCTGCTGTAGTCGTAGAAGTGATCTTAAACGCGATCACAGAATTATAAAAGGTGTTATTTGGGAACGAGATTCGTAATATGAAACAATTTGGACAATGATGCTTTACTTTTGTCAATTTTGAAAGCAGACGATTAATTAAGGGAGAAATAGAATGAGTAACACTCGCTTCAAGAATGTAAAGATTGATGGTTTGAATTTATTTTACCGAGAAGCAGGAAAAGTGGGACAACCAAAATTGCTTTTGCTGCACGGATTTCCGACTTCAAGCCATATGTTCAGGGATTTGATCCCTATTCTCTCCGATCAATTCCATATTGTGGCGCCCGATCTACCGGGTTTTGGCAGGACAGATATGCCTCCTCGTTCGGAATTCAAGTACACATTCGATAACATTGCGAAAGTGGTAGATGAATTCACAGAGGTCATTGGTTTCGATAAATTTGCGGTTTACATTTTTGACTATGGTGCACCCACTGGTTTACGTATTGCACTCAAGCACCCAGAGCGTATTACGGCTATTATTTCTCAAAACGGGAATGCCTACGAAGAAGGATTAAGCGATGGCTGGAAGCCAATCCAGGCATACTGGAAAGACGCATCAAGTGCTAATCGGGAAGCGTTGCGTGCTTTCTTAACTCCAGAGACAACACTTTGGCAATACACACACGGGACCAGGGATGCTGCGGAAGTTTCTCCAGATGGGTATTCGCTCGACAATTATTATATGGAACGCAAAGATGCCAAAGAAGTTCAGTTGGATTTGTTCGGCGATTATAAATCGAATGTTGCCCTCTATCCAGAGTTTCAGAACTATTTCCGCACACATAAACCTAGACTATTGGCTGTTTGGGGGAAAAACGATCCATTCTTTCTTCCTCCAGGTGCTGAAGCATTCAAGCGCGATAATCCTAATGCAGAAGTGGAGTTCTTTGAAACAGGGCACTTCGCACTCGAAACCCATGTGCAAGAAATCGCTGACAGCATCCGACAATTTTTAAAGTCAGGAACTGTTCAATAGCGCAGATGAGCTGCATTTACTATGTTGACTTATGCATGAACAACAGAGAATTAATGTGAAGAAGGATATCATGAGAAAAATCTTGGTTTTCGATTGTAATGAAACGCTGATCGATCTTGAATCATTAAATCCTGTTTTTGAGCGAATCCTGGACTCAAAAGAGTCAATGCGCGTGTGGTTTGCGAATATGATTTTGTATCCCTGCGCGAGAAGCTTATGACAATGTTGTCAAGACATTAGGAGTCAAGCCCTCAGAAGTGACGCTGATTGCGTGCCATATATGGGATACTATAGGGGCAGTTGCAGCGTTTATTGCTCGCAAAGAAAATGAGGTCCTTAGTGTTGGGCCTCAACCAACCTATATAGGTCGCGACTTAAATGAAATCGCTGACCAACTTATTGAGAAATATAGCTAAAAGATTTTACAAAATTTCATCAATTATTTGTTGCTCAACTACTAGTTCACGCCATTCTCAACTTTTTATAGATTACCCGCTCAAATTGAAATAGCATGTTAGGACTTTTATAATGAACAGATTCCAATATGTAGACAATGATAACATAGAGACTTTTGGCAAGGAATGATATATTTTGATCACACTAATTAAATAAAAATCAATTAACATGAAGCTTCCCCTAAAAGAGCCTCTATTTGCCAGATACCTGTATGTTAGCCCGGAAAACATAGTCCATGTCTTCATGCCGATAGTCAGTGGCACGAACATTGGGTTAGACAACACCTGCAAAGCGGTTTACGCCCTGCAAGAATTTTTTGGCAAAGGCAGCAATTCAAACAAAAAAGCCAGCCTCAAGACCGAATTATTAGCCTACAAAGAGGCTCTGGAAAGTGACATTAACCTACTTGGAGCAGAGTCGTCACTCACCCAACAAAAACAAGAAAGGCTGGTCCAAATTGATGCGTATTTAAAAGTACTTGTTTCTGTGGAAAATCACCCAGAATTAAGCTGCCTCAATGCAGGCTTTCCAAGTTATCCAAGACCATTAGAAGAGCTTATGCAAGACAGGGACACCTCCAATCTCTACAGCATGATCTTACGCCCTACAGCAGAAGATGGCTTTTTGCGTTCGGAAGCGACCAACCCCATATTTAGTGTGGCACACAAGAGTGTATCAAAGCAGATCCACACATCAAAATCAGCATTACAACACGCCCTCATCCAAGCCTATACCCCACTCACCTTTGAAGCCAAAAATTTGAAGTCTCGAGTGATTAAGCAGGTAGCACAATTGATGCCTCCTAATAAACCTATTGATTTTGAGCACTTAAGGGCAGTTCTAAAAAAGACGACACAAACCTTACTGAATGTAGACGTTGATTTTACCAAAACTCAGCAAGGCACGCTGATTCATCAACAAGAGATTAATAAGGCCATGGGCTTTAACCCTCAAACAACAAGCGCAGAAGAGTATATGGAGGCCTTATTCGGATACTGTGCTGGCGGCTTATTTGACTCCCTTATTGAATCCCCTTTCAAGTGTTTAACTCAGGCAGAAGACTGGTCCATAGCAACCCAATTTTTGCTAGGCATCACCAACATCTACTGTCTCGCTCAAGGAATTATCAGCCCAAGCACGAACTTTGGGCAAATTCTAGATGCTCACTCTAGTTTAAGCGTTCACCTTGCCCAAACTCTAGCTCAAGCCCACCAAAGTAATCGCAGCATCGAAGAAGCCTGCCTCTTGTGGATAAATGAGCATGTCAACGAATTAGCCTTAACCCGCCTGCTCACTCAAGCAGACATCAATAACATCCAAGAAACTTTTGTAACGCGTTATTCAGAAATCAAAGACTCCCCCCATTTTGATGAGTTTTTCGTGTTAGACACTCAAAAGAAAGGCGATTTTGTGAGACACCAAGGGTTCATCTGTACGAGTTTTGCCGAATTTGTGCACTCTCCTTTATTGGATGTACCCCAAGAAGTAACCCAAGCTTTGGAGAAAGCGCGAAGTGGTGCGCAAAGTTTAGGTGTAAATATTCCCCATAAAAACCCTCTGGTTCAAGACGATGTGGTGATTGATACCGCCACGATGAATCATGCAGCATTACAAGCCTTATACGAACGAATCAACACCTACAAAGACCCAAAGCTCAAAGAAACACTCTTGGTGCAACTCAAACACGAACGACCCGATTTCAAGCCCATAATCGATGCCAAACAGTTTTTACGCCATGTAGCGTACGGTCAACAAATTGAGGCGGAATGCTTACTTAAAAAAGACGCTGATAGTGCTCAAGAGCTCCTCATCGCAAGAAAAATACCTTTTACGGACTATTCAGGAAGAACCTTTAACTGTACTGCCTATGAATATGCCTATTGGGCCAAGGACACGCATATGTGTCGGATGTTGGAACGGTATATGGATGACCAAACCAAGCACCTTATCCTGAAACGTGTTCAAAAAATCGAAGAACTCATAGGAGACAACCTATTCAAACACCCAAGAGGCCTTGTCTATACCCAAAAGGGCATAAAATACCGGAGCGCACATTTTGATTTAACGCCCTTAAAGAATGCATTAAGAACTTATATTGAGGCGTACAATCAAAGTCCCAAGGTAACTGATGCGGATTGGGAAGCACTAGACACACTCTGGATAAAGGTTGGTCTTCCCCAAAGAGAGGTACCTGCTCATATTGCTCAGGAATATTGTCATCCCAAGCGTTCATTTTATGATGTAGTCAATGACCGGGCCTTATTGGATGCATCTAATCCAGCCAATCTAGAGCGACAGCTTAAGTTTTATAACTGTGTGACTGATGCTTATGATACCTGGTTTACTCCTACGGCTTCCGATGAGGATTCTGGGTTGGGTTTTTCATGGGCAATATTACGGTTTGTGAGCGGACTGGCTCGGTGCCGCGGGGTTGAGGAGGGGGTAGTCATGTCGGAGTTGGATTTATCGGCTATAGAAGCCATTGATGAGGTGAGAACAAAAGACCTTATGCAGTCTTTTCAAAATCTTGCTGAGCCATCAAGTCCACAGGTACCCACGATTTAGCGTAGTTAGCCAACAGCAGCTCAATAGCAATACCCGCTATTTTGGCATCATAACAACTATGAATGAATTGGGATAATAAGGATTGATGGTTCCAGCTTTGACTCGTTCTCACCCACCACCGCAACCACGCGCTCAAGTAGCTTCTGATTCGGGAGGTAGAAAACCCATCAATAACCATAAGCCGAACTTGTTCGCGTGCATTTCTAATTTTGCAGCGTTCTAATTGGCGTTTGGTGAAGCATAAGATAATGATGTCGTCTTGATAACGCAGATAGGCTACGTCCATCATATCAAATGCATCATCCCGTGGTTTTAAATACAGTGCACTAAAAAATTGGGACAAAGGACCACGAAGCGCTATGCCATGATCAGGGTTCTTATATCCTCTAGGTGTTTCAATGGGATTTCTGACAATATTTTCCAACATTGATTGGACTTTAGTATCGGTGTAATAACGCTTGATGTCATCAATCAATACATGATGCTGTATGGATTTATAGTACGATTTGATATCTGCCCGGATAATGTACTTGGGTTTTTGCGTCGCAAGTATTTCGCGAATCTTTTGTGTTGCTAATTGAACACCAGTAGGTCCATACAAGTAGTAACAGTTTAGATTCATTACATGGGGAAATGTTAGTTTCAATTGCTGGAGTAATAAGTGCTGTAATACTTTGTCAGCCAAATACAGTTGGTCCAGCACTTCTTCTTTGAAATAGTATCGTTTGAGAAATCTTGGGGTGTACGTACCCTCAATCATGAATCGGATGCCTTGGGGTAGCCATTCATGAATGGTTCTGGCCAAAAGATGCACATCATGATTGGGTGAGGCCATGCACTTTTTTCTGTGGATACTTCTAAAAAGAGAGTTTTCTTCCAAAATAATATTGATTATTGGGACATCAACGCTACTCTATCAATCAAATAGTCTATAATGAATAGATTTTCCAGGTTAATATCTACAAAAATCACCAGAAATTAAGGAAAATAATGATGACTCAATTCACTCAATATACGATGGATAATGCCCCTCAAGAATCTAAGGCTAGTTTACAAGAAACTAAAAAAGCCTTTGGTTTTGTGCCCAATTTACAAAGCTTTATGGCAGAGTCTCCAGCATTACTTGATAGTTATAGCACTGTATGGAATATTTTTTCCAAAAAGACCAGTCTTAATCCCATTGAACAACAGGTAGTATTAATGACAGTGAACTATGAAAACAATTGTCATTATTGTATGGCAGGTCACTCTACTCTTGCCAAAATGGTAAAAATGGATGAGGCCACTATTCAAGCGCTACGCGATGGTAAACCAATTGCTGATCCTAAGTTACAAGCACTACGTGAATTTACCCGTAAAATAGTTATCGAACGTGGCTTTGTTAGTGATGAAGTGATTGAATCTTTTTTGAGTGCTGGTTATAGCAAAGCTAATGTCTTTGATGTCATTACTGGGGTTGGTCTTAAAGTAATGAGCAACTATACCAATCACATTGCCCATACCCCATTAGATGATTTCATGAAGGCTAATGCTTGGATACATCCGAAGAACCGCTAATTCTAATGGTTTTATGAACTCCATGAGATGCAGTGTATCTTCAGTATTTATGGATACACTGCAAGACTAGTTCATAGAGATTTCTTCTCCCATAACCTATGTAACAATAACTTGCTCCCTTGCCTGTCTGGTTGGTAAATCTCTGTAAACTATGATTAAAAATGAGCGACAAAGTTGAGTTGGTGGAGTGGGTTCAGCAAGTGCGGAAAGTAGTGCTTGTCAACACTTACGAATAACATGTTTAGGAATCTAATTTATGAAAAAACTAGAAGGTAAAGTGTCAGTGATTACTGGTGGAACAAGCGGAATTGGCTTAGCGACGGCGAAACTATTTTTTGAGGAAGGAGCTTCTGTTGTGATAGTAGGCCGAGACAGTAAAACATTGCAAGCAGCAAAGGATGAGTTGGGTGATAAGGTGCTCGCGCTTCAGGCTGATGTGGCAAAGCTTTTGGATTTAGATCGTGTTTTCGCGGAAATAAAAAGCACGTTTGGACGAATTGATGTCTTGTTCGCGAACGCTGGCATCGCCAACTTTGTACCTCTTAGTGAAGTGAACGAAGACTTTTTCGACAAAATGATGGATGTGAACGTGAAAGGGTTGTTTTTCACTGTTCAGAAATCGATACCGTTGATGCGCAAAGGGAGTTCCATTATTTTGACCAGCTCCTCTTTACAACAAAGGGCATTGCCTGGTGGTTCTGTTTACAGCGCAAGCAAAGCAGCAGTTCGCTCCTTTGGGCGTGGATTTGCTGCTGACCTTGTGGACAAAGGAATCCGCGTGAATGTTATCTCACCGGGACCTGTTGAGACTCCCATTTATAAGAAAATGGGACTTAGTGAAGAAAAACTTAACATGATGAGTCAGAAAATGACCGAACGAGTTCCCCTCAAGAGAATGGGACACCCTGACGAACTAGCGAAGGCAGCTCTTTTTCTAGCTT
Source organism: Legionella fallonii LLAP-10 (assembly GCF_000953135.1). NCBI lineage: Bacteria > Pseudomonadati > Pseudomonadota > Gammaproteobacteria > Legionellales > Legionellaceae > Legionella > Legionella fallonii. The sequence continues at coordinate 3,232,611 of NZ_LN614827.1, read as the reverse complement.
CTGATGATTCAGATTTTATTTTCGGAGCGGAGCTCTGTGTAGACGGAGGTGTTGCGCAGCTTTAAACTGTAAAGCGATCTAAGTGATGAGGAATGTAGTATCACCAAGAACTGGCTAGAAGAAAAAAGATGAAACTAATACAACGTAGAGCTTATGGCTTTAGGAATTTTGAAAATTATAGAGTGCGTGTTAAGGTGCTCTGCGGTTGATTGAAGCTGCCCCCTTAAATGGGAAAGAGCCCCGAGTTCATGACGATGTGATCAAGAGACAGGGAAATGGGGAATAGCCATTAAATGGTGCGCTCGGAGGGACTCGAACCCCCGACACCTTGGTTCGAAGCCTGATACTCAATAATAGAAAACATTATAAATCAACAACTTACGATGCATCAAATCATCGAATTACTGCCTAATACTGCCATAAATACACTACAAACGGATATAGTTACGGCACGTTTTCGTCACTGTTGTGTCAGGCAGTTCTAGGCAGTACATAATCAACTAATAGAATATTAGTGAATGTTGTTATATAATTATAATGTCAATTAATGACATCATGGAGATATAATGACTTTTTCAAGTTACCTAAAATCAGTGCGTGCAAATGGACATTATACATTTACCACAGAGGATGCATTATCCTCTTTAAAAGTTTCTAAGAACGCCCTGAACTGTGCAATATATCGGTTAAAAAAAAGAGGTGAAATAGTTAGTCCGGCTACCAATCTTTATGTCATTATACCACCAGAATATCAAGCTATCGGTTGCATTCCTGCAGCTGAACTTATACCTATTTTAATGAAACATTGGAATTTATCTTATTATGTGTGCTTACTTTCCGCGGCACAATATTATGGTGCTTCCCATCAAAAACCTCAGGTTTTTCAAGTAATGACCAATAAACAATTCAAAACTCTGCATTGTGGTCAACTGCGCATTGAATTTATTTATAAAAAATCATTAGAAAATTTACCTACAAAAAAAATAACCGTTAAAACAGGTTATCTGATAACATCAACGCCTGAGTTAACTGCTATGGATCTGCTTCAATACCCCCATCATGTAGGGGGATTAAATCATATTGCTACTGTTCTGAGCGAACTGATTGAAAGCATCGATGAGCAAGCGTTGATAAAACTCCTGGACTTTTCCCAGGAAAAAGCATGGATACAACGATTAGGATACATTTTAGAACATATTGAAACGATGGATCCAGAAAAGCAACAATGTATTATTGCATTATTGCAAGATAAACTCATCAAACCTGATACTCCGCTACCTTTAGCAAGTGAATTACCCATTAAAGGTTATCCCAGGAATTCACGCTGGATGCTTATTGAAAATACAATGATAGAGAGTGATTTATGATTCCAGATATTTATATTGAGCAGTGGAGAGCATTTGCTCCTTGGAAGTTTTTGCCGATGGTCGAACAGGATTTGATTATTAGTCGCGCCTTAGTTGATTTATTTAACCATCCCATCGTACAACAATCTTTGGTATTTCGCGGGGGTACGGCTTTAAATAAATTGTATATTGACCCTCCTGCACGTTATTCTGAGGATATTGATTTGGTGCAAATTAAACCGGAACCAATTGGAAAAACATTGGATGCCATCCGAGAAGTATTAGATCACTGGCTTGGTGAACCTCAACGTAAATTGACTGAAAGAAGTGCGAAACTAGTATATCGATATATCGCTTGTGACGATACACCCTCTAAACTTAAAATAGAAATTAATACCACAGAGCATTTTAATGTAAAACCTATTATTGCGAAGTGCCATCAAGTTGATTCAGAGTGGTTTCAGGGTAAAGCATTACTACAAACATACCATCTTGATGAATTGATGGGCACTAAATTGCGAGCATTATATCAAAGGCGCAAAGGGCGAGATCTGTTTGACCTTTGGTATGTTTTGGAGAAAGACCTTATTCATGTCAATGAAGTTATTAAAATTTTTAATCAGTACTCTCGTCATAATGATGAACTGATTTCACAAGCAATGTTTGAACAAAACCTGCTGCTCAAAAAACAACACAGCGATTTTAGATCAGATATGCTTCCATTGCTGACTGAGGAAGTGCAATGGGACTTTGAAAAAGCGATTGCACTTGTTGAGCAAAAAATAATCTCCAAAATTTCATCCAATAAAATTTAATTTTTCTGTCCCAGATGTGCAACGACAAAAGCCAGTGTGCTGTAACAAACTAAAGAAGGAACGAACAAATTATAGAGTGAAGATAATTGATCAAAATGACATGTAAAGCTAGAGCCGCCACTTTTTGGTTAAAGTATGATGTAGAATAAATCCATTCGTGGATTTTTAATCTGGCGCATTGGTTTGCATCATGGCCGATATGCTAGTTGCTGCCATAAGGCTTAAGGAACAACCTAAACTGAACAACGCGAGTATTTTTTTCATACACTAGCCTCGTAAGAACGTTAAAATCAGATCATTAATCTGCTGCTGAGTTACCTCCGAACCACGATCACATAAATCGATATGTTTGGCCTCAAGTAGTGGGATAATTGTTATGGCTAGTTGTTTTAACGACTCTTTAGGAGGGAGTACGCTTTCATCTGACCATGTTATCCAAAAGAACTAGAAAGCGAGATACTCCATTTTATAGAGCAGTTAGAGATAAAGAGTTCTGAAAATTAATCTCGAAAAAAGGTGGTGCATCAATTTTGTTGATCAGACTTCCGTACTCATGCATTTTTGCTATTATCTTTTTCCTCAAAACTAGCTATCAAGTCAGGAATAATATTGATTAGTTGTATCATCGTTTGCAGTACTTGATTTACTTGCTCTATACCTAAAGTTTTTTGCTCTGATTCCTCCCTGGTACAGGCTCGCTCGATATTATAAACCATCCAATTAATCCAATTACCTAAAACGGCATTAAAAGCCGCTTCAAGAACAGTTTTATCTAAATGTCCACCTGAATTGCTATAAGTCTGCATCATTTTGATAAAAATAGCTTGATTGAAATTGGTGGTAATTCCACTCCAATCTAAGCTTGCATTGACAATCTCATAGGTTGGATTTAGTTTGCGAGCACATTCCCAGTCTATTAGTATAGGATTATCATTTTTATCCCATAGGACATTTTTTTGATCCAGATCCCCGTGACTAACTACACTGCTTTGTTTGAGAAGAGGGAGCATATTTTGGTAGTTTGTATTGATTGTGGTAATAGTCTTTTGATGTTCTGTTAATGCGGCTGCAAATGGACAGTGGTAACTCTGAGCTTTACTGAATAGTTCTTCCAGACTGTCATTGGTGTGAATATCAAATTCTGGTTCCTTAATTTCTGGTACTGCAAGATTAATCAGATGCATCTGTGCGATAATTTCAGCTATTTTTAGGGCGTGGGATTTTGAAACGGTGTCTTTATGAAGTGGTTTCGCATCGACCCAGGGGTAAATCAAAAATCCAGTTCCATGAATCAATACAAGATACTTTCCTGATGGTTTCAGTGCGCATACAGCTGGAATTCCATGTTCAGCAAAACGAGTAGCTATTTCTTCAGTTAAGTTATAATTCTCTATGATGCTTTTATTTTTAAGTTTAATATCGGGGGAAAGTTGTTTGATGGCATAAGAGGCTTCCTCTGTATTAACGCGCCACATTGTATGCAATAAACCTCCGTGTACCCTTTTAGGTGGGCTTAATGGTGTACCTAATTCAAGTTCGTTGCAGAGATTAATAAGATTACTGTGGTTCATTGGATAGGATGCCTTAATTGCTAAAATCGTTAAATAAGCTTATTTTTATTTCACAAGATTATATCTATTTCAATTTCTTTGTGAACCACAACACCAAATCGTCATCAAGACAAACTTGACTCCCTGGTTCAATACTTTTGTAATCATAAGTAATCCCCAGTCCATCGGGTTTATAGCCTCTTGCTATATAGAGCTTTTGAGCACTACCATATCCGTCATAAAGACCGACACCAAGCCCTACAATATCATAAAACTTACCAGCCTCTTGTTCAGCAATATCCAGCATAGCAGTCCCAAGGCCCTTATTACGGTATGGAGGGAGAACATTTAGGTCCATAATCTCAGGAATGTTTTGTTGTTTAAATGAAGGATATAAAGAGCGCCACTTCAAGGTAATATAACCAGCAAATTCACCTTCATAAAAAGCTAACCAAACCATTCGCTCTTTATTTTCGTGCTCATGCCAATAAGTTTCAAAAGTAGACTGTGGTTTTGGCCAATTGTGTTTAGCAAAATTGCTTACGAGAAGGGGGATATCCTTTGCAACAAATGACCTTATGCTAATTGCTTGATTATTGCGGTTTTTAAATTGATTCAGGCTCATGGCCATATAAACCATATTCCATTCATAGCCGGTGGGCTTTAAATTCAGTAGAGGATTAAACCCTTTATTTTTATAAAAACCATAGGTTTTTAGATAGTTTGCATCAGACTCTGCTGGTGCAAGGGTTTCAACAGACATGGTTATAGCACCTTGCTGTTTTGCATAATTTACAGCTTCTTGAATTAATAAATACCCTATGCTTTGGCCTTGAAATGCACGTAGAACACCCATCCAATAAATATTGCTGTTTGCAGGATATGGAAAATCAAGGCTTAAAAGCCCGACATATTGTTCTCCTGCAATTGCTGCAAAATTAATGCGCGAACAAACGCCTAATGCATAATGTTCATTACAATCCGGTAAACCAAAATATTCTGGTAAATCTGCCGTGATTTGGCGACATAAGGTTTGCGCGATTTCAGATGAGATTTGTTCTATTTTGTAATTCATTAGTATTCTCGTGTTATACCATAATATGATTGGGGCATTGTTCAGAGTGTTATCGTTCTAAATAATTCAATCAAGACAAGAGGTAAGTTATGGAGACAACAACCTTGTAATCCAGCTATTGTCGACAAGATGATACTCAACCACATCTGATAATTCATCAGTCCGATAAGTATAAAATACCATACGCGCAGGTTTAACTCTAAACCCACAATAAAATTCGCTCATTGGTAGAGGTTTGTCCTGATAATTAACCGCAATGTTCTTCTTTTTCTTTTCCAGTTGATGCTTGCTTATAATGGGTTGGGATGAAGTAGCTGCATAGCTATAAAATCTAATCTGCGCCTCGCGGGGATATGTTTGCCAATATCTTTCATTTTCTTCAGGCAATAAGGACTCAACTACTCCTTCAATAATCACTTCTCGCTGCAACAACTCGAACCAAAAAGTTAGGGTGGCAATCGGATTAGTGATTAACTCTGCTACCTTTCGGGTGCCTTTTTGAGTGAAAAATAATAAGCTTAGTTCACTAATCTCACGAATGGCGACCACCCGTGCGTGGGGAATGGACTCTTTTGTTGCAGTAGACAGGACTGCTTGTTGAGGATTGGGCGCACCTTTATGGCGCTCTTCATTTATCCATATATTGAGTTGTTTTATGGGGGCAATCATATTAGTTTATACCGCTCTAGTGGTCCGTTAGTGAATGACTATAACTAATACAGTATTTCTAGGGCAATCCTTTTTCATTGATTATATAGGTTCATTAATTGCAAAATAAAATCAATCCTGTTTTCTATAGTATCTTTTGGTACTTCGATTAAGTCATAGCCATAGATTGTATGTGCTTCCTTAATCGCTTGCCAGGTTTCTATTGCTTCCTGAAAATCCTGTTGGCGTTCCATATCATGTCTATAAATCTCAGGCCATGGTGGGAAGATAAAAACCGAAGTGTTATATCGATATTGCTGAATAGCTCGCACTATTTCGGTATTCATTTTGCCACAAAATCGTTGGGAATAACCATATAAATCTGGAATGCCGCGGTCAAAAAAAACGGGCTGACTCACCAGTTCCATTTTTTTAAAATCTGCTATGGACTGTTCAAGCATTAAATCACAGAAATTATCTCTATTGCCGGAATGTGTCGCATTGCTACCAATGGCATTTTGAGCTTGGATAATTTTACGAGCTACTTCAGGCACAACAAGGTGACCTTGTTTATTTAACTCATTTAATACAGAGGTTTTCCCAGCGCCTGGGCCTCCTGTTATTAAGAAAAAATTGGGTTTGTTTACGGGTTGATAAGCAGAGCTTTTGGGCATGATGCAATTTCCAGTTATTTCATAATTTAAAAGGTGGACTCATAGGCTTTTTCTTAGTGCACTAAGATTAGTCTCATATCTATACTTAGTCTAAATATTGATTTATTCCTGTTGAAGTTTCCCCATCTTGGTGCAATTCCAAGTGAGAGATTTGACCTTGTTTATTCTTGAAAAAATTAATTTGGATATCTGGTATTTTCCCAAAAAAATTAGTTTCTGATTCGGGAAAAAGTTGCGTTTTTGGTTGATTTGTTTCTTGCGCCACTAGGTAGCCATTTTCTAGAGAAATAATTAGTTGCTTTAAGGGTGTTAAGCCGTAGGCACCAACATAGGGATCAATCTTATAAGTACCAACATATTGAGCAAGTGTTTCAGAGGATACATTTATTTCTTTTCTTTCTGAGGGTAATGTAACTGTCTTGCCATGAGCTAGGGCCACCATTTTCAAAGCAAGATCCTGCGCAACATATCCTAATGCGTTTAGGTTGGCCAATACGATTACTGTCAGCTTGTCGTCTGGCGAATAGATTAGTTTGGTATTGAATCCACTGGTGCCACCGGCATGCGTTATTGATTTATGCCCATCTAAAGAATGTATTCTCACTCCGAAGCCATAATCATTTTTAAAAGGTTCAATCATTTTCTCTAATGATGCCGATGATAGTATTTTTCCTCCAAACAATCCTTGTTCCCATAGCAGCAAATCGTGAGTGGTAGAGTAAAGAGAACCCGCTGAATAGGGGATGCTCATATCTAAGTAATCTGCATTACAAAGTCCCTTGGGACCTACCATATAGCCAGAAGCGCGATTTAATATTATCTCAGAATGGGAGTCATATCCTGAGTCGTTCATATCAAGAGGTTTGAATATATTATGAACAACAAAATCCGCATAGCTTTGACCACTTATTTTTTCAATTAGATATCCTAGGAGCACATAGGCCGAATTGTTGTACTCAAAGTTTGATCCAGGTTGGAAATTTAATGGTTTGTTGCGAAAAAATTCGATTTGTTGTTCTGGTGTTTTGGTACTTGTTGTAAATGCAGCAAAATCAGGAAAACTAGTGTAACTAGGAATCCCAGAGGTGTGGTTTAACAAATGGAAGAGTGTTACCTTGTCCCAAGCAGAAGGTGCATCTGGCATGTATTTATTAGTGAAATCGCTTATTTTAAGCTTACCTTGTTCTTCAAGCAATAAAATCGCTACGGCTGTAAACTGCTTTGTGAGCGAGGCGATGCGAAATTTTGTAGTTGTTGTATTAGGTATTTGCCACTCAAGATTGGCGTAGCCATACCCTTTATCCAGAATAATATGCCCATGTTGTGCTACAAGAATTGATCCCATGAATTGTTTATCTGCTACATACGTCTGTACAACCTGTTCCATGCGCAATACTTGTTTATTCATGGCACAACCTCCTAAAGGACATAAAAGCGATCATCTATTTTTTGCTAAGATTTCAAAAAAATCCATCTAGAAACTGTCGGTGAATCTGATAAAGACGGGCGTGGCGTTTCGCCCATGTTCCATGTTTAACTGTAAAGCCAATTGTAGCAAAAGCTCTGCTCAGGCGTAAGAGTGGCATTATGGCACTATAATCAGGAATTGGGCGAATGCTTTCATAACCTCTTAAAAAGGACTTTATTCTAGTAGGCCTCTCTCCCCATTCCTTAAGCTCCAAAGGACAAAAATCTTCTTCGGCAAAACTGGCACGCCCTGAAGCCCAATCTATAATTCCTTGAAGTTTGCCATTATTAACGATCATATTACCTGGCCGAAAATCACGGTGTATCATGCAAGGACCATCTACTGAGGACAAGAGATTGATATGATCATCATAATATCGGTGGCATTGATCAAGCAGAGTTTTAGGCAAATGATCGCTGCATTCCGCAAAGCCTTCTTCAAATTTACAAGTAAAGTAAATACGTGGGTCAGAGCTTAAATTATGAGGTTGTGTAAGGTCGCCATAACCATCTACGCGGTTGAGATGGATACCGGCGAGCTGCGAACCAATGTCATAAGCCAATGTATCGGTAAGGTCTATTATTTTAAGCAGGGTGCCGGGTAGGCACTCCATTAAAATTGCACCATGAATACCTGTGTCTGGTGGCACTTCTTGTATAATACGCGGTACTGGTAATATCCCTGCAAAGTGTTTTAGAAAAAAAAGTTCGCGTAAATAATCTTGAGTTCGGGTACTTATTTTTAAAATAAGAGGTAAACCAGTAGGCCCTGTAATTTTATAAACGATGGCCACCATTGCATCATCATGGTCAATGCGTGTAAAGGTAGCACATTGAAGATTAAGGCGTTGTTTATATAGAGTAATGAGATTATTCATCCTCATTCTTAACCCAATAATCGGCGGGGCCACCACCAGGTGTTGGCCTAGTTGATAATGGGCTTAGCTTATATGTTGATCCTTTCTCATTGCCACTGGATCCACTAGATTCTTTTTTTCGATTTGCAGTGATGGTTTTGTTTACAGTATCAATTAAAATTTTATCCTTAAATATTAAGAACAAATCGTTATCATGTACCGTATTATCGTCCTCAAATTTACAAACGACAAATAGATTGGCATCATTTTTATCATTAAATTGAGCAATTGTTTTTCTTTCTAAAGAATCCATGGTTTTTATCATGACTTGGAAAATAAATGGGACTGCATTATTAAAATCACCATTACCCTCTGCGTATTTGGCATGGGTAATGGAAATGTTCTCTTTATTTAATTCATGCAATAGTTCATGGTCATCATATAGTCTATAAATAACTTTTTTTCTTTCCACATCATCTATAGAGGATTTTTTTGTCATAAAAAATCTTGCGTCATTTAATTCATTGAACTCAGCAATGAATTTTTCTTCGCCTCTGGCATAATGTTCGGTAATTTTATAGTTCATATGACATCCCAAGTAACTGGTCATTTTTAATGATAGCATATTGATGTATCAGGAGAGCCAAGAGGCGTCCCAGAACTCTGGGAGAAAAAAGGCGTTTTTATTTTCCAATAGCTTTTATAATACTTGATACATGTTCTTCGATAGCTCCGTCATCAGAGCTGAGCGAAAAACTGGCTACTTGCTCATATAAATCATCGCGTTCCTGGCGAAGTTTATTTAGAAATGCTTTGTAGTCGGTCGTAGGTAGTAGTGGACGATTATGAGCAATTCTATCCAATTGCACATCGAGACTCACTTTCAAATAGACCACAAATTCAGAAGATAATAATTCCTGGTTTTTTTGATGACAGAGGATACTATCATCGGTCGTTACCACTATATTTTCTTTGGTTTTTTGATAAGACAAAATATCTGATAAGCATTGATGGAAGGCGTCTTCACCTTGTTTTCCAATGATTTCCATTACGGGTCGACCTATTGAAGGAGCCAAGGCAAAATCAGCATCAATGAATTGCCAGCTCATTTTTTTTGCAAGTGCTTGGGCTAGAACGCCTTTGCCTGCTCCTGAATGACCAACGATAAAAATGCGATTGTATTTACTCATTTTAATATTCTCCAGATGTTGTGTTGCTATCTATTATGATACATAAAATTCTTTGCTCTATAAGCCATTGTAACTTTTCGTTTAGACCTTAGTTTCTCTATCAGGGTTGATCATGATATAAAGCTATTAACTCTTTGCTTGAGGTACATCCCAGTAACTCCATTGTTTTAGCAAGATAATCTTCTACTGTTCTATACGAAATATTCATTGTACGTGCAATTTCTTTTGCGGCTTTTCCTTGAGCCAGTAATTTAAGACAGGCAGCTTGTTGATCGGTTAGCTGTACTGGAACATGCTCGGTTTTATGAAAAATGGTTAAGTCTTTTTTATTTAATTTTAATGGGTTAATAACAGATTTCCTGTCTTTAATTTCTAATACTGTGTTGAGAATGCGGAGCACATGCTTTTCAAGGGCATTGTCGTCACTGCTAATAGTTAAACTTGCCACTTGGTCATACAAACCGTCGCGTTCCTGATGAAGTCGGTCTAGAAATGACTGGAGTTCAGTATTCAGTAACAGAGGGGAAGGTTGACGAGCATTGCGCTCGATCTGGACTGGTGTGCTCACTTTCAAATTCACAACACATTCTGTTGATAGTAATTGGCGATTCTGTTCGCTGCACACAATGCTGGCATCAGTAGTTACAACAATGTGTTCTTGATTCATTAGAGTAGCTAATAGTTCAGATTGACAAGCATAGAAGCTAATTTCACCTTGTTTTCCTAAAATTTCAGTTAAGGTGCGTCCCATTCGAAACTCTAGTCCCAGATCAGCATCGATAAACTGCCAACCTAGTTTTTCTGCCACAGTTTTTGCGACTAAAGCTTTGCCAGCACCTGGATGACCAATAATGAAAATACGTTTATATTGACTCATGTTGTTAGCTCCTGAACTCGTTTAGCAATTTAGTATTATTTAGAAAATGATACCACCACGAAGGTCATAAATAATACAGTATTTCTACGGTAAGCCTTTACCCTGGCCCTTTCATGAAATAGTGAACCCTCATATTGAACCCATTAAAGAATTGATCCCTAAGTCAGAAATTTGTTCAATAAATGATATTTTAAACTGTTGCATGATATTATTCCCGAGGAAACCATGGTTTTGGGCTATTTTTAGTCAACATTGGTGTATATTCAACAACTACAAATTTTAAGAAAATTTTTAAATTTACTATTGACCCTGACATTATGTTATCCCCTATCCTTGATAATGACAGGAGAATTAAATGAAAGTATGGCATATAAAAGAAATCAGCGAGTTAACCAAAACATCAATTCGTATGTTAAGACATTACGATAAAATTGGATTATTAGAGCCGTCTTATCGTGAGTCTAATGGTTATCGTTGTTATACAGCACCAGATTTGGCTAAGTTGCAGCAGATTGTTGCCTTAAAGTACTTTGGTTTTAATTTAAGTATTATAAAAAATATTCTGCAAAAACATAACAATATCTATGCGCATCTTCAAGCACAGCAACAAGTGATTAAAAAACAATCTGATCATTTGCAGCAAGTACATAATGTGCTGGATGGAATTCTTAAACGTCTTGCTCCATCTAAGTCTCCTGATTGGAATGATTTATTACTATTAATTGAGGGGTTCAATATGACAGACAATCTGAGAGAAAAATTAAAAGATTCATGGGCTGGTAAAACATTATCAGAATCTCAATTTGAAGAATATTTATTTCTTTATGAGCAATTCCCTGAAGAATTTGCTCAAAGGGATGCCATGATTGATGAAATTAATCAAAAACTTGTAGGTGATCCTGAGGGGCCAGATGGGGAAAGAGTGGTTCTTTTTAGTCATGATTTGGCCAAAAAAATGAAACAATTTTTTACGCAAAACGTGAAACTCAGTTCAAGTTTTCTTGAAAGTATTAAATCAGGAAAGGTGACGCAACTTGAGATTACCCCAGAAGGGGCCAACTGGATAGGAAGAGCGACATTAGCGTATTGGCTGAAACGATGGAATGGACTTTATGATAAAATTGTAAACAGTCTTGCTGCGGATCCCAATGGAAAGATTGGAAAAGAATTGGCTAAAGAATGGCGGACTATACTTGATGATTATTTTTCCGTTGGTTCTAAGGATTTCCTTAATGGAATACTCTTATGGCAAGAAACTGCAAGGCAGGACGAAGAAATTAAGTCACTAAAAACGATACCAACACCTCAGGAAATGATGAACCGGGTTCATATTAAGTTGTTGTTTAATCCACAAGCTGCAAGCTGGATTAGCCAGGCACTTGAAATGAATTCTCGATAAATTTTGCTTACTAGCATTAAAAAGATGAGGTGTATTATGTTTGCTAAGACTTCGAAAGATTTTATTACTCTTCCATAAAAGTGTCACTTTAATAAGGCATGGATGCCATTAAGTTGTTAGTAATTTTTAAAACATAAGGTGGTCTAGTGAAAATTATATATTATTTTGCTTTGCTTATAATTGGTATTTGGCTTTTTGATAAAACCTGTTTGTGGTTAGAACGTAAGGGCTGGTTGTATTATCGATTTGAGAAGCCACAGAAAGGAATTATAGGTGATGTGTTGCAAGAATTAAACGCACATCTATCACCAAGTAATCGCCATGTCGTCGAGATGAAACAAAATACGGCGAGATTTAAGAAAAGTGAAGCAGATGCACCTAGCGATCCAAACGATCATTTTTCAAATTAAATATTAACCCAGCCACAACAGAGGTAATAATGCGAGATAACCTACGAAACAAATTTGGAGTTTTTTTGATATGTTTAACAGCTGTTTTAGGCGTTGATGTTTCTTATGCCGGATGTGGACAGAATATTAATGAAGGCATTCAAAAAATTATTGATGAAGAACGAGTAAAATATCATATACCAGGCATTGAAGTGAGTATTAGCTGCCCTGGTGAAGATTCACCACGCGATTTTGTTAGTGGCACAACAACGTTAAATGGTGACGTTCCGATTAGGCCCGAACATTTATTTCAAATTGGCAGTGAAACAAAATCGTTTATCTCCGCAGTTATTTTACAACTTGAAGCAGAGGGGCGGTTATCCATATACGACCCGATTGGCAATTATTTAAAAAATATTCCCGAGGCCTGGCAAGACGTTACAATTCAACAATTACTGAATCACACCAGTGGTATTTTTAATTATACTGAAGTGGTTGAGTTATGGACCGCACTGATGACTAGTGATTTCAAAATGCAATTTTCCTCAGATGAGTTAATCAGCTTTGTAAAAAATAAAGAATTTAACTTCTTTCCTGGGTTGGGTTGGAGCTATTCAAACACAAACTATATTTTAGCTGGAATGGTAGTACAGGCTGTGACTGGCAAATCCATTGAAGAGGAGATTAATACTCGTTTATTGCAACCATTACATCTTTCCAATACTTATTATTATGCAGGCGCCTATAATGACGACATGCTGCAACGCATGGCACATGGTTATTCATCAATAGGATTGTTTCCTGATGAACCAAAAGATATTACAAGTCAAAATATGTCATGGGCAAATGCGGCTGGAGCTATTGTTTCAACATCACATGATATAGCCATTTGGCTAAGGCATTTATTGACTGACGATAACCTATTATCCGCGAATCAGCGGCAAGAATTACTCAGCCTTGTTGATGTAGAAAATGGACAACCCTTGCCGTTCGAAAGCGACAAAGTGGGTTATGGTTTAGGTGTGATTAGATTTAATTTACCATCGGGTGAAATTTGGGGACATGATGGTGGCACATTTGGATTTATTTCTCATATGTCTTGGCTTAAATGCAATGATGTGGTGATTACTGCGATCGTGAACCATGTGGATAAAAGTGAAGCAGATGGGCTTGGTAGTACGGCAATAACAATGGATTTAATTAATTTCATCCAACAGGCGGATACAACAAAGCAATGCCAGATGGGATTGATGCCAAGCAAGCGGTCTTTATCCAAGCAGCTGCAAAGTATTCGTAGTTTAGATCGACTTGTTCCGAAGCGATCACAATGATCGCTTTAACAAGATTTTAAAAAATTGATTTTACCTATTGACCTTAACGTTACGTAATCCCTTATCGTGTATTTGGTCAGTTAGAGGAACTTAAAATGTCTTACACGGTAAATAAATTAGCGAAATTGTCAGGTGTAAGCTCACGCACTCTTCGTTTTTATGACGAGATTGGTTTATTAAAGCCTGCCTTCTATGGCGAGAACCAATATCGTTATTATGAAGAAGAGCAACTTTTGATGCTTCAGCAAATTTTGTTTTTTCCGTGAATTGGGTTTTCCTCTCAGTGACATACAGCGGATTATCAGTAGCGATGACTTCAATAAAATTGAAGCCTTGAATACTCATAAATCCATTCTTCAATCCAGTCTTGAGCGAACCGAAACACTCATCAAGACGATTGATAAAACCATTTCACATCTAAGAGGTAAATTAATCATGCGTGACGCAGAAATGTATGATGGCTTTGATCCAAACAAACAACAAGAACATGAAAAATACATGGTTAATACCGGTATAATTACTCAACAGCAAATTGATGACAGTTGGAACAATGTACGGCATTGGAAGAAAGATAATTGGGAACAATTTAAGCAAGAAGGCGAACAGTTAAATCAAGAGCTTGCTAAGGCGATGAGCAATCATCTTAAACCAGCTGATATAGAAGTTCAGGCTTTAATTCAAAGGCATTATTCCTGGGTAAAAAATTTTTGGACTCCAACAAAAGAGAGTTACATGGGACTGGCTCAAATGTACCTAGATCATCCTGATTATCGAGAGTTTTATAATAAATATCATCCAAACTTGGTTGAATATTTAATTGAAGCAATGGGGGTATTTGCTGAACGTAAACTCTCTTAATAGTGAGAACCTGCCATGTGTTATCATGGCGGGATTATTTTCCCAAGATTTACTGGTGTACAATCATGAGCAATAAGATAGCCAATGATAATTTGTCCATTAAATTAAACGATGGTAGACAGCTAGGCTTCGCGGAATATGGTGATACTAATGGTCAACCCATTTTCTATTTCCATGGTTTTCCTGGGAGCAGACTTGAAGCAGGTCATCTTCATGATATAGCCGCTTCTAATCGATATCGACTGATTGGTATTGATAGGCCAGGCATGGGATTATCTTCCATTGATATAAAACGAAGCATTACTTCATGGGTGGCGGATGTTGAGGCTTTTGCAGATTCTTTAGGTATTGAGAAATTTTCAATCCTAGGGCACTCGGGTGGAGCACCCTTTGTTGCTGCATGTGCCTATATGATACCTCACAGACTAAACGGTGCTGCCATTGTTTCAGGAATGGCGCCTTTTGAGAATCCTGAGTCACAAGTCTGTTTGGCGTGGGGACAACGGATAGCTAATCATATGATCAAAGCCATGCCATGGCTTGCGTTAGTAATGATGAAGTTAACCGCCATGATGCTTAAGAATTCCAGTAGTATGATGAAGCAGATGCTCAAACAACTGCCGGAAATCGACCAAAACGTTTTTCATGACCCTGCTAATAGCAAAGCAATTATTGGCGCAACCCTTGAAGCCTTTAGAAATGGAGTCGGTGGAGCTTCTCAAGAAATGAAGTTACTTTTAAAGCCATGGGGATTTGATTTGGAAAACATCAAGTATCCGATATCCATTTGGCAGGGGGCTTTAGATAAACAAGTACCGGCGTCTCATGGAACTATTTTTGCAAATTTAATACCTAATGCTCAGTTGAAATTATTTGAACATGAGGGGCACCATTCTTTGATACGAAATCATGGTGAGAAAATTTTGCAAACTATTTGTTCGGGAATAGATTGACTCTAATGCGTAATATACGAATTGCTTTATTTTTAAATTTTAGGAGTTATTGAAATATGTACATGCTTTATTTTCTCGTCCCGGAAACACATCTTGATTTTAAAGCGACTATTGCTGAAGCTCTTTATAAAAATGGAACCATCCCTGTTAAAAAAATTGCTGAACAGTTGGATATTTCCAAAACCACGCTGTATTTGTACTTACGATCTCGAAATGTTCCTGTAGGAGAAAAAAGTTGACACTTCAATTTCTAGGAAATAAATATCACATCTTGATTTGGTTATTCGAGAAAATCCACCTAATGATAATATCCCCGAAGAGGTACTAATGTACGATAGATTATATCGTTGGTTTTCTGCTATATCACAATTTAGTAAAGCCCTTTACGCTTCGTTCTATTCTTCTGTTTTATATGCTGATGTAGTGAAGCGTTGGCACGGTTTGGGGATTGGGTACCTTTTATTCCTCATTATTTTGGGAGCCATTCCTTTATCTGGGCGGGTGATCGTAGCATTCAATCATTTTTTTCAGGAGGAGATTCTATTCCCCATACAGTCACTCCCTCTACTGACCATGCAAAATGGCGAAATTACTTACGATCAACCTATGCCCTATTTAATAAAAAACAACAAGGGAGAAGTAGTTTCAATAATCGACACGACAGGAACAGTGTCTGAAATGAATCAGGCATACCCTCAACTTACGATTTTAATTACCAAAAATAAAATTGACTTCAGACCACCTAGTTATAAGCAGTTTTTAGGTTTGGTTAAAAATGCCATTGGCAACCCTATTTATACCCGCACTTTTGACAAAGGGCTTAATGGGTTATTCTCTGGCACTGAGTGGCTTCATTCCTCTGGGATTTCCAGATTAAATACGCTGATGCAAATCCTTGTCTTTCCCGGCGTGACTTTATTTTATTTTGGTGTTTTTGGGGTTATTTTACTCCT
Source organism: Legionella fallonii LLAP-10 (assembly GCF_000953135.1). Classification (NCBI taxonomy): domain Bacteria; kingdom Pseudomonadati; phylum Pseudomonadota; class Gammaproteobacteria; order Legionellales; family Legionellaceae; genus Legionella; species Legionella fallonii. Next base: position 3,216,229 of record NZ_LN614827.1, on the reverse strand, counting down.
AATGTCCGCATTGGTGCAGCTGTACTCTGATATTTTTTTCGGCTTTAAACTCCCATTTAAAGCCTCATGCCGTCTGTTGGTTGTAGCTGCAACTCCTACCTTGGTGCTATTCTTTTTTATGCGAGGTGGTAATTTCGCTGTACCAGGAATGGCTTTGGTTTATGGAGTACTCATTCTCAGTTATACTTCCTATGGGCTGTATTCAGCCAAACGGTTTAGTGTTTGATTTTATATATTCTAACTGGACATAGTCCCCAACTCATTAACTCTACACCCTGATAAATGGATTCAAATTGTTCGTGATGTATCATTCGAGTGGTGACAATAATTCGGCTACCTGGTTTTAGACCAGCCATCTTTGAAATTAATTCATTCCAGGTGGGATCACTTAGGCAAGTGGCTGCTACGTAGATGATATCGGCATCCCCAAAATCATAATGCGAAAAACTGTCGTTGAAAAATTGAACGTGCTCCATTTGAGGTAGGTATTCTTTCTCATCATCATGTTTTTGAAATTGTTGAATTGCCTTTTCAAGCTGTGTATTCGATTGTTCATACAGAGGAGGTAACAACTCAATACCAATAGATTTGTTAACATTAAAAAATAATATGGCACTCAATACTGCTTTTCCTGACCCCGAACCTAAGTCATAAAAGACATCTTTCGTAGAAGGAAAGGTTCGTTCAAGAATGGTATAAAACGACAAAAAATCGATTTCTCCATAAATAAACTCTTTATTTTGAATCAAATGCAATAATCGATACCTTATCGATGAGGATTTCGCATGAACTTTTTTGTAAAGTTCCTCCAAAATACGTGTCTTTTTCTCTATATTTGACCAATCAGCCCTCTGACTTAACTGTTTTTTTTGCTCTTTTTTTTTGAAATGGGGAACAAGTATATTGGTTAATAGGAGTTTTGAGATAACTAATAAAAAAGGTATGGTGATAATAAAGTAGAACATAACGTGTCACAGTGTTTTAGAGAGCTTTATTATAGTATTACAGGTTATTTCGTAAAATAAAGTAAAAATTCCATCAAAAAAATTTCACATATAATTTCTCTATTATTACAGATTTGAAATTGGTTCTCTTCATGAAAAAAGACAAAGAAAAACATCGGCACGTCCCTGAATCAACCACAGCAGATGAACCAAAAGTCTCTTCAGTTACACTAACGTTACAACTATTAACCAAAGAAAAAGAAAAAAATAAAGAAGCAGAAAAAAAGAATCTGCTGATGAAACAGCAAAAGTACGCTGTAAGGTTTGTTTTAAAGAAATCGCACCTAAACGTCTTTGTTCTGGACATGGTGGCGGCGGTGGTGGAGACAAAAGAAGCCCTGAAGTAACATTACTTGATGGATTTGGATAGTGTACGCAATTTGCTTGCTGTTTATCCTTTGGGGTAGCTATGAATTTCACTTTATCACGCATTCCATGCTCATGTGACCTTTAGTACAATATGATATATTTAGCAATTAAACCACGGGAAAACCTTTATGTTTGAAGCGATTATTTTTGACTTTGACGGTGTTATTTTAGATAGCGAGCCGCTGCATTATGAAGCAGTTACTAATGTATTAAAAAAAATCGGGATAATACTAAGCTACAAAGAATATGCAAAAAAATACATTGGACTATCTGACAAAGAAATGTTTCCCTTATTATTGAAAGATAAGGGATGTGTATTTTCAGCAGGCGCTATTGCTTTGCTTATCAATGAAAAAATCGACGTGTATACCCGTATCATAGATGCTTGTAATAAATTACCCATTATCACAAGTGTAGATCAATATATTTACAACGCCCTTCAAAATGACCAAAAAATTGCCATATGTACAGGCTCAACCAAAATAGAAATTTCGACAGCTCTCGATAAACTAAACCTCCGTCAGCATTTCGATACCATTGTTACTGCTGAAGACGTTCAATCTGGAAAACCCTCCCCAGAGGGATATCTATTAACCGCCAAGCGACTTGGGGTTCCAACTAATAAATGTTTGGTTATTGAGGATTCACCACATGGCATAACTGCCGCTAAAAATGCGGGAATGCACGTAGTAGCGCTAGCCACTACACATGAAAATCAATGGCTTCAAAATGCAGATCAAATTGTAACTGGTTTTGAAGCATTATTAGATGTGACAGGCCATGTATAACGAAATAAACCAAACAAATACTATTCGTAACGATGGAATTGATTTAATAAGAGGTTTGTCTGTTTTTTCAGTTATCCTGTTGCACTGCTACATTCACTTACCGTTTGGGCAGAGTATTCTTCCTCAGAGATTAGTGAATATCCTATTCAGGAGTGGGTATTATGGTGTGATGGCTTTTTTTGTTGTTTCTGGATTTTTGATTACGACATCAACCATTAAAAAATGGGGCGATCTTCAGAATATCCAATGCAAGCAATTTTATTTGATGCGTTTCGCCCGAATTATGCCCTGCCTAGTGGCGCTTTTAATTGTTTTGAGCCTGCTTGATCTAATAAAAATAAATGGATTTATCCTACACACCACCACGCTGGGAAAAGCATTATTTTCTGCGTTTACATTTAATATTAATTGGCTAGAGGCCAAAACTGGCTATTTACCAGGTAATTGGGACGTGCTTTGGTCTTTATCCATTGAAGAAATTTTTTATATGTTTTTCCCCTTATTATGTATCTTTTTAAAAAATAAATATCAATTGATAGTGTTCATGCTCATTTTAATTATATTAGGGCCATTTGCTCGAACAGTGTTTAGCCACAATGAAATCTGGAGCGATCACTCGTATCTGTCCTGTATGGATGGCATTGCAATTGGCTGCCTAGCAGCCATGTTAGCTAAACAAATCAAACTGAATCGACCATTAATTTTATTCTTTTTCACAACAGGCTTATTGTTATTTATGTTTGTGTTTTTCTTCAGAAAGCAAGTTTTTGACATAGGATTGACTCCAGCAGGTTTAAATGTGACATTTTTAGAGATAGGTATTGCTTTAATTATCATCGCTACTACTCAAGAGCTGCTTACAAGGGATAGTCGTTATGGAGGTCAATTAACATCCTTAATCAGATGGTTTGGTAGAAATAGTTATGAAGTGTATCTTACCCATATGTTTGTTGTGATGTTTATAGGCAATACATTTTATTACTCCAAGCAATCAGCCATTTATATTGGACTCGAGTACTTCACTATATTGGCGCTTTCTGGCTTGTTAGGACATTCTATTGCCAAGTATTATTCAAACCCAATTAATAAAAAGTTAAGAACAAGTAAGTCCATAAAATCTGCGTCTTTTTCATTGGAGATGGGTTAGACATACAGACCATCCCCAATGGGTTACAAAGCATTTTTTGTCTTGTTCTGATTGCTCTTGGGTTGAATTCTTCCCTAGCAAGACTTGTTCAAGATAATAGCGGCTGTCTTCAAAAAAACGCTGAAGTTTATAAAACTCACATAAGTTATGATTGATTTTATAATGAGGATTTAGTTTGCAATATTCATCAACAAGAGGCACCTCTTGATAGTGCCAAAGATCGCGCTCAATAGGCGCGATTTTTAATCCATCCCAATCAACTAACCATACTTCATATGGAGTTTGCAAAACATTATAGTGGTGAGCATCACCATGAGTAATGACAAAAGGCATTTTTCCCTTTGAAAATTTTGTCTGCCATTGTTGAATAGTGTTCAAGTGCCCTGGTTAATTTTTCTTTATTCTTATCTAAAAGAGAAAGAATCGATTTTGCATGGTTTGTATATGTTTATGTTCTTTTATTTTTACTTAAATTTAACTTACTTTTAAGATATTTTTTGGCAACACTTGAGCCGATGATCTTTTGTATAACACCTTCACTGTTCCCATTTTTGCTGGAGAGGTTACATTTTTAAAATATAATTTTTAATAGATGCGAATAAAAGTAAGACATTATTTTTATTCGCACTTATTTTACCGAGGTTTCATATTAAAGGGAGATGGGTTAAAGATTTCTTGCTCCTCTTCCTCCGCCTTTTTAGGTTCTATATCCTTATTAGGCTCAATTTCTTCTCGTTTAGTGGGTTTATCTTTATTAGAATGCTTGGGTTCCATCGAAAGTGGATTTGGAGCATGACTTTGATCTTTCGTGACTTCATCCTTTTCTTGTGCTTTCGGACTGGATATGGGCACTAAATTATTTGCTAGCCGTTGGTTAAATGCATCGTATAAGGCTAATGTGGGCATGGTAATACGAAGAGAAAGTATGTTTCCTTTCTCATCTTGAATCATTTTCATACAATCATCGGGAAGATGATTTTCTTCTTTAAACTCATTAAATTCTTTTATAATCGCTTCCATGAATTTTTTTAATTCTTCTCTTTGTTCTTCAGTTAATGCATTAGGCTCACAAAGCAATTTAATGGTAAGGGTCATTGAATCGCGATCACTATCAACCAGCAATAGTCCTTTGGCGATCAAATCCGCAATTATTTCTGGGTCAAAACTAGACTCTAAATCAAGTGCTTCACTATCTCCCATTGAAGCAAACTCCCCCAATTCATGCGTAGTCTCTAATACCTTGCCTGATTTAGTTAGAGATTTATCTTCCCCAGGACTTGCTGTTTCCTCGGATGTCTTACCAGAACCACCATCACCTCCACCGCCTCCACCACCACCATGTCCGAAACAACGACGGGTAGGGGCTATTTCTTTAAAACAAGTCCGACAGCGTGATTTTGCTCCTTCAGCAGCAGACTCTTTTTTTTCTATCTCTTTAATTTTTTCTTTTTCTTTGTTCAATAGTTGTAACGTTATTGAAGCTGAAGAGGTTTGTTCTTTTGCTCCACCTGCTGTGGTTGGTTCAGGGATGGGCTGATGTTTTTCTTTCTCTTTGTCTTTTTTCATGAAGGATACCAAATTAAAGTTTATAAATAAGTAAGATAATTATACACAAATATTAAGTTATCTGCAAAATTCCTGTCAAATAATGTTATATTTTAATTATTTTGATTTAATTTAAATCAAAAATTGATGTTGAGTAGTACTCATTGGTTGTACAAAACAAATGGGCATAATTGTTCTAAACTTAACTGTAAGAGAAGAAACAGAAATTGCAAGGTATGGGGTGAAATTAATTAACTCGGTGGAAGGGTGATGGGTATTAACGCGCTCACGAATAATTAGGTTTAGCTAAGAAAATAGTTGAGGTTCTATATGGCTGGTACATGTACAGGCGGGACAGTGGCATGCTGGATATCGAGTCAGGTCGATGTATTAAATAATATTGCAAATAACTTGCTTCCTGTAGAGCGCTTGATTACCGGAGGAGCCTATCTTATCGGTTGCGCCTTTTTATTTAAGGGTATCTATTGTTTAAAGCAATATGGTGAACAACGAACAATGCAATCGAGTAGTACCAATGCTAAAGAACCAATAACCTATCTGTTAGTGGGTACAATGCTGATTTATTTTCCAACGACTTTTGCAACATTCATGCAATCTACTTTTGGTTATCAAAATATTCTTCAATATGCACCGGTAAACAGCGGTAATTCGACTCTTGATACATTATTTGGTAGTGGAAGTGTCGTTGGAAGGCCGTTGACTATTATTATTCAAGTCATCGGTCTGATTGCTTTTGTAAGAGGGTGGGTATTGATTGCACGCGCTGCATCTTCGGGTGGGCAACCAGGAGCAACTGGAAAGGGTTTAATGCATGTGTTTGGTGGAATTCTAGCGGTCAATATTGTAGGTACTCTTGAGATGATTAATAACACCCTGTATGGGTCATGATGCACACAGTTCTGCAATTTTTTCCAAGTGACGCATTATTTTGGGTTCAAATTGGATCTATCTAGCGCTATTGATGCAGCAATAATGAGTTAACTTGTTGGTGGGAGCAAGTCAAACTCGTTGATAGGTAAGGTATCAATTTGACGACCCTCTTAGGTGATGAGCAAGAAAGTCATAGGAACAAATCATAAGAAAACAATTTGAGCTGTAAAAAAACCGTAAAAAAATCATCACCCAATGTGATCGCAAATTTTTTAGGTTAAAATGTGCGCAACACTTCTATTTTGGTTTTCCTTTTATGTCCACATCCAATACAGAAATCGCTCAAATTCTATCAGTTAAAAAAATTTCAGGTGAATGGGCACAACACGATCTTTTTCACTCAGTACCAAAGACTGAATCTGGTGCAATTGATTTAACTAAAGCTGAGCATATCGCTGAAGGCGGGACTCATGTACTTTATCGATTTCCAGATGCGCCTTTTGTTATTAAATTAATGAAACAAAATCCCAATCCTATGGAACTTGAAGAGTTAGAGAAAAAATATGCTGTTTTATACGATTGCTTTGACAAAGATGGAAAACAACGATGCATCAGGGAACACCACATTACATGTCATGTACAACTTTCTGGAAAAGAGCCTCAAAGTGCTGCGTTATCAATCGTACCCTATGAGAAATGCTTCAAATCTAAAGTAAAATTCGATTTTAAAATAGAACCCGCGGAACTTGACATTTACTTAATGGAGCATAACCAGGACTTGTTCGATAAGGCACATAAAGCGCTTATTCAAAAAGACGAGGCTGGAGTAGATTTTGAGCTTAATGATTATGCGATCATTGATGAACGAATCGGTGCCATTTTGCAACGTTTGGATAGCGATCCCAAGCTCCGTGAAGTCATGATTGAATTTTTAGATCATTATCGTGATTTTTATCAAAAGACCAATATTATCCTGGATGCCATGGGATTTGAAAACATTCTGTTTTTTAAAGACGAACAGGGTGATTGGCAGTTTAAAGTAGGCAGTGCGATTAAGCACGATACTGGAAAATACACGCAGGAGTTATTTGATACATTACATTCTGGAAAAGAAGTAGATTTGACTGGGTTTGTTAATTTTACTCATGCTTATTTTTCACCGGCCAACATTAGGGCAGTCAATGTATGTGCCATGAAACTTGGTTTAGAGCCTGTTATTCATGATGTCACGATCGATTCAAACGATTTATTGAGAATCTCTCAAGAATTATCAGTAGGAGAACGAATGCTTGCCTATGCGCGGCATGGAGATTTTGAAAAAATGGATAAAATTCTCCAAGAACATAGGGGTGAGCTTAGTTTTAATCTCAGAGATTTTTGGACATACTCGCTAATCGCTGAGGAATACATCAAGCATGGACAGCCACCAACAGCACTTAAAAATTATCTGGATACTGTGAGTCAATTACCCATTATCTTGCCTGAAAACGAGGATGATGCCAAACGGGTAGCAGACTCAAAAAAAGCAATCATGGACCAAAAAAGCATGCATGATAAAAAAATAATGCTTCACCAGGAACTCACAACTTTTGTACTTAATAAGGGGCAACTACAAAAAATAATCGATTCTGCTCATACTCCAGCCGTAAGTTATGCTTATGTCGAATCCAAAGAACAACACAAATACGAATTGGTAAGAACTTCTTTTGCTCTTGGCAAAAAAAATGGTCAATCCACAGGTACTGAAAATACCGTAGATGGTAATACGAGATTTCCAGCCTCTTCACTGAGTAAAATTGTATTTACTTATTTGGTATTACAGCTGGTTAAAGATAAGCAAATCGATTTGGATGAGCCATTACTTTCTATTCTGCAACAAGAAGGTCAGGAATATGAACGATTCAAGGTACATGGTGAATATCCTGAAAAAGCCACACAATTAACAGCGCGACATGTATTATCACATACCACAGGCTTGCCTAATTGGAGCCCAGATTTATCTTCTATACTAACGTTTGATCCTAAATCAGATCTAGGTACGGGATATTCGTATTCAGGCGAAGCGTTTCTTTACTTACAAAAAGTCATTGAGACAAAAACGGGTAAAAATTTAGAGACCCTGGCTCAAGAATATGTTTTTGAACCTCTAAGAATGGGTCGCTCTACGTTCCGGCCACAACCAGAAGACGATAAAAATATTGTAGGGGTTCATACTCAGCTGGAAAAATCGACTCCCATATTAGAAATAGAGCCACCACTTCATTCTGCCGCATCACTGCTTACAACGGCTAATGATTTTTCAAAATTTATGAGTGCTTGGTTGGATAGTATGGATGATCCAATAATAAAACAAGCATTTGAGTCAAGAGGTGCTTACAGCATTGCGAATACGTGTGGGTTAGGTTGGCATATTTATAAAAATAAAGATGCCGTTATCGCCTATCAATGGGGTGCAAATCCTAATACACGATCGTTTATTGCACTCAATGTTACAGAAAAAAAGGGTGCGGTATTTTTTACGAATTCAGAAAATGGGATGAGTATTGCCACTCAAATTTTAAACTCTCCTGATTTACATCCTATTGGTGACATGCAAGAGCTCTTTAACTATATGAGTTTTAGTCAAAGTGATGAGGCCGGATGGCAAGAAACCATTGCAGGTAAGATTTGTGAAGATGAGGGCAGACTTGAAGAGGCGAGAGATTATTTTGAAAAGGCCATTGAGTTAAGGCGTTTGGAATGGTCGAATGCAGTTCATCAAAATTCCTCTCCAGAAAAAACGGTATTTACCTCTCCAATGGATCCTTTTGTAGGAAATTATAACAATGAAGTAGAGATCGACCTAAGAGAAGGAAGTTTAATCTGTAGGCGTTCTAATAGTGAAACAAAGCTTGTGCGAATATCAGAAACCGAATTTCTGCCTGAAGAGGATCCCTCGTTCAAAATAAGTTTCAAAAGAGATCTGCTAGAAATTCGTTCTATCCATGGTGAGCAAACCTTATTGTTTAAACAGTCTTTACCGAACCCTCAATTAGAAACTGCTCATGAAAAAACAGGTGGAACAAAGGAGCAACCCTCTTTAACAACCGTTGATTCAGGAAAAAAAGTGATGTTGCACGACTTGATGAAAAAAGCCTACATTCCTGGAGTATCCATTGCCACTATTTCTGATGGAACACTTTCTTGGAACGGTGCGTTTGGTATTTCTGATATGGACTCAGGAGATTGTGTTGATGAGTCTACTGTATTTGAGGCGTGTTCCTTGAGTAAACCCTTGTTTGCTTATTTAGTATTAAAGCTGATAGAAAAAGACCAACTGCCACCAGACTTCCTGACTCAATCCTTGCCTGAAATAGAATATGGACGATTTAAGAGTGAGGACAGAGAAAAAGTAGTGTTTTTAACACCTCAAATGATTTTGTCGCATCAAACTGGATTGCCTAACTGGGAGCCTGGTAATAATCAACTTGAGTTTCAATTCAAACCGGGTGATCAATACCATTATTCTGGTGAAGGATACCACTATTTACAGAAAGTAATTGAAGCAAAAATGGGTAAAAGTCTTGAAACGCTTGCACAAGAATATGTATTCACACCGCTTGGAATGAAAAACAGTCACTTTGAGCGTGCTCGTTTTGAGCCAGGAACACAATTTGCCTCCCGTCATAATGAACTGATGCAGCCCCAACCGTATAGAGACGAAGTAACTGCTGCTGGGTCGTTACAAACTACAGCATATGATTATGCACAATTTGTCATGGCACTACTCAAAGAGCAAACGCTGAGAAAGACAGCAATGAAAGAACTGGTCTCAACAGAAAAAGATGAAACAGCAAGAAAGAAAGAGATTCCTCAAGAAGTGTTACAATCCGTATTTTGGGGATTAGGATGGGGTTTAGAAAAAACAGAAGAAGGAACATTGGCATTCCATTGGGGAGACACATCAGGGGCGAAGGCATTTGTTGCAATAAACCCTGAAACTGGTTCAGCGATTTGTTATTTTGCGAACAGCCAAAATGGGTTATCTCTTGTCAAAGAACTAGTAACTCCTCATGTTGGTTTAACAAAAGGCCTCGATTACCTTTGTGGAAAATATGATTATACACACTATGATAAACCGGGTTACAAAGAACGACATGAAGGTTTACTGGCTGAGTCACGAGGTGATTATGTCACTGCAAAAATCCAACTGCTCAAGGCCATTGAATTGGAACCTAAATACACTACTGAACTGACGAAACATATTGAATGTTATGATAGGCCTGGTTGGAAAGAGCAACAGGAAGGAATAAGAGCTGAATTAAAGGGTGATTATAAAACCGCCATAATCAAACTCAATCAAGCGCTGCTTCAAGATTTAGATTCTGAGCAGCAGATCAAAAAACACCTTGCGTGGTTAAATGATTTGGATCACCCAATTGAGGTAGGTAAAGAAAAATTACAAGAATATACGGGCAAGTATGGACCTCATGAATTAACCCTTGAAGGAGAGTCACTCAAGCTCAAGTCATTTGGACAAAGTTATAAGCTTGTTCCTGTTGGTGAACATATTTTTTCACCAGAAAACAATCTCAATTTTCGCCTTGAATTCGACAAAGAACGAGGTCACGTTGCTTACCACTTTCTCGATCTAGCATTTCAGCCCATTATAGAGAAGAAACAAAAAGCAACTGCTCCCACATCAAAAATGACATTGGAAGAGGTGATGAAAAAAGCCGATATTCCAGGTATATCGGTTATCGCGGTCAATCATGAAGGAATTATTTCTCCGCCATTTGTTAAAGGCACTGTCAGCTCAACCCAATGTGGGTTATTGAAGATGCCCGTGGCTAAAATTAAGGAGGAGCAAAGCAAATTCTATAAATCCTATTACATCCTTACCGAAGAAGGTGTACTTTATTATAACAAATCAAAAGATAAACTTCATAAGCTTGAATTGGATGAATATCAGTTAGAAGAATTTCGTAAAAGTTTCGCCAAAGATGAACAAATAGATATCTTGTCCGATGATCAATTAAGTGAGATTACCTCGATTACAGACCATCTTCACTCCAGTCCCTCCATGGAAGTAACTCCTGAAACAGTTTTTGGAGCTGCATCGCTTAGTAAACCCGTATTTGCCTATTTAGTATTAAAATTAATAGCAGCAAATAACGCGAATAAAGCCCAACCTGGGCTAGGACAATTTAACGCCAAATTTGATTTAAAAACTCCTCTCTATGAAGTTTTTCCAGATATACTAAAAAAATTCCGCAAAGAAGATGAAGATAAGGCCAAGCTTTTGACCGCAGAGATGGTACTATCCCATACTACAGGGTTACCTATTACGCATGATGAGGGCAAAGGGCTCATTGAATTTCAGTTTGATCCAGGAACAAAGTATGCCTATTCAGGTCCAGGAATTGCTTACTTGCAAGAAGTCATCGAGGCACTAACTGACTCAAATCTTGAAACACTTGCCCAAGAACACATCTTTGGGGAAAAAGCTTTAAAGATGAAGCACAGCAGTTTTCATACGGATAAAAGTAAATCTCCGCAGGCAGCAAATAGCCTCTATACAACGCCGAGTGATTATGCCAAATTTATAGTAGCCTGGATGAATGATGAAGAGCTACAGTATGCATTTCAACCCAATGTCTTCATGAACAATGATTATTTGCCTGGGAACTGGCCAATAGAGGCAAACAGATTAGAACAGGATCGAAATCATGTGGCATGGGGTTTAGGTTTTGGATTACAAACCAATGAGCAAAGTGGGTGCGGTCTTATTAAAATGACAACCGATCCGAGCCAGACCTCATTTGATTGCATAGAACGCTTATTGGAGGATAGAAACGCGGTTATTTTATTTAATGATACGCTTTTTTATGCAGATCAAAACAGTCGAACGGTTAATAAAATTGAATTGACTGAAAGCAATCAGGATGATTTTAATAGGCTTAAAGCAAAATGTACCGAATCTTATAAATTAGCTGAAGGGAATGAATTAAAATTGATTACCTCTGTAACAGGACGTATCCACCGTGCAAGCAGAGCCTATCATTCCGGTGATATGAATGAATACAGAGCGTGGGTGGCAATGAATTTAGAAGACAAGTCGGCTATAGTTTATTTTGCCAATTCGCATAATGGCCATATTCTAGCAGATTCAATCATATCTCCAGAAGTAGAGATAGATAATGTGCTTAATTACTTTTTTCAAACCTATGGATTTGCACGGAATTTTGATGAGCTAGGAGAGATAACTAATTTCCATGGGGTAAACTCCAATTGCTTAAAGAAAACTTCGCCTAATATTGAAGAAAAACCAGATACACCAAAAGAATTAGAAAAAGGAACTACTCTTAGTGAAGAATCAGCACCACTAACCACCTCTTTACCAAAAGCAAAAACATTAACTTTAGGATTTTTGACATCTGAAAAAAGAAGAGAAAAAAATCAACAGGATAATTATTGTGGATTTAAATCAGGGTTTCTCATAGGTAAGTCTTTTTAAACTAATTACCTAGAGTTTATCTGAATTTTAATTTCACAATCCATGAGCAACAAGCTAGTCTAAGCTCATGGAAAGGTTTTTACACACATTTTTACCTCAAATATCCCTTTTCTTACATTGGGGTAGCTGGGAAGTTACGAAGAAACCACTATTACGAATAAAAGGGTCGGGAAGACGGATTTAAATAAAAGTGTTATTACATTTTGAGATGACACCATACCTATAAGGGAGTATACGGTGATGGATGATAAAAATTGTGAGCATTGCTATCCTGAAAAACGCTGTCATGTTAGAAGGAAATTTTTTAGTATATTCGATTATTGTATATTCAATCCATTGATCTATGTTTTATCTAAAACTTTTCTCCTCTCAGAGAATGATTTTTTACGATTCGATAATCTATTAAATAGGGCATCCATTAATATTTTTCAAAAATTAAACTTATTTACCAAAACCAATAGTATTGATAGGAACCAATTTAATAATAGTGTACTTGCACTATGGGATGAAGCGCAAAGAAGGGGTTTAGAACTCTATAACTTTAAGGAGTCGAACTTACATACGTTGTATTTTATGTTGGTATTCAATAAAAAAGAATATTATTTTACGCAGACCCCTATCTCTCTTATTTATCAAAAAAATCAGTGTTTTGATAATGATATCAAATACGATAACAAATGGATTTTCAAAAAAAAGTTATTAAACAATAAAATACCCTGTCCTGTAGGGATGGCTTTTATTTCCAGTAAAAATGCTTATAAGTACGGCATTAAATTAGGATTTCCTCTTGCTGTCAAACCAGTATCCGCTTCCTTAAGTATTCATGCCTTCTGTAATATTCAAACGCCAAAGGAATTAGAAGAAGCCATTAAAATAGTAAAACAAGTTGATTTTCGTGTACTGGTTGAGCAACACATTCCTGGTAATGTCTATCGGTCATTGATTATTAATGAATCATTAATCGCTTGTGTTATGCGCCAACCTGGCAGCGTTATTGGTAATGGTGTCTGTACTCTCCAAGAATTAATTGCTAAAAGAAATAAAGCTGCTGGAAAAGAAAAGGGTGGAAAACTCTTGTTTAAAACCAACCCAGATAGTTACTTGACGAAAAACTTAGAAGTCCAGGGAGTTACTCTTAACACGGTACTAAACAATGGACAACAAATCTTTATTTCAAAAAAAGTGACTATGGGTAGTGGTGCAAAAATTAGTAACGTTACCGATTTAATGCACCCAGAGAACAAACTGTTATTGGAAAGAGTACATAAAATGCTAAATATACCACTTACAGGCCTTGATTGTATTTGTCAGGATATTTCTCTTCCATGGCATAAGCAACCATTTGGAATTATTGAAAACAATAGCTTTCCCTATATCGATTTGCATCTTAACCCTTCTGATGGAGAGCGAATTAATGTGTCAAGTAAAATTTGGGACTATGTATTAACTGTTTTAGGTCAAAGAGGTGGTGATGACTCGGGTTAAAATGGATTAAAAATCAGCTATCTATCTCTTATCCACTCCTTCCTTTTTTAAAATCATCCAGTGTTGCAAAGGGGACAAGACAATTAGATGATTATTAATAAAGCAACACAAAATATCCAAATTATTGTACTTGTTATATAAGGATATTGATAACCTTTATATTTTTTCTTTCGAGTAAAAAAATCAATAATCAGCACAGGAACAATAGAAAAGAAAGTTAATAAGATGACTAATGCTACGGATTCTGCACCTTGCTGAAAAGGCATAATCGTTATCAAAAAGGTCAGTGTATCGTGCAAAAATTGATGCAAATAAAAGATTACCCACAAAACCCAAAAATCAAAAGTATAGACAAACCAAGAAGCAGCAAAAAGGGGTAGAAGTAATTTAGCTCCTTTTATTGCCCATAGCTTTTTAAAGGATTTGATAAACTCCTCTGAAAAGAGGACGATAATAGCACCCAAAAGAACAACCAAAGCCAATAACATTTATTTGTTCCTTTTCTCAACATCGCTCAATGCTTCCTAGTGTGTATCAAGTTGCATTGATAAAGCCTCATCTTCTTATGAATGTATTCTTGACACGTTCAATTGCACGACGAATTTTTTGTTCAGGTCGAGCTCTAAATGAATTTCCATTAAAAAAATACTCTTCGCCTTCAGGAGATTGCTCAGAAAAAAAGTAATTAAACACACAACATCGAGGCGCGTCACATAGAACAGGATTAACAGCATGCCAAGATGTTCGATTTGTTTCCATCACAAGCAGTCGATTAAACAGACTAGGGACAATAATGCGATTTTTAATTTCTTTATCCCATAGTTCAAAATTTCCACCATTCTCGAGTCGCCAATTAGGAGATACATAATACAGTACATTTACCGTCCGATAGTATTTTCTGTCCACATCATGCGAATTATCTATATGAGGATTCAGACGATATCCTTTAAGTAATGTACTAATTCCACCAGCATACGGTGATGGGTCAGGAACTTGGCTTTTAATCTCTGTTATCTCTTCAATCAAAGCAACAACTTGAGGGTCTTGAATCGCAAAATTAATATCTTGCAATAAACTGGATACATCTTTTAAGTGGCTGTATTTTAACTTTAATTTTCCAGGAATATTTAATAAATGCATTTGGCTTGGTTTAGGAAAGTTAGTGTATATTCCCTCAGCAATTTCAGTTGGAAGAAGATTATCCAGTGTAAAGTGACGGGCAACTTTTATATGATGCTCAAGGAAAAATTCTTGTTTCAAGTGCTCTTTAGTTTCATTTAATCTTTTTACGATTAGATCCTTTAATTGACTTCTTATATTAATTGTCATTTTAATTTGTCTATATTTGTATACTTATTAATATAATAGTCTATTTTTTTTTAAAACTCCTTGAAACAATGTTCAAAAATAGCCTGCCTCATTTTTTATATGGTTTAAGGTTATAGAGGCCAGGCTTGGTTCAAATGACGAATCGGACTGTTTAATGTCCATTTTTGGTTCGATTTAATTCCATCAAGAAAGACATTTCCTTTTCTTTTTTATATTCAAGTAGCGGTATTAAAATATTGCAATAATACGCACAGCTTTATAGTGTTGAAACACGTTCAGATGATATTTTACTTTTTTCCCATTTCTCTAAAAATTCGTTAGCCAGCGTAGTAGGATTTCCTTTTGCAGTATTAATAACAGCATCAAAGTCTATTCCTTCTGGAATATTGAGCGAAGCACGTTCTTGATTTTCAAAAAAACCAAACCGATTAGCCAGCTTACTATACTCCTCAATGGTTTTTTTAGAGCCTATGCGTGGTAAATCATCAGCGGTTAATTTCAGCCTATCATCGTTAAGTTGCAGTTTGACCACACTGTCTGAGTTAGTTACTATCTGAATTTCTTCGTCGTAACTTTGTTGTAGTACGTCAGGGTCAATAGGGTTTTCTAAAAATAATGGATCACCATTTTTATCCGTATTGGCATGTTTATTGACCATATAAAACAGTTCATTTCTTGAGAGAATATGCTCAGAAGAATCATCAAATAATTTATCTGCCGTGACTAACGTTGCTAACTGATGAAAGGGAAATAATCCTATCCGTTTATCCATAGGATTATCGATGTCCGCTTTACGATTTCGTTCTTGAATACGTTCACTTAATTTCTGCATAGGACAGTAAGCAAATACTACAGATGTGGTTAACGCTTCATTTGGATTTTCTTCACAATATTGTTGAGCACGCTTTTGAAAATACTCTAAACATTCTTTGGCACTACCATCTGGGTTTGGTACAAGATCAATAACAATGGATTCCCCGGAATTACCTTTATCGAACACCTCATCATAAAGCCTCACCATAGCATCACCAATTTCGGTAACAAGACGTAAGTTTTTAGCCAGTTTGGTTGCTTCGGCCTTAAATCCCGCTTTTATTAGGACGTCTTCGAGGTTAGGAAGCGAGGGATTAGGGAATTGATGAGCCGTAATTAGATGACTTCCTTTTGATATGGTAAGAACCCCTCTACCACATAATGTTAAAATTTCCTCTTCAGTCATTAGTGTTTGAAGGTTTTGTATAACATCCGATTTATCAAGTTTCTCAAACATTAATAACTTTAGATCACTCGGACTCAGATTAACAATCTTACCCACTACTTCATCAATGCTGGAAGATTTCCACCCGTGTGTTAAAACCAACTCTCTGCACAGTGATGATTTTCCTGCGGTTGATGACCCTAATAATAAAACAACATGCATGGTAAACCTCTTCAATAGGGGATAATGTGATACAGGGTAAGATATCTTGGCGTAGTTAAACTCATATTACTCTGTTCGTAGATTATACAAAAAACAGATGCTCCATTTTTCCAATTCAAACTATTTTGCAGAAAATTTACATTGAATGATCTTTTCTAAATGGCTTTTGATATGGTTATCTTCTAGGGTTTTACGTTTAATTTCGTCGATATTCTCTTCAGTCGTTGCCTGAATTGTCATTAGCATTGCAGAAGGATGTCCATCAGAGCTCGCTATCCAATAAACATATTTTCCGTCACAATAGTCTGAAGGTTCTTTTCGGTCATTCACGAAATTTAAAATATCATCTTTATGGCCCTGTGTGTTGTCCCAGAATTCTTGAACAAATTGCTCTGTAAGCCAACCGAAAATAATATCGAGATGATTTAAGTTGGCTTTTTCAAATTGTATATTCATTATGTTAATCTCTGTATATGTTTCAAAATGTTTTCTGCTACTTGTGCGGCAGACAATTGACTCACATCTAATTCTAATAAATGCGGATGCTCTATAGTGATGAGTTGCTCTGTTTGGTATACATCCTGAGGATCAATTGATTTCCATCTCACTCTTCTGGACGGTTCAGTGATACGCCTTAAATGTTCTTCTTCTGAGATGAGCCATACTAAGGCCTCATGATATAATAGTTAGCTGTAGTAAAAAACAAGATAGGCCAATTTTTGACCTATCTTGTAGTTTGAATACGAGTTGAAGAGATAAAATAGCTTATGAAGATTACGTTCACGCAACTAACTGAATCACATTTTCCCCTACTTTTGAAGTGGCTTGAAGCAGAGCATGTGAAAACATGGTGGGACCAGGATGTCCATTGGACGAATGAATTGATTTCTAAAAAATATGCCAATTATGTCAAAGGGTATAAGCTAGTTCATGGTACTCCTAAATCCATTAACCCTTATATTATCTGTGTTGATGAGAAACCTGTGGGCTATATTCAACTCTATAATGCGTATGATTTTCCTCGCTCAAAATCACTTCAAGGCTTGCCTCAATGTCTTGCAGCCTTCGATGTGTTGATAGGCGAGACAGATTATTTGAACCGTGGCATTGGTGCATCTGCAATTACAGCATTCTTAAACCAATATGCGGCTTCATATACCCATATTTTTGCTGATCCTGAAAGTACCAATCTTGCGGCAATTCGATCCTATGAAAAAGCAGGTTTTAAGAAAATAGGATTACAACCAGATACAAATGAACTATGGATGATAAAACAAAAAAGTACTTACATTATCTACTTGTTTGGCCATCCTGGCACTGGGAAATATACAATTAGCCAAGAATTGCTAAAAAATGGATTTATTGTTTGCGATAATCAACTCATCAACAATCCAATTTTTGCATTGCTAAATTACGACGGCTTTAGCAAAATCCCTGAGTTTGGATGGGATGCCATAGGACGCATTCGCACTGCTGTTTTTGAATTCATCGCTATGGAACAAAATCACAATTACGTTTTAACCAATTGCCTATATGAAAATGAAGGCGATCGGGATTGCTACATACAAGTAGAAACAATGGCATTAAAACGCAACTCGATCTTTATTCCTGTAAAATTACTTATCTCAGAAGAAGAAAATCTAAGACGTATTACAGATCCCTCTAGAAGAGCGCGATGGAAATCAGTTGATCCTCAAGACGTACATCAAAGAGAGCAACTCATTCACGTAGACCATCCACATTTGTTGGAATTAGATGTCAGCGCTTTGTCCGCAGTTCAGGCAGCAGTAAACATTTTAGAATATGCATTCAAGTTAAAAAATAACAACGGTGGAACACATGAGCAATAAATCTGATCCACTAAACATCAGATACCGCAAAGCCAATATAAATGATCTGCCTTTGATCGTGACTTTTCTCCTTGAAGATGAGCTTGGAAAAACACGAGAAAACAAGCAGTCAGTGTTAGATCAGCGCTACGTTGATGCGTTCTACAAGATAGACATTGACCCTAATCAATACTTGATGATTGTAGAAAACGACGATGAAATTATCGGGACGTGTCATTTAACGATCATGCCATCACTTACTTTTACAGGCCAAACTCGAATGCAGATTGAAGCTGTAAGGGTTTCTGAACAATTTAGAGGTCAAAAAATTGGTGAATGGATGATGAGTGCTGCAATCAATTATGGGAAATCCAAAGGCGCCTCAATTATTCAATTAACAACCAATAAAAAACGCTTAAGAGCAAAAAAATTCTATGAGAAATTGGGTTTTGAAGCTAGCCATGAAGGGATGAAATTGTATCTGGAGAAAAAACAATGAACCTACAGTTTAAAAAAGTCAATGCAAATGATATCGATACAATTTTTGCCTGGCTTGCAGAACCTAACGTTCAAGAGTTCTGGGATAACACACAGGGGCATAAGGATGATATCTTAAATTTTATTGATGGACGAATTACGCCTTCATCTTATGCAGACGGTAAGTATGTTTATTGGATAGCGATTGCTCATGGACATCCATTCGCCATGCTTATGACAATCCAAGAAACACCAGAAGATCATATTGATGACATTAAATTAATGCATCTATCAAAAACAGGCCACACATACGGTATTGATTATATGATTGGGGAACAAAATTATTTTGGTAAAGGTTGGGGAGCTAAAACGTTATCAGAGTTTATTGATTTTTTTAGAAGAGAAGTTGATGCATCAGCAGATACATTTTTAATCGACCCTGCAAGCGATAACCCGAGGGCCAAACATGTTTACATGAAGGCGGGTTTTGATCATATTGCTGATTTTGTCATGTCGGGTGATGTTTCTGGCGCAGGGAAAGAGCATCATTTATTGATTAAACGATTTTTATCCCAGGTTACTAATGATTAAAATTGACTCTTTAAAAAACCATCCACACGCTATACCAGCACTTGCAAATATTTGGCATGAAGGTTTAGGTAAAATCTGGATGCCAAAGATTGGAATTGAAGAAATTGAATCTTTATATTATGAAGAGCTGAACCGAGGTATGCCTATTACTTACCTTGCACTATACGGTGAAATTCCTGTAGGTTCTTGCACATTGCAATTAAAAGATGATGTTCGGCCAGATTTAGGGCCTTGGATTGGTGATTTGGTGGTTGATGCCAAATACCAAAAACAGGGTATTGGTAAAATGCTGCTCGATGCCGCAGCACAAAAAGCTCTGGCTCTAGGATTTGATAAGTTTTATCTTTTTACCTTTGATCCTACTATTACTGATTATTATGTGCGTCAAGGCTTCCGCATAATTGGTATGGATGAATTTAAGAAGCACCCGGTAACCGTGATGGAGCTGGTTTTATGAAAATAAGAGTATTAACTCCAGAAGATTGGAATATTTGGAAGCAATTTAGATTAGATGCGCTAAAAAATTCACCTGATAGTTTTGGCTCCTCTTATGAAGAGGAATTAAATTGGTCAGATTCAGATTTTCGAGATGGATTAAACAAAAACACTATTTTGGGTTCCTTCATTGATGGCACACTTGTAGCAAGTGTTGCCTTTTATCGCTTGAATGGGAGCAAGACAAAACATCGCGGCGTTATTTGGGGAATGTACACCGAGCCTAAATACAGAGGGCAAGGGGTAGCAAGTGCTTTAATTCAAACGGTTATTACTCATGCAAAATCACAAGTTATCCAGCTGCATTTGACCTGTGTGACAAATAATTTGAGTGCAATTAAGTTCTATCACAAGCATGGATTCAAAATTTATGGCACTGAACCTCGTGCACTGAAGAGTGATGATACCTTTTTTGACGAACATTTAATGGTACTGTATTTAACGGAAGAACCTATGAAGAAATTGAATACCTACCTTAGTCTTTGCACAGAGGTCTATGATTTAAGTAAGCCCAAGCCAGAGGCAGACGCGTATGCTTTTTATCGAGCATATGCCTTGAATGCAACTGGACCAATATTAGAGCCAATGTGTGGCACGGGCCGTTTTCTTTTGCCTTTGTTTGAAGAAGGATTTAATGTCCATGGCTTTGATGCAAGCGACAACATGCTTGAGGCATTGCATGCTAAAGCTCGTGATAGAAATCTCAAACCAACTGTATGGAAAGGTTTTGTTGAGGATTTAAAAAAGACGGAAAAATACAGTTTGATTTTTATTCCTTGCGGATCCTTCTGCTTGATTATAGATACAGAAGCAATTAAATCAGCTATAAAAACGTTTTATGATCATCTAAGTGATGATGGTGTTTTATTATTTGAAGGCGAAACGCATAAAGCGGTACCACCGCTTAACATTTGGCGTGGATCAAAATGGAGCCGACCTGATGGAAAAATGATTATGCTCTCATCCTGTGCAACACTTGAAGCCAATGTCTGTTCCTCTATGGGTAAATATGAGCTTATTCATCACAACAGCATTATTCGTACTGAAATTGAAGAATTAAAGGTACGAATTTATGAGCCAAGTGAGTTGATTGAAATCCTTAACGGTTGCGGCTTTAAACATATTCGAACGATTAAAGCCTTTGAACACGATGCTGCCCCAGATAACGATGATGAGTCAATTGTTTATGAATGCAGAAAGTAACACTATTTCAAGACTACTCAATGAATTATCTAATGAGGTGAAGAGACTCTATGGGTTCGTCAAAATAGCTGGTGATAATTTTGGTGAACCTGCGATTAACTCTGGTCCATGTGGACCATTTGCTTATGCTTTTTTTAAACTATGGAATCAAAAATTCATTGAAAAAGTAACTATTGTATTCATTATGGTGAAAAATTCTGATGAATGCTGGCATACGTTAATAAGGTTACCCGATGGTTCACTTTTTGATGGAGGATATGGCGTACATAGCGAAGAAAAGTATCGTAATCAGTTTGATATAGAAGATATGCTGACATTTGATATAGACCTGCTAGATAAACGCTCTTATGGGTTAAATAGGGAATACCCACGGTATTGCCCGAATTTCTCAATAAAAGTTATTGAAGACTTGATAGTAAGGTATCTAAATTTAATCGATAAAAACATCATCTTTCAAAAAATAAATCCAACATGCCCCTTGCTTGATACAGTCATAAAGAGCAGTATCGGTTCACCAACTTTAGAAAGGATTAAACAAGTTCTCCAAGATTATGAACTGCCAAATCGATTTTTAATTGGCGCCATTTCTTCGCAGACATTAATTGCTGTTATCGGCTATGAGTTGAAGGGCACACAAGCCATCATTAAACACATCAGTGTAATCGATGCATTTAAAAAGGAAGGAATTGGCAAGACCTTAATTCAACAATTAATAAATAATTGTACCCCAAGTTCAGTAACACTAGAAACCGATGATGAATCGGTCGGATTTTATGAAAATATTGGGTTCATATGTACACCTTTTAAAGGCAGCTATGGAGTTAGATATAGTTGCATCCAGGATTTATCTTCTTATTTGCATTCGCGCCGATGATCGGCAAGTACCTCATCAACGACACGCCAATCCACACGTTTTTCACCTGGGAATGCCCAACATAATGCTTTCCATAGCGTCCAACCACGACCACGAGCCCAGGTTGCGCTATCGAGCTTTAGTGTTGCACGAAACGTGTCTCGGCTTTCTCCTGTAAATAATGTCCAGGCGATTGCTAAATCACATGCTGGATCGCCGATGCATAGTTGTCCGAAGTCAATAACGGCGCTTAACTGCCCTTTATTTACAAGTAGATTACCAATGGCGATGTCACCATGCACCCATACTGGGGGACTTTGCCAAGTAGACGAAAGAGCTAAATTCCAAATTTCAGTGGTAACTTCAGCATAGGTCTTATCGTCAAGAGAGGCAATCGCTTCCCTTGTTTCTGTATCATAGGTTGCAAGCGCGCCGCCTCGATAAAAGTTATGTTCTCCAGCTAAAGGCCCTCCAGTAGGGTCGCACTGTTGTAGAGCGTTTAAGAATTCTGCAAGAGCTACAGCGAATTGAGGTAGGTTTTTGATGCGTTCAATAGAGGCGGTGTTGCCTTCAATCCATTTATAAATCGACCAATGCAAGGGATATTCAAGGCCTGGTTTACCCATGGCAATGGGCATAGCAATAGCTAAAGGTAATTGCGGCGCTAATTTAGGAAGCCAATACTGCTCTGTTTCCACTTGACCTGAATAATCAGCGTGACTTGGTAACCGAATCGTCATGTGTTTTCCAAGATGAAAAGTCTTGTTATCCCAGCCACTGAGCTCCACAGGCTTTATCTCAAGAGAAGCCCACTCTGGGAATTGTGTGGCAATCAGGCGTTGGACGAGACATGCATCTATATGAATTTTATCATGATTGGACATAAGTAAACTTCCCAAAAAATTCTGTTAATTGTTTGAAATAAGATTCATCACAACTATCCTCTATAGCCCACACCCAGGCAAGTACCGCTTGTACGAAACACCAATCAAGGATTCGTTGCTCCGGTAATTCAAGGATCGCAGCAAAACGAGCGATGCGTTGGCTAATGATATTTGCTGCATTTTTTTGTGCAAGTAATTCGGGTATGGGATTACGGATAAAAGCAGCTACCTCATAGGCTGGTTCGCCAATTACACCTTTGGGGTCAATTACAATCCAACCATCCCCGTTTTGCAGCATATTATCATGATGTAAATCTCCATGCAGCAAAACAGATTCTGAAGGGGTTGCAAGTAAATCATCACGCAGTTGTCTTGCTTGATGCAAGTAATGAGCTGGTATATTGAGGTCTTTACCAAGCGCAATGAGCCATTCTTTAATTTGAGGAAATACATGTGCATGAGGTATTGGTGCCTGATGCAGTCGTTTTAAACAGTCACAAGTAATTTGAATTGCATCATTATCTTGTTTAGGAAAATAAGATTTTAAAGATGCCCCTGAAATAGCGCGTTCAATGAGCAGCATTCCTTCACTTTCTTTCAGAACTTTAACAACACCAAATCCTGCAAAAGCCTTAAGTGCTGAGGCTTCGCGTTTGAATCCAGCACTATCTGGACCCAATTTTAAAATAATAGGCTGTGACTCTTGGAACCCAGACAGTACGTAATTGTAGCTTAGGTTTATAATTGGCTTCAATTTTGATAATCCATATGTTATTTCCATCTGCTCGATCAGATCAGGCAGAGAAGCCAACCATTGTTTTCCTTTATCGCCATATAAATTGATGATATTTTTTTCTAATACTCTCATGGGACATCTTTCCTCATAAACATTCTATCGTGCCCTAATAAGTATTCTGGTATTGTTCCTATGCAATAAAAACCGTGCTTTTGATAAAACGCTTGCGCTTGAAATGCATAGGTATCGACAAATATTTTGTGTAACCCTTTATTTATAGCTACATCATCAATCATGCTAATGATTTTTGTTCCTACTCCTTTTTTGCGATAGTGTTCATCGCACCAAAGTACATCAATATACAGCGCATCGCTGTGCTCCCAAATTAAAGCACCGCCTATAATCTGGCTCCCATCTTTTGCAAATATGCTGAAATGAGTTGCTTTCTCATTTATAGTCTGACTATTAAAATTAACGATCCCATCACGTATGATTTTATCATCAGATGCGCTGGGATTATTATCAATGACATATTCAAATGTGCTCATTTTATTTTCCTAAAACTCAGTGATATTAACTGTACCTGAAGATACAGGATCTGTATTGCCAATCCCTAAAACCAAGTGTTTATGGTATTCTGTGGGAATAAAATTGAACATTATACGAGAAGAACGTTAGCATGAGTCAACCTTATGAATTTTCTATTGCTACAAATGCAGAAGCAGAAACCTTGAATGATAAAATAGACGCGTTTAATGGCAAGCAGGTTTCGTTTTATGGTGATGTTGAAACTTTAATAGATTATGTTATTAAAGATAATGGCAATATTATAGCGGGCATAAGAAGTTGTTTTTATCTTGGAAAATGCTTGGCTATTAATGTGCTTTTTGTTGATGAAAATCATCGGCACAAAGGTTTAGGCAGTTTATTGCTGAATAAAGTTGAGACTAAGGCCGCAGCATTGGGAGCCAGACTTTTCCATTTGGATACCTTTGATTTCCAAGCAAAAGATTTCTATTTGAAATATGGGTATGAAATTTTTGGCATTCTTGAGGATTGCCCGCCAGGTTATAAACGCTATTACATGAGAAAATATTTATGATCAAATCTAATGGGAAAATTATCACCGGCTCAACTATTGGCCTAATTACCCCATCAAGTCCTCTTTCTCCAGGACTACTTGAAGCCTCAATTGCTTACTTTGAAAAAGCAGGATTTAAAATAAAAATTGGCAAAAATATTCAAAAATCAGAGCTGTTTTCTGCAGGAACTGATGAGCAGCGCGCTGCCGATATTATGACTTGTTTTAAAGAATCGGACGTGTCCGCTATAATCACGACTAATGGCGGGACTTGTTCTATAAGAACATTGCCCTTGCTGGATTATGAGGTTATTCGTAAAAATCCTAAACCAATAATCGGCTATAGTGACACTACAGCTTTGCAGCTGGGGATATATTCTAAAACTGGGTGCATATCCTTTACCGGTTTCAATTGCAGTGATATCCAAAACGGTGCAATAGATCATAGGATATTAAGCACTTTAACACACTGTTTAAATGAAGAAAGCTACTCCATTCATAGCGGATCAACTGTCAATCATGGTAGCGTTACAGCACCTCTAATCGGTGGAAATTTGATGTGTTTGCTAAATCTCATGGGCACACCTTATCAACCCGATTTTTCTAATAAGATTTTATTGATTGAGGATGTAGGAATTGAACCTTATATTGTAGAAGGAATGTTTTCGCAATTGTATGTTGCTGGAATATTAAACAATTTATCAGGTGTTGTTATTGGAGCTTTTTCTGCATGTACAGCTCAGCATTTTTTAGACCAAGGTGGAACTACAGAAGATATTATTGATTTTTGGTGTAAGCGAATTAATGTGCCATGTATAAGGAGTTTTTCGTATGGCCATATAGAAAGCAGGTATGTTGTACCGATTGGGCAGATGGCAACATTAGATGCAACAAATTGCAAATTGGATATCCATTTTGACAAATAAACAACACTCACATGATCAAATAATCCTTTGGGCCAAAAATATTCTTGGCTCAAATATGCTTGATACAGAAATTGTTGTACAAACACCTTGGTCAAGTGTTTTAAGAATTAGCACACCCGAAGGTCCATTTTATCTTAAGCAAACACCACCCACTCTATTTATCGAAGTTGATATCCTTCAAAAATACCGCAACTTATGCAAAATAACTGATATCCCAGAAGTCATTGCAGAGAACAAAAATTTACACTGCTTTTTAATGAAGGAGTGCGGAGATGTAACACTGCGCACTTTGTTTGATGGGCATCTTAAGATTGATCTGTTAGTTCAGGGTTTGCAAGTTTATAAAGTTCTGCAACTGGCTACAGTGCCATATGTTACTGCATTTATTCAATCAGGTGTGCCAGACTGGCGCCTTGAGAAATTCCCAACATTGTATCAAGATCTTGTTGGTGATGATGTATTTTTAAAGGCTAATGGATTAGATACGGCGCAGATTAAGACATTACAAAATGCAATGATGGATCTAGAGATACTATGCCAAGAGCTTTCAAGTTATGGGATACCAGAATGTCTTAATCATTCTGATTTCCACGAGAATAATATGTTATTCAGTAGCATCACAAAAAAAATTAGCATCATAGATCTTGGTGAAACAGCTATCAATCATCCATTCTTTTCTCTTGCCGCTTTCCTTAAAATTCCATGCAGCCGCTACAAAATATCACTTGATTCCACAGATTATCAAATACTTCATGATACCTGTTTTCAAGGCTGGCTCTCATTGGATGAGGATTTACAAAAAGCATTAGAACTTACCGAAAAGTTGCTCCCCATCTATTTGCTTTTTGCACATATGCGGTTAGTTAATGCAACGTGCCCTATTGCACTTGGTACTATTCCGCGGATGAATAATCGTGTTAAAGAAGCTTTTCTGTGGTTTATAAAAAATCTCAGAACTATCCGTTAACATTTCACTGGTAAATCAAATTAATTAGGCTAAATGTATTAATATCTCCCCGTATACCTCACAACACACACAATAACGCCGATAATTATAGCGTCAGTTACTTTATCAATTTTTATATTTCCCCAATTATCATTTTCGGCCCGCAATTCAAATGGATTAAATTCTTTTGATAAGGTCAGTTGTTTATATCTACGCACAATAACCTCATTTTCTTCGTTAAGCTGTGCTGCAACTAAACTTCCTGGATGCAGTTCAGAATTGGGATCAATAATCAAAATATCATTAACTCTTAATTCAGGGTGCATGCTCTCATCTTTCATTTTTAGAGCAAATGTGTTTTCTCCAAGACGAGTACTAAGCTCAGCAGAAATAGGTATAAAGCTTATTTCACCTGAATTATGTTCGTTCCTAACTCTTTGAATGAATCCTTTTGGATCGCAGGCTTGTTGATGATCAAGCAGTGGAACCAACGACCCTAATCCTGGAATTTTCTTCGGACGTTTCTCATCGGTTAGGCACATCAAATAAGCAGGTGAAATATCTAGTGCTTTAGCCAGTTGTTTTATTTCTTCAGGCCCAGGGGTTCTATCCCCCCGCTCCCAATTGCTAATTCTTGATTGTTTAAGATCATCAGTTAACTCCTCAAGAGCTTTTCTAGTTAACCCCTTTGCTATCCGTTCTGCTTGAATTCTTTGACCAATTTTTTCTTTTATATTCATATTAGCTACCCGGAATGTCCCATATTGTGAAAATAAGCATTGACAATTTCACGTTAAGTGGTAAATTAAAATTATTATTTACACGATACGTACAGTATCGGTGGTTATTAATAGCAAATATACCATAGAAATAAAATAATAACGAATTTATACACGTATTGAGAGTAAACAATGGATTTTTTAATTAATGACAAAGAACTTGCTGCTCTATGTGGACTACCTCACCTTCAGCAGCTGGCTTACCTAAGAGGAATACGGCCATATATGGACGTCAAAACAGGCTTAGTTGGCATAAAACGCGGAATTAGCTATCAATCAATAGCAGAGCAACTTTATATTGAGCCGCACCAAGGCATTAAAAGCGAGAGCTATTCGCGCATGCAAATACGCAGAGCCTTATCCGCTTTGGGACGCATGGGGCTTATTACACCACAATCTGAAGGCCTAAAATTAATTTTAAAATGCGAATTAGCCACAAAGGATTATTCCGTCCAAAATAAAGTAGACCTAAACCCGACACAGCAACTAGGCCCAGCTAAAAATCAGCATCGTCTTATAAATACTGGCTTATCAGATACAGACTCACTAAAAGCCGGCATAGATAAATCTTCAAAAGCCGACACACCTCTAAAAGAAGATAATTATTATATTTTTTTATTATCACAATTCGAAAAATTTTGGGATTTGTATCCGTTAAAAAAATCAAAGCAAAAAGCATGGGAAGCATTTCAAGCGCTTAATCTCACACCTGAGTTGCCAATACAAATTTATTCGGCTTTACAACAACAAATCCAGTTTTATCAACAACAGCATAGCCAAGGCCAATGGGTTGCTGCTTGGAAATATCCTGCCAATTGGTTAGCACAACATTGTTGGGAAGATGAAATTCAAAGTGATACGTGTCAGGAGACAAATAATGCAGTCCATGAAACAAATTATAAGAAACAACCCATTAGAGACAGCTTCTGGGAGTCATGTAAATCAGGCATTGAAGAAGAAACCGATGACAACATCATCGACCTTAGCGCCTACCGAGGAAGGTCGCAAGCGCATTGATCGATTATTTTTGAGGTTTGCAGCTATGTACGGACAGGTTTGGCGTAGTCAATTTAAAAGCGATGAGTTTTTAGTTTTTGTTAAAGGTGAATGGCAACAAGGACTACTTACCTATGCGGATAACATTCTTGATCTGGCAATTGATTTATGTCGAAAAAATAAGGAACTACCGCCAACCTTACCCCAATTTATTGATTTTTGTAAAAATTGTTCCAAGAGAAGTTCATTTTTTGTACCTGATGAAGCTCCCAAAAACAATAACCCTGAAGTGGCTAAAACCCAATTACTGAAAATGAAACACATTTTAAATATGAAGGTTAACTAAAAAGGAGAAGAAGATGTTGAGTTTAACTAGAAGAGTCGGTGAAAGCATTGTTATTGGAGAAGATATATTTATCACAGTTCTATGTTGTAAAGGGAATCAGGTACGCATTGGGTTTAATGCACCCAATTCAGTAGCCATCCACCGTTATGAAATTTATCAAAAAATTCAATCTGAAAAGCACGATGGTTTGGCTGATCCAACAAAGAAATTTTGCCCATCAATGCAGCAATCAATCCTCAATCACCATTAAAAAGGAGGGATAACATGTCTTTATTAAATCAGTTCAGAAGTAACGTGTTAAGCAGTATTAATGCTCACATTGGAAAGATTTTCATACTTATTTGCTTGCTAATAATGGCTCAAGGAACCTTTGCAGCGGATGCTTTATCCGCTGCAGAAGAAGTAGTTAAGGATACCTACAATGGTTCGATAAAAACCTATCTTTATGTCGGAGAAGCTGTAGCGGCTGTTGTTACCTTGATGTTTACTCGAAATATTAAAACGCTTGGCGGCGTTGGGGCGATGGCTATTTTTCTAAACGTCGTTGCAATGCTTGCAGGGGTTTAAGATGGAAGATCCAAAAAAATACAAAACACCCCAATATCTTAATGAACCTTATCGATTAATCATTTTCACAATTGATGAGGTCATGGTAGCGTCACTAACGCTTTACATATTTGGGGCTGTTTGCGGCTTTGTAGTTACCTCATTGATTTTAACCTGTGCGTTTCTATTTCTGATGAAACGCATGAAGGGGAATGAAGGTCCCTATTTTTATATCCACCTTTTTTATTGGTTTTTTTCTCTATCACCTAAGTTGCGGGCAACACCACCGTCATGGATTAGAGCGTTTTTGGGGTAACAGATGAAAATAGAACAAAAAAAATCAGAGTTAATGAAGGAAAAAAAGACCAGGGTTTTGCTCATAGGTGTTAGTAGTGTATTGCTTGCTATGACATTCATGCAATCGATTACCATTGTGGCTTTATTGCATTATGCTCATAGTAAACACGAAACCCATTTCATCCCACCTAAAATATCTCAAGAATTTACGCTCTCTGGAACAGGTGTTTCAGAAGGCTATTTAAGAGACATGACTAATTTCCTAACCCAACTTCGTTTTAATATTACTTCAAGTTCAGCCACTTACCAGTTTAATGCGCTCTTAGGCTATGTGGCTCCATCACTGTATGGGGACATCAGAGCGCAATTGGTAAAGGAGGTCGAACAAATCAATCATGAACATTTATCCAGCGTGTTTTATCCATCGACCTTTGAAATTGATATCAAACACTTAAGCGTAAAAGTAATGGGACAAATGAAGCGTTTTGTTGGCGCGGACTTGATGTCTGATGTACGGGAGACCTTTTTAATTAGGTATTCCTATGAGTATGGCCTATTGAAATTAACGAATCTTGAGAAGGTGTAATCATGAAACAAATAGCAATGATATTCAGCTTAGGCTTATTCATAGCAACAGCAGAAGGAGCCCAAATAAAAACAGTCAGAAATTATGAAGATATTTTCATTAATGCCTCAATTAAAGAACCCAATAATCTCATGTTAGAAGACGATCGCATTCAGCAAATTAAAGCACCTGGAAATACCTTGGTTGATGCATGCAATGGGAAAGCCAATTGCAAATTAATTGATGATACGACAGGAATTCTTACTTTTTTGCCATCACCTCTTTACCACACCCGAGCTTTTACTATTAATTTGTTGACTGAAAAAGGCTTTTTTTACAACGTGCGTGTAGATCCAAAACCCATTGCCTCACAAACAATCGTTTTTAAATCTTATAAGAATCCTGTAATTCGTGCCCGTGACCCACGTACTTCAAGTTACGAAAAGGTAATGGTTGGTTTTTTAAGAGCACTGGTTAATGGGTATTTGCCAGAAGGTTTTACCCAAACAATACCTAAAAAGCCTTCGGTCTATAAAGCGCAAAAAACACAGCTAAAACGCTTGTTGACAGTTAAAGGCAATCGTATGAGAGGTGAAATTTTTGAGTTAAAGAACGTGACCAATCAGCCTATTGATGCCAAGGAATCCTGGTTTAATTGGCCTGGAACTAAAGGGGTGGCGCTTGCTAAAAACCATTTAGCGCCTTTTGAAACTACTCGATTGTATAGGATTAGCTAATATGTCTATTCAACTTAAAAAGCAACAACAAATCCTTTTAGGGGTTGTTATCGGCGTTATAGTGTTGGTGATTGCGTGCTTTGCCTTATTGGGAAACAAGAGTGTTAAATCCAAAGAGGTTGATAAACCCGCTTATAAAAAACACAGCTTAGCCAGCCCGATATCTACTGCTACTAATGAATCCCATTGGATTGAGAAAACACAAAATGCCTGGCGAGCTGAGCTTGCAAAATCAGAACTCTTTGATAAAAACCTCAAGGCATTAGGTGATGAAAAAGACAAGCAAAGCAAGCTCATTACCTCGCAAAAAGATGAACTATCTGAAATGAAATCCACACTTTCTGAGTTAAAGCATCAAATAGTTAAACTACAAATGGAGCGTACTACCCCAGTAGACGGGGCATTAAAAAACAATGAGCCACAAAATGGGTTGTTACCCCGAGCAGATGAAGCGGCAGCGAGCAACTCCATGGAGATGGATTCGGGATTTATTCAATACACAGCCAAGTTAAATAAAAAATCCAAGCCACGAATCAAAACACCCAATAATTATGTCTTTTCGAATACCTTTGCTAAAGCAGTGGTTCTTCAAGGGGCAGATGTATCGGCAGGAGTTCTAAGCCAGGCAAATCCTGACATTATGATGTTTCAAATTCTTGATGATGGAATTATGCCCAATAAATACAGGGCACCACTTAAAGGCTGTATGGTAAGTGCTTCTGTAATTGGCGATATTTCCAGTGAGCGAGGAAAGTTTCGTACCGAACGATTAAGTTGCATTCATTCCAATGGCACCAATATCGACATCCAGGTTACGGGCATCATTTCGGATTCTAAAAACGGAATTCGTGGCCGTGCAGTATGGCGTGATGAGCCGATGGTGAAAAAAGCTTTTTGGGGGAACTTCTGGGAAAGCATGGGCAATATTGGCCAGCAATATTCCACTGATTACAGCACCTCGCCACTTGGAAGTGTATCAACCATTCAAGCAGGAAAAATTCCTCTCGCGGCTGTTTCTAGTGGCGGATCGGGCGCTGCAAAAATGTATGCGCAATACAACATCAAGCGTGCTGAAATGTACCACCCGATTATTCAATTGCCTCCAATGGTTACAGTAGATGTAACTTTTCTTAAGGGTTTTTGGCTTGATGGGGGAACGGACACTAATGCCCCTGAACAACCAGAAGAAAGCCAAAATTCCAAAGTAGCTTTTGAAGCCCCTGCCGAGTCTGAGACTGCTGAAGAAAAAGCTGCCAACCAATTTTTCTATAAAAACCACTCTTTCTAAGGATATATAGATCATGAAAATTCTAATTACTTTATTACTGTTGCCCTGTGTTGTTTTGACCGGTTGCGCCAAATTGAATGAGGACTTTGATTGCCCAGCTCCCAATGGAGGAACGTGCAAACGTATGGATCAGGTTTATGACATGGTGAATGGTAAGGGCAAATCCCTGGCTGTAACCCCCAGCCGAAATCCTTTGGTGATGGATGGGCGACCTGGTCAGCCTGTGCGTTATGGAGAAGGGGTGATGCCTCTTTGGATAGCACCTTATGAAGACACTGATGGCAATTATCATCAAGCCAATCGAGTGTACAGCGTTGTTAAGGAAGGACAGTGGATGCAGCAGTCACAATTGGCTTTAAAATAAGGGGAGCCATTATGTTGTCAACTATAAAAAAAGCGCGTCTTGCAGTTAAAAAAACAAGCACTACTTTAAGTCATGCAACAGGCTCGCTATTGGAAACATTGCGAGAAGAGCTTGGCATGACTGATGCGCATCATAAAAAGCAAATCGAAGCGCTGTTGGATACTTATTGCTTAGCACCTTATTTACCTGACGAGGTTTACGATTCAGAAGCTGATATTTATCCTTACAAACAGGCATCTCATATGATGTTTGAATGCTCGACACTGATTGGTGCCAGTGAAGAAACAGTGACTATTCTCACCAGTATATTAACGGATATTTTGCCACCGGAAAGTTGTTTTCATGCTTTGTTTTGGGCATCACCTAAAATTGGCCACATGATTGATGAAATGGAACATCAACGCAATCAAGGCAGTGAGGTTTTAAAAGCCCTGGCACACCGACGAGCTGAATTTTACCGCAAAGGGGTGTACAGCTCATTAACTAAAGAAAGCAATTTTGTCTTGCGTGATTTTCGTTTATTTTTATGTATTTCAATTCCGCGCAAATCCATAGAAGACGATCGCTTGTTGCTTGGTAGTTTGCGCGAAGACATCAGCAACAATCTAAAGTCAGTCAATATTATTTGTAAAGAACTGTCTGTTGAAGAAGTGATTAGCTTAAAGCGGGAGTGGCTCTTTCCAACCGACAGCTTGTATGAAGAAAAAACCAATTACGATACCAATACTGAAATTCGTTTTCAACTGACTGACATTGAAGCGAGTATGCGGGTTAAATCCAATCAAATAGAGATTGAGCGAGAAGAAGATACGAGGGTGATTAAATGCTTGTCCGTTAGGCAATATCCTAAATCCCCTGTGCAATGGCAAATGGGTGATTTATTTGGAAAAATGTTTAATACCTCATTGCAAATTGGTTGTCCCTTTCTTTTTAGTTTTGCAATACGAATTAAAGATAAAGACAAGGTGATGGCGGCATTAGATGCCAAGTATGCTGATGAAGGTCAAAATGCCAAACAACCTTTTATTGCCAAATGGGTCAAAAATTTTAACAAAAAATACGCAGAAATTGAGGAGTTAAGAGAGCGCTTGAGTTGCGATGATTCTTTGGTTGATTCCTATTATAACGTTTTATTGTTTACAACACCTGCCAATGTCCGTCGCGATGTACGACGCGCCAAGGATGTATTTCGAGGAAACCAATTTGATTTACGCACTCCAACTGGCTTGCAGTTGCAAACACTTCTGGCATCCATGCCCTTTGCACCTGCTGAAGGTATGTTTGATGATTACAAATCATTTGGACGGGTAAGACCTTTAACCAGTTTTAATACGGTTAACTTATTACCTATCCAGGGGGAATGGAAAGGGGCAGGACGATTTGCTCAGGTCTATCCACAAAGACGGGGGCAATTTACCGCTATTTATTTTTTTGACAACGTAGTCAGAAACTATAATGTCGCTATTGTAGCTCCTCCTGGAAAAGGAAAATCCTTTTTAATGAATGACTACATTCAAAGTCTGTTATCCCAGGGGGGCTTTGTTTATATTATTGATGTGGGCGGTTCCTACGCAAAATCTTGTGAGATGTTAAACGGACAGCTTATTGATTTTAATCATGACACCGAAATTAGCCTAAACCTCTTTTCCACAATTGATGCGCAAGCCAAAAATGATACTGCATTTAAAGATGTTCACAATCAGCTAATACAACTTGTAGGTATGATGGCAAGACCATCAGGTAACGTCAGTGATGAAGAACGAAGTCATATTGAGAAAGCCATTGAGGCGATGTGGCGACAACATCATAATGCTACAACTATTACTCTTATTGCTCATCACTTAGAAAGTAGTAACGATCCTATTTCTCAAAATATTGGGCGTCTGTTGTATAGCTATACTAAAAACGGTCGTTATGGCAGTTATTTTGAGCCGCCTTGTTCGCTGGATTTTAAAAGAAATTTAGTTATTTTAGAGTTGGGTGGTCTTGATGGAAATAAGGACTTGCAACGCATTGTATTGAAAATCTTAATGTATCAAATCACCAATGCAATGTATTACACGCCAAAGCACATTCCCAAAAGTTGCTTGATTGATGAATCCTACGAATTACTTTCAGACAATGGCACGGGAGGCAGTGCTAACTTTGTTAACGAGGGCTATCGGCGTGCGCCTAAATACGGTGGTAATTTTATTACAGTGACTCATGGCTTAGATGATTATGAAAACAATCCAACTGCCAAAATGTGTTACGACAACGCCTATTATAAAATCTTTTTAGGTGCCTCCAAAAGTACGATTGACACTTTAAAAACGAGTAATCAGTTGGATGCTTATGGCGAGCGTTTAATCCGAAGCCTTAAAATAACTAATGAATACTCTGAGTTTTTAATGATGTGTGAAGAGAATTCAACAGTGCATCGTTTGATTGTCGATCCATTTTCACGCGTCCTAAACACAACAAGAGGCCCAGAAGTAGAAGCCTTGAAACGATTAATGGCAACAGGTTTGCCATTAGCTGATGCCATTTCCAAAGTTGCCCTGGAGGTGTATGGCTATGTTTAAGACAACTCAAGTATCTCTTTTGACCGCACTCATCACCAGCATCTTAGTTAATGGGATTTTTTATAGTGCTTTGAGACGGCCGGATATTGCAACCGTTGATATCGTATCAATCACCTCCCAATTTATCAAAGAGGAAGCGCAAAAAAATCATTCCAACCTTGAGAAAGAAGCAGCGATTAAAGCATTTTCGCATCATTTGGAAGCAGCGTTACAAGATTTGTCCCAATCCAAATCGTTGGTGTTATTGCCGAAGGAAGCAGTAATTAAAGGCAGCACTGATTATACAGCCACCCTCATGAAGATGATCAAATTGGAGCACAAATCGTGAAAAAACTTCTGTTGATTATTTGCATGCTCTATCTCCCTTTTGCAGACGCTAAAGACTATGGTGTTTTGGGTAAAGCCTTTGAAATTGCTGAAATGGATTTTTTAGAGTACATCCAGCAAAAAATGAAGGGGATGCAAGCCAATGGGGAATGGAAGACCGTACAATCTGATTTTAAAAAACGGGTAAAGGAGCATTTGGCCCGACCAACACCCTCTCGCTTGCCGAGAGCAGAAGACAATAGAACGTGGTTTTTTAATCCATCACTTACCGTGCCTTACGATGTGAAGGACAGCCACGGCCAAGTGATTGTTAAACAAGGCACTGTAATTAACCCCCTGGATAGAGTGGGCTTGAGTAGCACTCTCCTGTTTTTTGACGGGGATGATGAGGCACAGGTTGCATGGGTTACCCAGGAATTAACGCAGCACCAAAAAGTAAAATTAATCCTCACCTCAGGCTCTGTAAAGGAAGTTGCGAATCAATTAAAGCAAGCTATTTATTTTGATTTAAATGGATTTTTGGTTGCCAAATTTCAAATAAAGTATTTGCCGGTGCGGGTTTTTCAAGCAGGGAAGCGGTTGCAAATTAATGAGGTGACTGTATGAAAGACTTGTTTATTCTTATTGCTTTTTTAGCTTCTGGGTTGACCCAAGCAGGATCTTGTCATGGTCGTTTTGTAAATCCCATTACTGATGTCTGTTGGTCGTGTTTGTTCCCGTTCAGTTTAGGGCAAGCTAATCTCGTTTCCTCCAATCATTTGCCAGACACTAAAAATCCCAAACTGCCTGTTTGTGAATGCCCAGGAAATCCTATACCGAGATTGGGATTAACAATGGGTTATTGGGAACCTGTCAACTTGGTTGATGTCACCCGAACACCTTTTTGTTTAGTGAACTTAGGTGGTATTTCCTTAAATTTTGGTAAATATTACCGCAAAGGCACTGTTGAAACAGACAGTAATTTATCCAATCAGTCGTTTTATCATGTGCATTGGTACAAATTTCCATTGATGTATTGGTTGAATGTTTTAACCGATGGCATTTGTGTGGAACAAGGTGATTTTGACATTGCCTATCCTAGCGAATTAGATGCCATGTGGAATGATGATGAGCTAGGTTTCATCATTAATCCCGAGGCGGTATTGTTTGGTAGTTTACCCGCACAAGCGGCTTGCGCTGCTGATTCAAGTACCGCTTTATTGGGCAGTGCCATTGACAAACTATTTTGGTGCGCAGGAG
Source organism: Legionella fallonii LLAP-10 (assembly GCF_000953135.1). NCBI lineage: Bacteria > Pseudomonadati > Pseudomonadota > Gammaproteobacteria > Legionellales > Legionellaceae > Legionella > Legionella fallonii. The sequence continues at coordinate 3,179,686 of NZ_LN614827.1, read as the reverse complement.
CTCAGGGAAGCATGTACCCTTTAACGGGGCATGTGCAAGAACATGTTGGAGGGGTTCAGGCATCAGTCTTACTGTCTGAGCGTATGAATTTTAAACTGCATCGCCAGGGATTATTGGAAGACACAGTAGGACTTGATGATTCGACAAGCAGCGCAAAATCCATTTGTCATACTCATTATTCCCCTATTTTGCCCAAATCACGATACCGCTATCAAATGGTTAATCCTTTACCTACTACTAATGCCTGTTATCCTCTTGGGCGTGCTACGACCCTATGGGAGGCAGGGCACGAATATCCGTTTAAGGGCGAGGATTTTGGGTATCTGATCTGGCGCAAACGCAATTGTTGCGCCTTTTAACGATTAGGAGATGTGATGAAAACAATACGAATGAACACTTCTTTCTTGGTTGCATTATTTTTGTTGTCATTTCCTGCACTTGCAGAAGATGAAGCCTATATTGCGTCTATTGAGGCGAATACAAAAAATCGCGCCAATGCTTTTACAAATGAAATAAAGCAAATCAGTAAGTCTCTTGAGACTTCAGAAAAATCGGGTCAAATTGCAGAATTTACCGGCGAGATGCATCAAGTCATAAAAACACAGGAGCCCATTGTAACCCACTTAAAAAAAGTCAGTCAGGTACTCGTGTTCTTATCGTTTTCAATGCCAGAAAAAAGTGTAAAAGCCTGGCTTTTACAATGTAAAAAAAGTGGAGCAACACCTGTGATTCGGGGACTAATTCATAATTCGTTTAAAGAAACGATGACGGCTATTCAAACGCTCAGTAAAAAAACAGGAATTGGGATGCAGCTTGATCCTATTCTTTTTAAAACCTTTGATATCGCTATGGTTCCTGCAGTGGTTTATGTGAAAGACACCCCTGCTTGTCCTGCCAATATGGATTGCAAACCGGTGAATTACGACAGTCTTTATGGTGATGTGTCGCTGGATTACGCCTTAGAAAAAATGAGGAGCGATGAGCAGTCAGAAGACCCCGTGTTGGATCAAATGATTCTTCGGTTAAGAGGGGGGTTAATCTGATGAAAGGCTTCGTTTTAGTTTTTTTAATCCTTTGTTCACAGGTTTTTGCACTTGATTTGAATCAGGCGTATCAAGAAGGCGTTCAGACCGGAACAAGCCATACCAATCAATCCATTGATTTATTAAAAGCACTGGATCTGAGCCAGTTTCCTGGCTATCAAGCCAATCTGCCGCAAGAACATTATTATAGTGGCGTCACGCAGGCAAGCACAGGTCTTGAAGCCGATTCGCAAACTGCCGTGGCTCAGAATGATGCAGGAAAGGCAGTAGGCGAAAGTTTTAATCATCGCCCCTTGTATCAAGTAAATCCTGCCTCGGAATCAATGCAAAAGTTAAATCAAATCGCGGAAAATGGAGATGCGATTATGCATGGTCAAAATACCGATAAAACCACCTGCTCTTTAAAACCCAAAGAATGCCATTACTCATGGCAGGAAAAAACATGCCTGTCTAGCAAGGTATTAGGTGTATTGCATTGTGCAAGACACTTAAGGTTAGATGTTTCCCCCTACAAAACAGAAAGTTACAGTCTATACCTGCGAAAAGGAGGTATGAGGAATACCCCTTTTAAAGTCTCAGTTAATCTGGCACAAGCGGATACCTGCCAACAAGGCAAAACTCCTTGCTATACGATTTATAAGGATTTAGCACCAGCACCAGCGATTCTATTGCCTGCCAATTGCGCCATGGTGAAGGTCAGTTTCCTTGATGAAAAGAAATTAGTGGTTGTTGAGCAAACAGCTACATGCGCCAATCCCACCCTATCATTGTCTGTTGGCAATTGTCGATTCGGTCGCTGCACAGTGCCCTATGTTCACTCCGTTTCGATGACGGTAGAAATTTATGAAAGCAAAGAGTATTGGGACGACCAATGCCAACATTTGCAAAACAAAGAAAAAGAGGGGTTGTGTCATATTACTGAGCCTCTAACATGCACTGAGCCCAATCAAACACGGATTATTGGCGATGTTCCATTGACCCGCCCTTGCTGGAAAGAGAGAGCATCCTACACCTGTGGTGGTAGTCAGGAGCAAAATACGTGCGATAACCTAGTTAATCAAGGATGTGAGCAGACTGCTTCAACTTGTGTGAAAGAAGAAGGAGGACTTTGCACAACCCATCAGCAAACGTATCAATGCCCGATAAACCAATGTACTGACAACCAACTGTTGTGTGGCGAGGATGCTTTTTGTTTGGATGGTAATTGCGCGAAACATGAACTAACCCCAGCCAATGAAGACGATTTTAAAAAAGCAATGTCCACCTTATCCGCCGCCTCGGATGCCTCAAAAGATTTTGATGGCAATGCCAATTTTATTTTCAAAGGTCAATTGCTTGAATGTTCAACAACAATGCTCCATTTTAAAAATTGTTGCAGTGATAAGGGGTGGGGTCTGGATCTTGAGCTGGCACAGTGTAGTGATGCTGAGAAAAAACTGGGAAAAGCTCGAGAAAACAAACTGGTAGTACCTACGGGTGAATATTGTTTTAAACGCAAAAAACTCCCTATTGGCTCGGTCTGTGTCGATCATCACCAGACTTACTGTGTCTTCCAATCTAAATTAGCCCGTATGGTTCAAGTACAAGGAAGACGTGATCAGTTACATATTGGTTTTGGCCAAAATAAATATTCAAATTGCTCGGGTATTACGCCTGAGCAAATGCAATTAATTCACTTCGAAGCCATTGATTTTTCAGAATTTTATGAGGAGGTAAAAAATAAACAAAAACAACCGGATTACCAACAGACTGCCAATGGAATAAGCCAGCGCCTTAATCAATTTTACAATCAAGGAGACATCAATGGCTAGATGGTTTTTTGTTTTGTTGGTTAGCGTGAGTCCTTTTTTGTACGCCGAGCAGCCTTATCTTAATGAGCATGAGGAAGGTTGGTATTGGCATAAGGATCCCAAAGAGGAAGTCAAGAATAAACCACAAACCGAGTCAGTGGCACCTTCACATGTAAGTAAACCTGCCGATCCTGATAAAACATGGAAATTGATTGGTAATAGAGTGCAACAGGCTCGCGCACAAGCTATTTTAAATCCAACTCCTGAAAATATTGCTCGTGCAAGACGATTACAACGATTGATTGTGGCGCAGGCCAATCTGTTTTCTGAGAAATGGATGCTCGATCTGCTAATAAACCCCGATCAGGATGAAAGTCTTATTAATCCGAGCAGTAGTGCAGCACGTGATATCTACAACCAGCAAAACAGCATGCAAAAGGAAAAGGCGATTACTCAAATTAGTCAAACATCTGGTTTGTTGTATTTCTATGAAGGTGGTGAACCATTTAGCGAGCGCATGGCCCAAGTAGTGAGTGATTTTGCGAACAGTTATCACATGACTGTTATTCCAATTGCCATGACCAATCGCATCTCCCCGATGTTACCTAACTCACGAGTTGATTCCGGTCAGGCAACTCAGATGGGTGTTAAACACATTCCTGCGGTTTTTGCTCTTAATCCAGTATCTAAAAAAACCATGCCAGTTGCTTATGGCTTAGTCAGCCAGTCGGAATTGAAGGAAAACATTTTAATGGCAAGCAACGCTTTTCAATCGGGAGATTACAATGCGCAATAAATTAGCTATTTTTCTAATATTAGGAACGTTATTTTCATCAAGCCTATACGCCGATATTGATAATGCACCGCTTCATGCCCTTGCCAAACATCAAGGATTTTTCTTTTTTTTCAGTTCGAGTTGTCCTCATTGTCAACGCTTTGCACCCACGCTCAAACGCTTGAGTCAACACTATGGCTTTAGCGTAGTTGCTATTTCTGTTGATGGAGGCTTTTTACCATCCTTTCCTGATGCGGTGATGAATGAAGGACAAACGAAGGTATTTCAAGTCAGTGTTTATCCTTCTCTTTTTTTGATTAACCCAAAGAGCCAAGTGGCGAGTCTTGTTACTGAAGGCACTATTGATGAAGGCGAACTAACCAATCGGTTACTAAAAATTAGCCAGATACATGACAAAGAGGTGCCTTTATGAAAAAAATTCTTCTGTCTTGTGGGTTAATCGGTGCACTTGGCATCGGACAAGTGTACAGCAAATCAATAGGTGAGGATTTAACTGGCTATTTTAAAGCTCTTAATATGGGCGCGAATGTAACAGAGCCGCATGCTTACCAAGCGCAGCGTGCTGGTTTTTATACTGGCGGTAATTTATACGCTAGAAGCAGCGTACGTAATCTGCAAATCATGCGTTTGAGCTGGCCTAAAGTGTCCGCAGGCTGTGGCGGCATAGATGCCACGTTAGGTGGGTTTTCTCACATCAAAGGTAAAGAATTTGTCGATTTTACCAAGAATATATTGAACAACTCACAAGGTCTTGCCTTCCAATTGGCCCTAGAGCAAGCAACTCCTCTTTTAGGTAATGTGGCAACCAAATTACAAAACGTGGCTACCTGGGTGAACCAAACCAATATCAGCTCGTGCGCAACCGCGGAAAGTGCCGTACTGGGTTTAGCCCCACGCACCCGTATTGCACAACAACATGCCTGCCAATCCATCGGTCAATCCAAAAATCTCTTTTCAGACTGGGCCGAGGCACGACAAGGCTGTGGTAAAGGCTCCAGTAATTACGACTACGACAGAGTTATTAATGAAAACAGCAGTAATGAGCAGGTAGTTGATAATACCAATGTGGCGTGGAATGCGTTAAAGAAAAATGGCTTATTTGCAGATGATATCGAATTGGCTCAACTCTTGATGACCTTATCAGGCACCTTAATTTTGACTCGCGATGCAGAAGGGGTGCATGTCCAACGCCTGGCTTCCTTAGTAAGTAATAACAATTTAATCAGCGCTCTTTTACGCGGTGGCGAGGTAAAAATCTATCAATGTGATGAAAAGGTCAAATGCTTACAACCCACCTTAACCAGTAAAACAATTGATATCAGTCATGGTCTTGAGTCAAAAGTGCGTGATCTGATTTTGGATATGGCAAGCAAGATTAAAGACAATATGGAGCAAAGTGAGGCCGCTAAAGGATTAATTGAGTCCACCCAATATCCGGTGATGAAAATGGTCAGCGTGCAAATGGCCTTTATGAAGGACAGCGCAGTGATTGACACTACCCGTTACTCAGAAGCCATTGCTATCGATATTTTATTTCAGTATTTGAATGAAAACTTGCAACTCGTTAAACAAGCAGCAGGAGCTCTGCAATATCCAGAAGCAATAATGAAAGAGTTTCAAACTGATCTCACCCAGGCTCGTCGCGACCTAGTTCAAATGGAAAGTACGGCACATCAACGAATGAGCATGGCGATGCAAATGATTCAAGAAACTCAAACCATTGAGCAAATGCTTGTAGGCGAATTTTCCTCAGAGCTTACACAGTCTTTAAGTTGGGCTAATCAAATAAGGTGATTGAAATGGCAGTTACGATGCAAATTTATACGATTACCGGTGGTGAGTTACTTAAGGCGTTTTATAACGCCACCGCAGCTATGTTTCACTATGACGGCATTCTTGGGATTTTTAGAACAGCTATTATTATTGGTGGGGTGTGTACTGTAGGTCAATTCATAGTAAAGCGAGATGTGCGCAGTATGTTCTTCTATATTTTAAAATATGCTTTTGTTATTTCCTTTATTTTAACACCTACCTGCAATTTGCAAATCCACGACAGAACCGATCCTCTACGTCCAGATTTAACGGTTGATAATGTGCCATTAATTTTGGGTGTGGTTGGGGGATTAAGCAGTCAGCTAAGTGATAAAGTAACCCGGCTTTTTGAATTCTTCTTTCATTCACCTAACGATATGGATTACAGCCAAACAGGCATGATCATGGGTGCGAAGCTCTTTTTATCAGCAAGTAATATAAAAATAACCGATCCGTTGTTTAATGCAAACATGCAAAAGTTCATGCAGCAATGCGTGTTCTATGATGTGATGTATGGACGATATGGCTTAAAAGACATTAATCAAGCAAGAGATATTTGGGAACTGGTTAAATCCAATGCCTCTGTTGCTCGTGGGTTTATTTACGATGGTTCATTTAAATCGTGTATGGAAGCCGCTAGTTTATTAGACAGTGCCTGGAGTGGCGTGATTGAAGATGCCAAATCTAAGTATGCAGGTTTTGCTTTTGGCAATCATTCAGATGCCCTAGCTAATTTCGAAAAATACTTACCTCAAGCTTATAATCATTTAACCGCCATGTCAGGTGATGCCGCAGCACTTATTCGGCAAAATATGATGGCTAATGCGATTCGAGATGGCGTTTTCTCTATGGGTGCTCGGGTGAATTCTAAAGCGGCAATTGAGAGTTTTTCAGCCAGTAGAGCACAGGATAAAATACCCGCGGCACTCAGCAACATTGGACTAATGTCCGCTTATTGGTTGCCCATGTTGCAAAGTCTTTTATTTTGCATTGTCATAGGGTGTTTTATTTTTGTCTTGTTTTTTTTCCCCTTTCCCTCAGGCATTTCTTTTTTTCAATTTTACGCAACACTGTATGTCTGGCTTGCCCTATGGGCACCGATGTTTACTGTTATTAACTACATCATGACTATTTTGGCGCAGTTTTCATTGTCCTTTGTGTCAACAGGGGCGACTACTTTGGCCTACCAAACAGGCATGAATCAAGTCTATGAAAATATGGCTGCCTTGGGAGGCTACTTAGTCTTGGCGACAACCACATTGAGTTATATGTTAATCAGTCGACACGTGGGTAGTTTTGTATCACTCACGCAACAACCTACAGGTATTGTTCAAAATGCCGCCTCCTCTGCCGCAGAAGAAGCACAAATGGGAAATTACAGCTACGGAAATACCAGTTTTGCTAATCATAATGGGTTTAATAGCAGTTCTTTTCATAACGATCAAAACGCCAGAATATCATTGGGTGGTATTGAAACAAGCCTTGATAGTGGTTCAATTGCCCGAATATCGCGTGATGGCAGTGAAACACTGACGATGGCAACTGCGACCTCGCATACCCCGCTTAATATTCAATTAGGAGAAAGCACGCGATCTGCATTTTCTGAATTATCCGACAGTGCTAAAAGTGCTGGGTTCAATAAATCAATTGCTTCATCAGAGCACTATGCGGCATCACTCAGAAGCCTGGCAGAGCTTGGTGAAACGCAATCACATGGGGAACAAAGTGGGCAGGGACACCAAATATCCACTTCAGCAGGCTTTAATGCGGCGGCATCAAAAATATCCAATCTCATTGATACCTTTGCTCACGATCATAATATTTCTCGGGATGACGCGACTAAAGTTTTAAGTGCTGCCAGTATTAATTTAGGAGGATCGTTTGGTTTTGGAACCGGTTCTGCAGTACCTGGGGCAAAGGGTAATATTGAGATTGGGGGAAATGTGCGTCATGAACGGGACAAATCAGAATCCCATCAAGACGCACGCTTGATGAATGAAGCGCGGCGCTTTAGTGAGGAACACCATTTTACAGATGTGGTGAATGAGGCAAGACAAGCCACCAAGGACGATCATTTCCGCACTTCTGATGATTTTAGTGGACGCTTGGCTAATAACTTTTCAGCAGGCTTTGATAAATCTATGCAGTATCGAGATGAAGCTGTGGCGAGTTTTTCCGAATCAGAGAGTTATCACCGACAAGCAACTACTTCCAGCGAACAAACAGCATCTATTAATCTTGATGCGCAAACAGGGTTTATTGATTGGTTATCACATCATCGTGCACCTAATAGTCAGGGCACTATTGGGTTGCAACAGGCAGAATGGCTAATTCGTCACGATCCTGAATTAGCTCAGTCTTATGCAAGACAATTTGTTGGTGAAAAAACCGCGCAATCAATCAGCCAATTTCAAAAAAATCATCCTATTAACGAAAGTCAAGTGCACCAAAAAAATGAAGGATTTAAAAGTCGTATTGCAGGTAGTGCGGGGGTTGATCATGCCCTTGGGGATTATACCAATACGTTCAATGACCGAGCAAAGAACATCAATGCAGGAAGCGTCAATAAAGATTCGGTTAGTGCAGTTGATAAGGATTTTGCACGCGCCAAGTCAGAGATGTCCAAGAATGTTGAGGGCATAGTGCAAGACGGGTCGCAAGTCATGCAGGATGTCATCGTTGCCCAGGCAAACAAGGACGTAAAATGATGCTTACCAGGAGCGGGTTCCATAAGGGTTTCCAGAGGTATCCATACCACTGCTTCCTGACATCGGCCGACCTGAGCTTGGGTTTATGCTCACAGAAGAGCCGTAGTGGTTTGAACGATGGTAATTGGGCGACTCATGTGAGGAAAACGGCTGGTTTAGTGATGAACCACCGTAGGATCCAAAAGAAAATGCAAAGCCTAAATCTGAGAGCATCAAATCAAAGCCAAAAGAGGCACCAAGCCCAAAAGCCGCTAATGGTGACACAACGAATAAGAGCCAATCGGTGCAGTAAAAAAATAAGGAGCCTTTGTTACTTGGGAAATCACCAAAACAAAGAAATAGTAACACCACAATTAAAAGAACAAGAGAACCGATTCCCATTGATGCCAAACGCAGTTTTTTTCTTTGTTCAGGGGACAATTCATCAAGTGAGCGTATCATCACTTGCCCTTTATAGTTCTTCTCCATTGGATTTTCTCCTTTTTATTCATTGTAGCCTGATTTTCACTTTTTTTATATCGATTCGGAGTTAATGATGGCGGTAAATCCTACAAAATTATTTATTCGCGGCGGTCAAATCTTTTTGCACAATGTCCGCATGTTTACACAGGTAGGTAAGAAAGTAAGCCTTGCTATGCTGATAGTTTTTTTTATTTTCTCAGTCATGGCTTTTTATTTTAATACCAGTGCGTATCAACGTTATATTGGCCAGCAATGGGTTAAAGCCCAGGCAATGACTTTAATACAGAGCAAAGCCAAGCAAGTGGTTCGCATGCCAACGGGTGAATCTTATCCTGTGTATTCAGAGCAAATTGTAAAAGCTCCCATGGTCATCGGCATTGTTAATCAATTAAAACAAGCTCTACTTAAGAGCATGATAGAGGCACTATTTGCCTCTGTCATGATGTTAATTGTCATGGTTAAGTGGTTGCAAAAAAGAGGGGAAAATCAAAGTAAAGCTAAGATCATTCGCGGCAGTGAGTTAGTTGAAGAAAACACGTTACAAAAGTGCATCAAAAAGACAAGCAGGATTTCTCCTTATCGGATTGGTGGTGTATCTCTGCCCTTTGGTTCTGAAACCCAGCATATACAAATAGTCGGAACCACGGGATCTGGTAAAACTGTTGCTATTCGTGATCTATTGACGACGATACAAGCCAGAGGCGAGCGCGCGATTATTTATGATAAAGGAGGAACTTATTTATCTCGTTTTTATCGTGAACATCAAGATGTAATTTTAAATCCCTTAGATACGAGAGGCCATTCCTGGAATGTCTGGGCAGAATGCGAAGACAAAGCAGATCTTGAAGCACTTGCTGAGGCTATTATGCCGATGCCTATTAATAACACGATGGATCCCTTTTGGATTAAAGCCGCGCGTATGATTTTCGTCTCCACTGCCAATGAGCTAAAAAATGATCCTAAACGCTCCAATCTGATGTTATTGCAATATTTGCTCACAGCAGACTTAGGTCGAATTCATCATTTACTGCGTCATACTGAATCAGAATCTCTGGTATCCGATAAAGTACAAAAGACTGCTTTAAATGTGAAAACCGTAATGGCTACTTATTTAAAATCCTTGTTGTATTTAAAGGATGACGGGGATATCTTTTCGATTCGGGACTGGATTTTGAATGATCAGAGCAACTCTTGTTTGTTTGTCAGTTCTGATGGGCGCAAACACCCAACCATTAGACCGCTGATTTCAGCTTGGATTAATACGGCTACCAAAGAGCTCTTAAGTTTAGCGCCAGATGATAACCGCCGTGTTTGGTTTATTTTAGATGAATTGGCAACTCTACATGCTTTACCCTTTTTAGCCGCAGTCAAGTCAGAAAGTCGCAAATTTGGTGGTTGCTTCTTATTGGGCCATCATGGTGCATCCCAGTTGCGCACTATCTATGGTAACGATGGTGCCGCGTCCCTTTCAAATTTGTGTTCGACTCGCTTGTTCCTCCGTTTACCCGAACATACTGATGCAGAACATGCTTCCCGCAATATTGGTACCTATGAAATTGAAGAGGTCAATGAATCTATTAGTTATGGTGCTAACACCATGCGTGATGGGATTTCAGTATCTCGGCAAACTAAGGAAAAGCAATTGGTTTTACCAACTCAAATTCAGGTAATCAATGATCTACAAGGGTATTTGCGAGTAAAAGGTGAATTTCCTGCAGCAAAAATAAAGCTTAATTACGTTGATTATCCTCTCATTCACGAAGAGTTTATTGCACGAGCTATTGATCCTGATCCGCTACGTCAAAAAGTGGAACAATTGGTGGATACCTATAGCGATCCTATCCTTGCCGCATCCCATGATGATGCTTTAGAGACTGCAACTTCAACAAAAAAAGACCTTACGAAACCAATTGCCAGAGAAAAAAAGATTGAAGAAGAAAAAGAGCTTGTTGAGTTTTTATAAGAACAAATAAGGGGTAAGCATGTTAAGTCTTCAGCCATTAGACAGTGCTGATGGAGCAGCATCGTATTATCTGGATGTCGTCAATTATTATGAAAATGATTCTAAAAGTGTGCGCTGGTTAGGGGATGGAGCGAAAATTCTTGGGATCCACGGGCAAACAGTAGAAAAAGAACAGATGTTAGCCCTTCTTAAAGGTACATTGCCGGATGGTACTCAACTTGGTCGAATCGATAAGGACGGTGTTCATCATCGCCCCGGTTTTGATATGACCTTGACTGCCCCAAAATCTTTTTCCATTTTACTTGAAAGTGGTGCTGACCCACGACTTGGAGAGGTGTTTGATAAGGCTGTTGAATGGTTCGTTGAAGAAATGGAGAAGGAATTTGCACAAGCCAGGCAACTCGTTGACGGCAAAATTGAATACATCGACACCAAAAATTTAGTAATTGCTGCTTTTCGTCAACCAAGCTCTCGCGCCAATGATCCTAATTCGCATACACACCTGGTAGTTCAAAATATGACCCACTGTCCAGATGGTAAGTGGCGTTCACTTGCCAGTGACATGGATAGTCAAAAAGGAGTGGTTGAACAAATCATGAAACACCATATTTATGGTGGGCTTAAATTTCGCAACAAATTAGCAAATTTAACCAAAGAACTTGGATATCAGCTAGTTTCTGATGGTGATGGTTTGTGGGAAATTCAGGGTGCACCCGAGCAAGTACTAACACATTTTTCAAAACGAAGGGAATCCATCGAAGCATTACTCGATGAAAAAGGCTGGAGTGGTGCCAAAGCGTCCTCGATTGCGGCTCAAAAAACAAAATTGGATAAAGAAATCATTGATTATGATCAATGGAAAGAAGACATCATTAAAGAGTGCCAGGAGATGGGCTTTGATCCACATCAATTAGTGGCCTCATCGTATAAGCCTCAACAAAATCTGTTTCAAACCTTAAAAGAAAATATTATTGAACGCTTTTATGGTAAGGACAACATCGAAATGAATCATGCCAGAGAATCTGTTTATGTGGCTATTGAGTCAATCAGTCAACAGCAAGCAGTTTTTGAGGAAAGGGAACTCAAAAAAGAAGCGCTAAAATATGTAATTGCCAGCAACAAGATAATCGATGAAACCTTAATTAATAAAGCTATTGCAGAAAACATTGCTGATCAAAATCTGTATACAGCCAAACATCCTTTTACACAAAAGCCTTTACTGACAACACCTTGGCAATTGACGTTAGAGAGCGAGGCCATCCAGCGTATTGAAAATGGTAAAGGTGCCGTTTCGGCTATTTGCTCAAAACAAAAAGTCAATGATTTTATAAAAGCAAAAGAACAGGAGATGGCGTTTGCTTTGTCTCCTTCACAAAAAAAAGCAATGACAACCTTTCTAACTTCAACAGACAGATTTATTGCCATTCAAGGGTATGCTGGGACTGGTAAAACCACGATGTTACGTTTAACCCGCGAATTAGCATCTCTTCAAGGATATGAGCTTCGCGGTATTACGGCAGGCTCGGCAGCCGCCAATGAACTGCGCCATAAAGGAGGTTTAAATGCTTCTACTTTTGCAAGAGAGTTAGGCCGTTTACAAAATCAGAAACAGGACTTGAGCAAAACGATATTTGTGGTAGATGAAGCTTCCATGTTGTCTAATCCACAGGGACATAAAATCATCAAACTGGCCGAGCAGTTTAATACCCAATTAAAAATCATTGGCGATAAAGCCCAGCTTCCAGCCCCATCCAGCGGGAAACTATTCTCTGTCATTCAGGATTATGGGATTAAAACCGTTGCCATGACAGATAATCTTCGCCAGAAAGACATGGAATTAAAAGAATCGGCTATTCATGCGGGGCGGGGTGAGATCTATGATGCCGTTGAAAAATTAACCTTTGTCAAAACAGCTGATACATATTTGAAACGAGTCGACTATCTTGCGAGTAAATGGTTGTCATTTACACCCGAGAAACGTCAAAACACGCTTTGTTTTGCGCCAACGCACAAGAATCGTCAGGATATCACCCTGATTTTACGAAATACATTAATTAAAGAAGGAGCATTAACCGGACAAGAGCACCTGCAACCCATTTTAAAAGAGCGCAATTTAACTAGCATTAAGCTTAGAAACGCGGCCTATTATAGCCAGAACGATATCATTCGTTTTAACAATACAAACCCGCGATACAACATTAAAGCAGGTGATTATTTAACTGTTGGACTAGTGACTAACGCACACAAGAAAAATAATACGCTTTCTCTTAATCGTGAAAATGGTCAAACCATCACATTCAAGTTATCTTCGCTACCTGAATTTAAAACTGAAAATAAAGACTTGGAACGGCCAGTTGAAATATATCGCCAAGAAATGCTGAGTATTATGGCAGGTGATCAAATCCAATGGAAACGCAATAGTGAAGACAAGGGGATTCGCAATTCTGAATTAGCAACCATCAAAGAAATCACTAAAGAGGCAATCATCATCACCACTGAAGACAATCAAACTCTTCACTTACAACATCAAGCAAAAGAATTACGCCATATTGACCATGGCTATGTACTCACAACCTATGCCACGCAGGGAAAAGATAAAAAAAGAGGTCTTGGACTTATTGAAAGCTTCAATCGTTTTGCATCCACAATACAAAATTATTACGTGGAAACAACACGGGGTATTTGTGAAATGATAGTGGTCACCGATGACAAAGAGCATTTGGTCAAAGCTATTACTACCAATGATAGTGATAAGTATTCCTCAATGGATATGGTTGGCTCAGCTACCCTGAAAGCCCATGAGACGCGCTTTAAAGATCACAAAAATAGTTTTGCCTTACAAAATGCCATTGAAAAAAAATTATCTAAAGAACAAGGCTGGAAAGATCTGGAACATACAGTAGAGTCCTATCTTCAATGCAAACAACAAGGGCAAGAACGAAAAGCCGCCAAATTAGCTTATACCATTGTAAATGACCAAAAACTCTATCGCCTTGCCAAAGAGCGTCTGGGCTTTAGTGTCAGTACATATCGACGTGAAGCCTTGCGCTTTCAAACTTCAAAGTTGTTTCACTCACTGCCAGTATCAGAACGTCAGCACTTTTCAACGGTCAGACACTACGTAGCTTTGAACCAACAAATTCTCAAACGAAGCCAGCATATCAAAGCCCATGAGCTTGAACAGGGCATTGAGAATGATATTTCAAACCAGAATAAAAGAGATCTACAACAACTTACGGCCAAACGAAATTCACTAGCTTTTTTAATAAGTAAGGATCTTGAACATTACAAACCCTATTTGCAGCATTTTTCCATTGGTGAGCTGAATCGGATCGGATTGCCGCAGCATGAATATGGCAAGGAAATAAAAAAAGCTCAAAGTCGACTGGAATCACTTGGCAAGCACGCAACAAGGGATTTGATTCGAACCAATGTTTCTCTGTATTTAAATGCCCACGGTGAAGAGAAAGAAAAACTCGCAGCTCAAATTAAAAGAGAAGCCAAATCATCTCACGCTTTTGTCTTAACCCATGCCAAAGAACTGAAACAAAAACCTGAAACATTATGGATGTCCATTAATAACGATGCGCGATTTCATGCTGACCGCTTGTTTCGTAATGGATTAAATGCTGAGGGAAGATTAGCATTTGATAACTTTAAAGCTTATAAAACACTACAGTTAGAACTTAGAGAAAGTTGGTCAGCAAGTCTTAAAGAAGCAGAAAAAGGTACTGCAAATAGTGTTAATCTCAAATCCATCGAATTATTAACTTCTCGTAATGCGCTTGCTCATGAGTTAATGCAAAACAAGGGCACTCCTGAAATAGCGGCCTATTTCAAATTGGATTTGGCAAAGCTAACTGCGCAAAAAGAAAAGCACCAGTATAGTGAAAACATAAAACAATTTATGGCAAGCAAAGGAAATTTCAAAACCCGTCTCGCAGCCATTAATGAGATTAAAAACGACATCAAGGGACATTATCCCTTTATTAAAGAATCACATCTTGATACGAAAATTATTAGTAAATATCTGCGAGTTACGGACCGGCTGGAACGATTAAGCAACCTATCTTCTGCTGAGAAAAAAGACTATCGATACTTTCTGAGTTACAAAATGGCTAGCACTCAGGCTTACAGGCACTGGCAGCAGGTGCATTGTAATAAGGCAAATGGGAACTTGCAAAATAACAAGCTGATTTCAGAAGCAATCACTCATTCCTCCAAACGCGATTACCTAGCTCACCAACTGAAAGACTCACCGTTTCTTGATTTAATTTTGTCTTATGAAAAAGGCAACAAAGAAAAACTATTAACGCAAGCGGGCAACCATCAAATAAAACTGCGGGAAATAAAGGATCTCAATGAGGTCATGCACACACTGTCCACCCAATACGTCAGTATTACAAACGCTGATTCTGTAAAAGCAGTATCAGCCTGGAAAAAGAACTGGTCATCTCTTTGCTCTCATATCAATCAGATTGAACAAGGGAATGGATATCAGCTGGCCTTACAAGAATACCCGTTAAATGTGGTATCGGTAAAAGCAATTAATAAAGACCTAGAAACTCTCTATGATTTTAAACCGGAAATAATCGCCCAAAAATCAGACCAATCAGTCAACCCAGTCTTACAGAAATTACAAAAATCATCCCAATTTTTGGATGCCAGAATCATTAATGAATCCCTAATGGTAAATCCTGAAAACACCTATACAGCAATTTGGGGTGAGCCAAAAACAAAGAATTCTAGGGAATTACGCTACGATGGCGGCCTGATTGTAAGCTTGAAAGGTAAAGACAAAGGGTTGTGGCATGACTTTAGTGACGGGGTGGGAGGCGCCCCAATTCAAGCGATTATGAAAAGAGATAATTTGTCCTTTAAAGAAGCACTCTCTCAAACAGCCACTTTGGCAGGGATACATCAATTGGATGAGCCTTTTAATAAAATAATGCCATCCAAAGTTAATCAACTAGAATTACAAAAATCTATCGACACGGAAAGGCGAAACAAAATTATTTCAGCAAAAAGCATCTGGGATAGCTCTGTTCAGGCAAAAGGGACATTAGCTGAAAAATATTTAAAACAACATCGTGGAATCGATGCTATTGATAAATTAGATGTACGTTTTTGGCCAGCAGGCTCCCAATGGAGGAGTTGCAATGAGGATGGAGTTCTGGCAGATAAAATCAACAAAATTCCAGCCTTAATCATTCCTGCACGGAATGAAAAAAATGAAATAACAGGAGTTCAAAGAATTTACTTGGATAGCAGGACGGCCAGTAAAAATAAATTCATGGAAAAGCCAAAGTTATCAAAAGGAATCATGGAGGGCAGTTGCGGAATTATTCAAAAAGGAATGCAAGGATCCCTCCTTTATGTCGCCGAAGGATTTGAAACAGGCGCATCAATCGCCCTTGCGGACAGTAAAGCCACCGTACTCTGTTCCTTTGGCGTTTCAAATATGAAAAATTTAATTCCAATCATCAAAAAATTCACTGCAAAAGAAATTATTATTGCGGGTGATAACGATGGAAATTTCGCTAAATCACTACAAGCCGTTGAAAAAACAATCGACGCCTATAAAGAAAATAATCTAAACGCTAGGGCAGTATTCCCTAATAAGTTACAAGAAAAAGTAAAAACGGACTGGAACGATATTCATTTGAGTAAAGGGATTTCAGAAGTCCAAAAACAACTGATAAGCAAGGATATTGGAATTACGTCATCAACGATTGTTAAACCAATGACAATCCCTGAAAAAATTGTCAATATCGCACAAATGAAGTCAATGAAACTAAATGATTCCCAAATCACTTCTATTAGAGAAAACACCGAAATCGTTGACAATAGCAGGAACATAAATCAACTAGTTGCTGCATATAATAGAAGTAATCAGGCATTAGAAAAAACTGGCTCATTTACTCCAAGTAAATCCCCATCTATAAAAATAAATCACGAAGTAGACATGGAGTTTTAAGACTCCGTTTGAAGAACCCTCAAGTATAACGCTACCTCATCTTAACTTGTATAGGAAGGGTTTATATGATTATTTTGGGCAATCGCGTGCAGCCCGATTGCTCAATTAGAAATAATATGTTGAATTTATTTCAAAATATCAACCCTAAAATATACGGTAGTTATTTATTGTGTTTAATACTTGAATTCAAATAATTATTTTTGATCCTCAAACTTAGCTATTTCCTTTATAGAAGTTTGCAGCTCATTAAGATCATTTGCTTTTTTTAAATTTAAAGGGAAGGCTTCACATGGAATTCCTTTGGTCATAGGATAAAATAAGGATTCACATGATCGTCTCGGCCAATTCCATAAGCGGGAGTTTTCAAAGTTAGAAGTTGCTGAAAAATGATGAGTCGGTGTAAATGGTCTCCAGCGCATAGCGAGCTGTTCATTGCAAATAATGTCAATAATTTCAATATGCTCAAATTCACGGTTGGATTTTTGGAACCCCGCTTTTTTCAACAGTTCCACTGCTTCCTGATCAGATGTCGGTGCACTGTTAACTGAGGGTTGGATTGTCTATAAGTATTGTTTGAATATGTGCTCCATCATTTGCATCACCTCGAATAAATTCGGAATCACATAGTGATGAAAAAACGAGGAGAAAAGTTGTATTGATGAAGCCATTGTATTAGTCTGAACCAAGATCGGTTCCCTATAGGAACCTATCTGGAATATTGTTTTATTTATTAAGGATGTGGTTGTGAAAAAATTGATTTTTATTTTATTGTGTTTTCCGATGGTGATTTTTGCAGGTCAAGCTCAAGAAAGTAAGAGCATAGAAACGTTTAAACGGCTGTGCCAAAATGCTAGCGATGCTTCTACGCGAGAACATTACTGCAAACTTCTTGAACAGCAAAAAAGAGCAGAAGCAATATTTAAAGATTCTGAGAAAAACAAGTCATCCACTTGATATCACAGGTGTTTGAATAATTTAAGTTGTAATTGCATCGCTGTATCTGCTTGGACATAAGTGAGGTTTTTATGAAAGGATTCTATGTTATTTTTTCTTGGATCCATAATTTTTAATGAGTGCGAATGAAAAATTGTCTTACTTTTATTCACACTCATTTTACCAAGGTTTCATATTGAAGGGAGATGGGTTAAAGATTTTTTGTTCCTCTTCCTTTGCCTTTTTAGGTTCTATATCCTTATTAGGCTCAATTTCTTCTCGTTTAGAGGGTTTATCTTTATTAGAAGGCTTGGGTTCCATCGAAAGTGGATTTGGAGCAAGACTTTGATCTTTCCTGACTTCATCCTTTTCTTGTGCTTTCGGACTGGGTATGGGCACTAAATTATTTGCTAGCCGTTGGATAAATGCATCGTATAAGGCTAATGTGGGCATGGTAATACGAAGAGAAAGTATGTTTCCTTTCTCATCTTGAATCATTTTCATACAATCATCGGGAAGATGATTTTCTTCTTTAAACTCATTAAATTCTTTTATAATCGCTTCCATGAATTTTTTTAATTCTTCTCTTTGTTCTTGAGTTAATACATTAGGCTCACAAAGCAATTTAATGGTAAGGGTCATTGATTCGCGATCACTATCAACCAGTAATAGTCCTTTGGCTATCAACTCCGCAATTATTTCTGGGTCAAAACTAGACTTTGAATCAAGTTCTTCTGAACCAAACTCGCCTATCATTTCATCTGTGGTCTCAACTACTTTGCGTGGTTTAGTTAGAGACTTATCTTCACCAGGACTCGCTTTTTCCTCAGATGTCTTACCAGAGGTGGCACTATCACCTCCGCCACCACCACCTCCATGTCCGGAACAAAGGCGCTTAGGTGCGATTTCTTTAAAGCAAGTCTTACAGCGTACTTTTGCTGCTTCAGCAGCAGACTCTTTTTTTTCTGCCTCTTTGTTTTTCTCTTTTTCTTTGTTCAATAGTTGTAATGTTAGTGCAGCTGAAGAGATTTTTGGTTCACCTGTTGTAGTTGGTTCGGGGACGGGCTGATGTTTTTCTTTGACTTTTTTCATGAAGAAAACCAATTTCAAATTTGTAATAATAACTCATGTTACGCACGAACCATTTTAAGCAGCTATATTTCTAAGCTCCTGCCAAGCCATCTGGTTTGCTCTAACAATAAGTTTGTACTTAATGGCGAAGTGATTTAAATGAGTTTTTATCTTTAACAGTTCCAGCTTGCAGTAAGCAATTATTGAAGCATAAATATGATTACACTGAGTTTTGACGGTTCGAGTTGGAGATTTGGTTAAGCTTGCATTTTGCTTAATTGATTTGTGATACTCTTCAATCCGCCACCGTTTCTGGTACACTTCATAAAGACGTTCGGCACTACTTAGCATGTCATTAGAAACAAGATAGAGATTTCCTGTTGAACCATTTTCGTTTTTGAACACTTTTTTCAGGAGCCTCACCGGGAAGTCTAGGCCTCTAAGCCAGACTGTGTGGGCTATATCCTCTTCAAGTTCTAATGCTCTTACTTGTTGGTACCGTTCGTTTTTGGCATCGTTTTCAGTTAAGGCTAATGTTCGGTTAGACTTGATCCCAATGATAAACAATTTTTGAAGGTCTTTATGGATGCGAACCATATTGGCCTTCGAGCCAAACCAGTTGTCAGCTAGCACATAATCAAACATCACCTTATTGCTAATCGCCTGGGCAATCAGGTTTTGAAATAATTGATTTTTAGTCACTGATGACTTTCTTCTCATTTGTCTGGTTTTAATATCACAATAGGCGACATCTTTTTTAATCACCTCATATCCTACCGGTACACTGAAGTCCTCATAACGGACCATGCACGACAGGATGTTTATCCCTTTGAGAACCGTCCCTTTGGCATGAGAGTAATGCCAGCAATTAATTGCATTCTCATCAGTGTATGGTTTCTCTTCGATGGAATCATCCAGTATCAATACACCACCAACCGTTTCTTGCGACCTAACTGCCTTTTTTATATAACCCCAAAGTGATTTTGAACCAAAATCCTCAAAACGAAGAAACCTCGTCACCTTGTCATGAGTAAATGCGCCATCAACCAAATCAGACAACCCGGTAGCTGTTGCGTATTTGTTTTGAAAAATCAGATAATCACTATATAGATCAAGCATATTCATTTAATTCCCTCCCTAAAATTAAGGGCGGAATTCTAATGCCTTTTATTCAAACTGCAAGTTCATGTGCGTAACATGAGTTATCCAGAAAATCCACAGATGAAGAGCCTGCATCCATATTGGCTAAGAAATCAAGACTTACAGAACCAGTATCCAAATTGTTGAGTTGTAGAGGGTTTTATGCAACAAAAAATATTCCCGATGTTCCTAGTAGTGTGAGGATAACTATGGCTATTCAAGCATAGACCTTATTCAGGATGGTCAGAGGTGTTGTTGTTCGTAAGAAGTCTAGTGGAATTAACCCCCGGGTTTCACTTCGTGTCCCCGGGGGGTATTGTTACTCTGCAGATAATGACAAAACTACTTTTCTGTCGGTTCTCTAGCTAATGAAGCTTCTTTTTTTCTATTGCCTTCATTCTTAGCTGCAGCGGATCGATTTCCTTGCTGTCCACCTTGGGCTTGTTGATTGGAAGCAGGTTTTCTTCGTTGTTGATTGGGATTAGACGTAGTGCCACCACTAGTACGCTGTTGATTTCCGCCAGATCGACGTCTGCGATTTGGATTACTTTGACCTCGTCTGTCGTTAGAACTTCGAGATGTTGTTTTTGATGCTCCAGGCGCTCGGTGTTGTTGTTTTTTAGACTGTTCCTGAGTAGAGGATGCAGCATGCCCACCAAATAAGCTAGTCCATAAACGTTTGATAAAACTGGTTGATGGATGTTTTACAGTAGTGTGTTCAACAAATTGTTTTACTGCTGGCTCATCATGCGGTACGTCTTGCGGGTTGCTACTGACTACGTGAGGTTCTGGTTGCTGAATTAAGGTATAACTTGGTTTCTTCGATTTTCCTACATTATCCTCTTTCAAACGAGTAATAGTGTATTGAGGCGATTGCAGATAAGGATTAGCAATGATAATAACGCTAACATCATGTCTTTTTTCAATGTCTCTTATGAAATTGCGTTTTTCATTCATGATGAAAGTAGCCATTTCTGCTGGAAGTTGTACTTGTATTTCAGCGGTCTTCTCTTTAAGGGCTTCTTCTTCAATAAGGCGCGTAATTGATAAGCCATGAGACTGAATGTTACGCACTGTTCCTCGTCCTTCACAACGAGGACAAATTTCCTGAGCTGTTTCACCAAGGGACAATCTTAAACGTTGGCGAGACATTTCTAAGAGGCCAAAACGCGAAATACGGCCTACTTGTATTCTTGCTCTATCTGCTTGTAAGGCTTCTTTCAAGCGATTTTCAACATCACGTTGGTTTTTGCTAGAACTCATATCGATAAAATCGATAACGACTAATCCGCCCAAATCACGTAAACGTAATTGACGTGCAATTTCATCCGCCGCTTCCAGGTTAGTATTTAAGGCCGTGGCTTCAATATCTGAACCACCTGTTGCTTTTGCAGAGTTGATGTCAATTGATACTAGAGCTTCGGTTCTGTCTATAACTAGTGCTCCGCCAGAGGGCAACATCACTTGTCGTTGATATGCTGTTTCTATTTGACTTTCAATTTGATAAAAATTAAATAGAGGGATGCTACTATTATAGAGCTTCAAATTAGGTAAAAACTCAGGCTTTACTCGTTCGATATATTGCTTGGCTTTAATATAGGAAATTTGATCATCAATAATAATTTCACTAATGGACTTACGTAAATTATCACGTATGGAGCGAATAATGACATCGCCTTCTTGATGAATCAAACAAGGGGCTAGTTCTGATGTGTAAGCTTGTTTGATTGCTTGCCACTGGTTGCACAACATGTCCAAATCATCTTGTAGCTCTTCTTGGCTTTTTCCAACGCCTGCAGTGCGAATAATAAGTCCCATATCTTCAGGTAACGTGAGTGCATTTAAGGTTTCCCGTAACTCATCACGCTCGTCCCCTTCAATGCGTCTAGAGATGCCGCCAGAGCGAGGATTATTAGGCATTAATACTAAATAACAACCGGCAAGAGTAATAAAAGTGGTCAACGCAGCACCTTTATTGCCTCGTTCTTCTTTATCTACCTGGACTAATAATTCTTGTCCCTCACGGATTAATGCAGTGATCGGAGGTTTGTCATCGCCAAAGTCATCAGGATTTTTACTTAAATATTCAGGAGCAATTTCTTTTAATGGTAAAAAACCTTGACGTTTAGAGCCGTATTCAACAAAAACAGCATCAAGGCTAGGTTCACGTCGAGTGACTATGGCTTTATATATATTTCCTTTCTTTTTTATCTCTCCTGGACATTCTATGTCCAGATCAAATAAATGATTGTTTTTAATGAGTGCAACGCGAACTTCTTCTGTTTGCATTGCGTTGATTAACATTTTTTCCATCTGTAACCCCATAATTAGGGCGCAGACAT
Source organism: Legionella fallonii LLAP-10 (assembly GCF_000953135.1). Classification (NCBI taxonomy): domain Bacteria; kingdom Pseudomonadati; phylum Pseudomonadota; class Gammaproteobacteria; order Legionellales; family Legionellaceae; genus Legionella; species Legionella fallonii. The sequence continues at coordinate 3,157,649 of NZ_LN614827.1, read as the reverse complement.
TTAAGCTGAGATAGTGTAAGGCTCCTACAGGGATTGTTACCATTTTTGCCTGACTGACACCAATTTTCTGATTTTCCATACTCTATAGTTACCCTAGGCACAATAATACGCAGGGTTAGAGTGTATGAAAATTTACAGTTTGGTATTCATTTTTGCAAAAAGGCAACAATCCTCTCTCTAATGACTTAATTGGGCGTTTTAGAAACTCCTTTTTTGTCCAAGAAGAGAGATGATCTTTAAGCTGACCCATGACCTTGTGAACAGACCTTACGCATGTTCCTTGAATAGACCTTACTCGAAACTCTAAAACAGGTTTCGAATGAGACCTAATGATCAAAGGGGCACACTGGGAAATGTACCAGCTACGGATTAAGTGGGTTGGGAAATATAGCCTTTGTATGAGGCGTGAGAAAACCCTAAAATAATTCGCAATTGGTATAAAGCATGTCTCACATGCGTAGGTATCTGTTGAAATAGTTATCAATTTAGCCCTGGCATTGGGTCGCTTCCTTGTATCTTCAATTTAAATGGAAGCGCATCTAGTTTTTCTTTAAACATCTACCCACTCATCTTGATTAAGTGAACAGATTTGATTTCAGGACTTACGCAAAATGCGCTATATTTCGTTAAAAACTCGCTCAAAACCCTCATTCACTTTGTGTAAATTTGGTTTTTTCACTCCTTTTTGCCTAGCATCCTTTTTCATAAGTCTTGGATTTTTCAGCCTCTGATTCAAATCACACTATAAATTCAAGCAGTTTGTCTTTCATTGGATAGTTGTTGCTTTAGTTCGATTTATTATCAAATTAGCCAAAATAACGTTTTCCTGTTAATTTTTATTCTATAATTGATAGAAAATCAATGGAAATTACGTATTTTAACAAATCAACAACAAATCTTTGTCGATAATTAATCGACTATTAAACTTTTTCTTTGTTTATGCGTTATAATTCGGTCGCTAGGGGTTTTCCCCTTGCAATTAACGATCATATCAAAAAATTCACGCTCAGCAAACAGGTTTATTGACAATGAGTGAAGTAAGTTATAAAGAAATTAGCAGTGAAGAGGAAGGACAGCGTCTAGATAATTACTTAATTCGTATTTTGAAAGGTGTTCCTAAAAGCCACATTTATAGAATTATACGAGGCGGTGAAGTCCGAATTAATAAAAAAAGATCTCAAGTTAGCACTCGCCTGCATGCAGGGGATATTGTACGTATTCCACCCATTCGTATTTCACAGTCGCAAGAAATTTTTGTCGGTGATGCTTTGGCAAAACGTCTTAAAGAATGTATTATTTTTGAAGATCCTCGTCTTTTAGTTATTAATAAGCCTTCAGGTATAGCAGTGCATGGTGGTAGTGGTTTAAGCCTTGGTGTCATAGAAGCCTTAAGAAAAACCAGACAAGATTTGCCCTATTTAGAATTGGTTCATCGATTAGATAAAGAAACATCAGGCTGTCTCTTATTGGCCAAGAAAAGAAGTACTTTAAGATCGATCCAGGCTTTGCTAGAAGCCCGACAAATTCAGAAGACTTATTGGGCATTATTAACGCACTCTTGGGAAGGTAAAAAGAAAGTGACAGTTAATGCAGCCCTTGAAAAAAATATATTAAAATCAGGCGAGCGAGTGGTTTTAGTTAAAGACGAAGGTAAGGCTTCGGAGACCGATTTTAAATTGTTAGAAAATTACAACCAGGCGTGTTGGGTTGAAGCAAGCCCTAAAACGGGACGTACCCATCAAATTCGTGTTCATAGTGCGCATCTAGGCCATGTTATTGTGGGCGACAAAAAATATGGATCTCTTGCGGGAGAAGTCGAAGGAATAGATAATGACCGAAATCGTCTTTATTTGCATGCAAGGGCAATTCAATTTGAATTGAATGGTACAAAATTGTCATTTCAAGCGAATCTAGACGAACAATTCGCTAATACACTAAAACAGTTGCGCGCGAGGAGTATAGTGAGCAATGAGTAATCCATATCAATTAATCGTTTTTGATTGGGAAGGAACCATTTCTGACACTTTGGGGTTAATTTTACACACGGTGTCTTCTGAAGCAAATAAGCTGGGTTTTGGCGAGTTAGATCCTTATGTGGCAAGAAAATATGTTGACCTCGGGTTAGTGCAGGCCTTACGTAAAACATTTCCTGACTTATCTAATAAACAACAGGACCAGCTGTTACAAGCAGTTCACCAAGCAATGATCACTCGGCCCTCTGAGATTTGTTTGATTCCTGGCGCACGAGAATTTATTCAACGTGTGCAGGATGCAAAAATGGACATCGCTATAGCAACTAATAAGGGACAACAATCATTGCAACGAGCTCTTCAGGTTGCAGGCTTGAGTGAATTGTTTAAAGTAACCCGTTCTGCAGGACAAACACCACCCAAACCTTGTCCGCAGATGTTAGAAGAAATTATGGAAGAATTTGGTAGAGATCCTGCATCAACTTTAATGATAGGTGATTCAAGTTCAGATATGGAAATGGCAAAAAGTATCAATGTAACTGCAATAGGCGTAGATTTTTATCATCAGCAAGAGGCAGCCCTAAAAGCTACTGGAGCTTTGGCTGTATTTGACGATTATCAGCTATTGGCGAACTTTTTAGGATTGCCGAAAGTGTAAATGGAGGTATTAATTAAGTGAGTACATTAACCAGTTTGCCTAATCTGCTAACGTTAATGCGTATAGTCCTTATTCCCATCTTTATTATAGTTTTTTATTTACCGTTTAAATGGGCACATGCTACCGCAGCGGTTATTTTTGCTGCCGCTGGTTTTACTGACTGGTTAGATGGTTATTTAGCACGAAAGCTGAAAATGATGTCTCCTTTCGGCGCTTTTCTCGATCCGGTTGCTGATAAATTGCTCGTCTCCACTAGTTTATTACTTTTAGTTGGTGCAAAGGACATTAATTACATCACTATTCCTGCCATAGTAATCGTAGGACGCGAAATAGTGATCTCTGCCTTAAGAGAATGGATGGCTGAAATTGGACGCCGTGCTAGCGTTACTGTTGGTTATGTAGGAAAAGTGAAAACCATGTTGCAAATGGTCGCTTTACTTTTATTACTTGCTTTCAATCCCATTGAATCTTGGTGGGGAAGCCTTGGTTTCATATTGCTTTATGTGTCTGCAATTTTAACTATTTGGTCTATGATTATTTATTTGGCAATCGCGTGGCCAGAATTAATGAAAAAAAGTTAATTTTATTGTTGACAGGGTGTGAAATTTCGGTAGAATCACACCCCGTAGAGACGCGGGAATAGCTCAGTTGGTAGAGCACAACCTTGCCAAGGTTGGGGTCGCGAGTTCGAGTCTCGTTTCCCGCTCCAAATTAAAGCGACAAAGAAAGTCGCTTTTTTTTTAGAGCACTAAGATAGATATATGAGGCTGTGTGGCAGAGTGGTCATGCAGCGGCCTGCAAAGCCGTGTACGCCGGTTCGATTCCGGCCTCAGCCTCCATACAGACCACCGCCCAGGTGGCGAAACAGGTAGACGCAAGGGACTTAAAATCCCTCGGGACTTAAACTCCCGTGCCGGTTCGATTCCGGCCCTGGGCACCAATTACAGATTATGTAATTGGTCATTAAAAATCATCCCCTAAAAATTTTTGGCTCTTTCCCATTTAAGGGGGCAGCTTCAATCAACCGCAGAGCACCTTAACACGCACTCTATAATTTTCAAAATTCCTAAAGCCATAAGCTCTACGTTGTATTAGTTTCATCTTTCGATGAAAGCCTTCTGTTATTCCATTCGATTTAGTAAATCGCCACATTCGAGCGACTTCATCTTTCCAAGTAATCAACGTTTTACCTAGAGCAGACAAGGCTTTGAAAGGACTTTGCTTTAACTCGTTGAGCATCTCCAGAAAAACAGGTATTACCTCGCGACACTTCTTTTGATTTAAAGACTTGTTCATTAACAGTTGATGAAGTTGTTGTTGAAATTGATAAATAGCCTCTATGGCTGGATTTTGGGCCAAGAAGGCATCTCGTTTCTTTTGTTTCTCAGGAGTGAGGCGGTCTGCTCTTGTTCTTAATAGTGCGAGGATGCCTCGATTATTTTTGACCTGATGAGACAGCTCTCGATAAGTCATCATGCACTGGTGTTGCATGAGCCGTATGACATGAAACCTATCAGCTACTATAAGCGCATTAGGAAAGTACTTTTTTACCAGTGACCGATAAGTACTGCTTAAATCCATACAAATCACCTTCACTTTTTCTTTGCCGGGCAATTGATTTAAGTAGGTTGATAAGTCCTGCTCACTACGCCCAAGAACCACATCAAAGATTTTATGTTTCCTTAGGTCACATAAAGTAGTAGCAAACCCCTCTTTTTTACTAAAGAAATGCTCATCAATACCTAAGACTTGTGGACAAGGTCTATTGAGTAATTCTTGATGTTCGAGACGATAACGACGTTGGTACCAACGCTCTATGGTCGCTTTCCCTTTTTTATAATAGCTCGCCAAGTCTTTTTGAGACACGCCCTTAGTATGGCTATGGAATACCTCTCCTTGTAACCGTTCAGTGGACCTTTGGTGTTTGGCTATTCCGGGAAATTGCTGATTCCCGTAGCGTTTACAGACTTTGCAATACAACTTATAGGCTTTAAATCGCACTAACGTTCTTCTATGACCGATTAACTCGTGGTGAACTTCTCTTATTTTGCTCGATTTCTTCCTTACTTCTTTGCTTTTACAATGGGAACAACGGGCTTTTCGTTGATACACCACATCTAATATTAATGGGTGATAACCACTCACTTTTACTATAGAAAATCCAGGTAAATTTAGGATAAGATTATATCCGGGCACTTTAATCTCCTTTTGATCGCTAAATCAAGGACTTAGTTTAGACTAATTCGATTAAAGTGCCCCCTTAATTGGGGTAGAGCCAAATTTTTTATCATTTTCAAACTTCCTAAAGGAATTAGCCTAACTTACGTCGTCGTCCTGAGTGTAGCGCAGGAGATCCTGCAAGACGCATTGCGCCCTCAATTAGGAGGGGGCGAACAATTTGTATCTTTTCGCAATCATTCAAATCGATTATCCTATTTGAAAAGTATAGCTAGCAATATAGTATTGTAAGCTAGGGTAGTGGCTACTACTAACATCTAACTCCGTAAGGTATGCAATTATATGTCTTTTGATAAAATAGTTTGTGTAGGAAAAAATTATCTTGACCATGCCAAAGAACTTGGAGATGTAGTACCAGAGAGGCCTGTATTATTTCTAAAACCAGCCAGTGTTCTTAAACAAGCCTTCGGCTGGGGTGAACAGATGCATCTTGATTTTCCCTTTGAAGACTCTGCGGTGCAACCTGAATGCGAAATTGTGCTGCGTATGGCCTATGATGGGTATAGAATGACACATGCCGAAGCTAAAAGCGCTATCTCAGACATTACTCTTGGTTTAGATATGACCTTAAGAACACGGCAATCTGAGTTAAAAAAGCAAGGCCATCCCTGGACTACAGCAAAAGTATTTAAAGATGCGGCTATTCTTGGTCCATGGATTCCATACCATCAATTTAATGATTATATGCAAGCTGAATTTCAATTGCTCATTAACGGAACTCTTCGGCAGTGCGCCAAAGGAGCAGATATGATGATGCAACCAGAGGATTTATTAGTTTATATTAGCCAATTTTTCCCCTTAAAATCAGGAGATGTTATTTATACAGGAACTCCAGCGGGAGTGACTTCCATATCGAGAAGCACCACAGCTGAAGTACGCTGGCGCAATTATTCCTACAGTGTAAAATGGGAGTAGTGCTACGCAGCAGGAGCGGCTTTGTTGTCAACGTGTTTCTCGATGTCATCAAGTTTTGTAGAGCTGTCTGTGGAGAAGAAGGTGAATTTACCTTGATTCATTAAGACGTTAACACCTGCAGCGACGGCATAGCCAATTCCTAAAGTGACTATCATCGCAAAAACATTTAATAATATTTTTTCCCATCCACGGTGTTTATCTAGTTTTTCTCTAGCGGTATTGATATGGGTCTTACAGTTCGCTCTGAAATTATTATAAGCCTCTTTGCTTGGTTGCTGATTGAAATAGCATTGTCCTTCGTCATCAAGGGCTTTATAAAGTGTTTCGGTAGCATGATACGCTTCACGTAATTTAGGATCTTTTTCAAAATCAGGATTGTTTTTGAAGTCCTTCATTTTTTGTTTTAATACTTCAATTGCAGCTATAAAGTCCTGATGGAATTTATTGGAGGCGATAGGTCTCTCCTCAACCGCCTTTTCTTGAACAAGCTGGTGTTCATGAGGTTCTTCTAAACGTTGTTGTTCTTTATGAAGCTCTTCTAAACGCTGTTGTTCTTTATGAAGTTCTTCTAAACGTTGTTGTTCTTTATGAAGCTCTTCTAAACGTTGTTGTTCTTTATGAAGCTCTTCTAAACGCTGTTGTTCTTTATGAAGTTCTTCTAAACGTTGTTGTTCTTTATGAAGCTCTTCTAAACGCTGTTGTTCTTTATGAAGCTTTTCTAAACGCTGTTGTTCTTTATGGATCTCTTCTAAACGTTGTTGTGCTAAGCGTTGCTGTTCTTCTTGCGATTTATGCGTTTGTGCAAAATCACTTACACTATCTATTTTTTCTAGTAATAAAGTAAAGGGCTCTTTGCCCAGATGCCCCTTGGGACAGATAGCACCAACTAATAAAGATGATTTAGAATCAGCGGATTGCAATTTGTTACCTACGACTTCTAACACCTCTTCTCTTTCCTTAGTATATTGCTTTAAGCTGCGTTCATATTCGCCTAAGAGGTGCTCTGTCTTATCGGTTCTTAGGAGATAATAATGGCCTTCTAAAACATGGAGCTTAGTATCCATTTTGGGAATACTGCCATTTCCAGGTATATCTGTTATTGTTGAGCGATTTCCGGCATCGTAGATAGCCAGGGGTTGCCCAAGCATTTCGATTACAGGCTTTACCTCGATATAAGATAGTTTGATGTTGGGTTCTGCGATAAGTTTACAATAATTTTGATATCCTTCGCGTTGCCAAAAATTTTTTAAAGCCAAATCTACATTTTCATTAGCATCGGCAAAGTATTGTTTAAATCGTTGTTCGTCGGGATTTAAACCTCCTTGTTTGGGATGCTGGCAAAGGTATTCTAAAAACTGTTCATTGGCTTTGTATAAAACGCCCTCTGGGCCGCTTAATAGCTCCCCTTTTTCCATAAAGGCGCGAAAGTCTTTATACGATTTAAATTTAGTTAAAACACTTTCCTCAAGGGAGTTAGCGATTTCAGGTGTCTGAGCCATTTTTGTGGCAAACCATTCACGCATTAAGAAGCCGAGCACTAAAATTTTTTCAAAAATAAAACTGGAGGCAACTGGAGGTCGTTCAGGATGATGTCGTTGTGCGTATTCAGCAAATATTGACAAAGAGTCGCTATTAGGAAAGCGTTTTTGCAACTCAGATGCCTGGCTTGATCCACCAGCTATAGATTTGAAAGTAAATAAGTTATCTGGCAAATCTAAATCATTTGCAATAAGGTGAAGCAAATAGGTATGAAAGAAGCAGTTATCAAATGCACCAGATACATTTAAAGCCTCTTTAAATCGGACCTGAAACTCTTTTGGCATGTGATGTCCCTCAATTAAAATTAGATCGGGTTAATGTTATTATTAGTCACTATAACTTAATTAAATTAAGGCTATATTACGTGATGGCAATAGAGGAACCTATTTCTTTGCATAGAATAAGAACTGATAGTGCCGTCGTTGACGGTAGGAAAAATTTTGTTCTGTGCAATGATCAATTCCTTCACATAAGGTAGATGGGAGTAATGCCATCAAGATAATTCATATTAATAATTTTGCTAGTGCTATTTTAATGATTGTCTTAAGTCTATAAACTCATCAAAACAATTTTGAACTAAGTGCAAGTGATTTATCCACGGACAATGGCCTGCATGTTCTATCAGCTTATTGAGTACATTCACTGATTGGAACCGTTCACTCTCAATAAATATATGCGGAGGGCAGATAAAATCATTTTCACTAGCAATAGTCATCACGGGAATTTTGCTAGGATACCATTTGCAGGAAAAATCAGAATAAAAATGCTCAATTGCTTCATAATAAGCGGCATTATTGAAGGCAAAAAGGTTGATCATTTGTTCGCCTTTAGACATTTCTTCTGGGGTAAAGCAGTAATGTTTATAGGTTTGCCAAAATTGCCTATAGGATTCATTAGTAGGATTTAAGTGATATTCGCCAGCAGCAGGAACTAAATCAGGTAAGTTATGTTTTTGATACATAGCACTGACATGTTCAAAAAAACTGTTGATTGTTGTGGTGTTCATTAAAATGAGGCCGGCCAAAAGATTTTCGATCTCTGGCGTATTTAAGCTAAACATCCCCGAGAAACTATGAGTAACGAGGATAGGGTTAGTGTACGTTTTCAACAAATCGATGAGGCCTTCTCGCCAATATTTGATTCCTAATTGACCCTCGGGGTTGCTGCCATCTTTGGGAAAATCAATAAGATAAATGTTACCAGGTACCTTTATTTGTTCACAAAATTTAATTAAATATTCAGAACCCAAGCCCGGTCCTCCGGGAAGAAAGAGCCAGTTGTAGCCAGAGCCTTCGGTAATTTGGTTTATCCTGTAACCATAATTTGTGTACTTCATTTAGACCTTGCTGAGTAAAATAAATTCATGCCAATGAATAAATAAACATTAATTTTGCTTTCATTATATTAATAATGCATCGCTGAAAGCAATGCTATGTTCCCCCATCGAGTGACTTCTTAAAATAGCTTTTGTTTCCGCTTGGCGGGAGAGCCTTCATTGCACTCTGAATGACAAGGTGGGGCAACAAATCGCTCGACATGATAAGTACGATAAAAGTAATGGAGTTTACTTCTTAAGTTGAGGCCACTAAACGTCTAGAAACCCCAATGGTAATATGTAAATCTATCCAATAACCTTTAAAATTTAATTGCTCGGATAAACCATGTTTGTTTCTTAATTTTAAGAGATCGGGACAATCAACCAAGAGCGCATAGTATTTTTTTAAGTTGATTTCAGCAATAACTAACTCTCTAATTTTAAATTGATATTTTTTACCTAAATCTTTTTCATCAAAAATAAAAGTTTCCTCTGGATAAATCACACTGATATGAGCACCAATGAGGCTTGGCCCAAAATAGTTGGGTTTTGTTGCTTGTTGTTGATTTAATAAAGGATATAAGTGATGGATATAGGCATCATCTATATCAAGATAAATTAGATTATTTGTTGATCTGGCCAAAATGCCAGAAAGTTCTAACGCTCGTGCGGCTTGTAGAAGCTTATCATTATTTAATTTGGTAATGGGCGCTATCATTATTATAGTACGAAGAAGAGTTATGCTAAAAATGCACATTGGTCGGGCCAGAAGCCCGACCAATCTTGTGAGGCGAAAAAGCTCTTAAGCATAAGGCAGTACTAATACGGTCGTTCCCACATCAATAAAATTCTGATTTAGCCATTTTGCGGCACCTGGGAGTACACGAATACAACCATGGCTGGAGTTATATTTAGGAACTTCGTAAGCAGCATGAATAGCATAGCCATCATGGAAATGCATGCAATAAGGCATTTTTGCTCCACCACTGACATTACCATCTTTAGCGATAGGGTATTCATTCGATTTACAGTCTGGCCCTTTTTTATTAAATACGTGGTAGGTTCCTGTCACTGTTCGGCAAACTTCTTTTATGTCATCGCAGTAATCCATGCCACCAGAGGCACTACCTGTCATGACTCGATTGCCTTGGGCATCATAAGCCGCCCATGCATCAGCTTTAGGGTCAAATACAAATAGTTTTTTTCCTTTAACATCCCAGGTTATAGGAAAGGCTTTTTCACCGCGTTTATCATCTTGGTAGGGCGTTGTGTAGTGTAAATTCCCGGCATCGTCTGCAATGACATCAAGCTTTGATGTTGGTGTGCATGATGTTGCTAAAAGACTAATGAGTGGCATCAAAATCATTAACTTCTTCATTACTTAAAATCCTTATGTTTACTTGGTGATATTTACATCATATGTTCTTTTTTGAAAATTCCCTTTATTAATTCAATGGTGTAATGAAATTCATCAAAAGGGTTATTCAGGGATATCAATAAATAAAAATTTAAAAAAAATAACATAACAAAAACAGGAGATAAGATAAAGTTTTATTAATTGCCTTCTTTAAAGTCGGGTGGTTAAAGCATTACTTAATAGTTTCATTGCAGCAGCTAATATCCACAGATTCTGTGGATAAGTATGTGGGTTATTTGATGATGAAATAATAATAAGTTTAGGATCTGCACGGAGGCTATATCCCATAGCTCGGTTTTTCTCTACAATAGGGTTTTAACTAAAATTAAAGCAATCTATGTATAAACCATTGGCTCTTTTCATCGGTTTGCGTTACACGCGTTCCAGAAAGAAAAATCATTTCGTCTCTTTTATTTCTCTTAGCTCCATGCTTGGTATTGGTTTAGGAGTAATGGTTTTAGTGACTGTACTCTCGGTAATGAATGGTTTTGACAAGGAAATCCATAAGCGTTTTTTTGGCATGGCACCAGAAATTACTATTACTGGACCGAATGAAAAATTAAGTGATTGGCCTAGTTTAGTTAAAAAAATCCAATCCATTCCGGAAATTAAAGCAATTGCTCCTTATGTAGGCGGGCAGGGGCTGCTAACACATGATGGTCAAGTCTTACCCATAGTTTTAACTGGTATAGACCCCGATAAAGAGCAGGGTGTAACTCATCTAGAGGATAAGTTACTGGGCGGCAGTATGAAGAATCTAAATCACTTTGGCATGATTTTGGGTAAAGGATTAGCGGATAATATGGGGTTGATGATTGGTGATAAAGTTACGGTAATGATTCCTCAAGCGACAGTTACTCCAGCAGGAATGATTCCTCGTTTTAAACGATTTACCATAGTAGGTGTTTTTTCGGCGGGAACGGGATTTAATTTTGATACCAAACTAGCGTTCATTAACATGGACGATGCACAGAAATTACTGCAGATGGGCAATGATGTAAGCGGTATTAAGATGAAAATTAATAATGTTTATCAGGCTCCTGAATTATCCGAACGTTTGTCTCATCTTTTAGGTGAAGAATATCAAGTAGGTAATTGGACACAGCAATTTGGTGCGTTTTTTCAAGCAGTTAAAATGGAAAAAACGATGATGTTTATGATTTTATTATTAATTATTGCTGTAGCGGCGTTTAATCTAGTGTCCTCTTTGGTCATGGTTGTGAATGATAAGCAGGCAGAAATTGCCATTTTAAGAACAATAGGTGCAACGCCATCAACCATATTATGGGTATTTATAGTGCAAGGTATGATGGTAGGTGTAGTGGGCACCATCTTAGGTTTAATTGGCGGTGTCGTTTTGGCTCAAAATGCAACTGCAATTGTGAATGGTTTACAATCCTTCTTTCATATTAAAGTTTTATCTTCCAGCATTTATTTTGTTGATTATTTGCCTTCAGAAATTTTATTTAGTGACCTTTGGCATGTATGCTTAGTGGCTTTATTAATGAGTTTTGTTGCGACCATTTATCCAGCTTGGCGTGCCTCAAAGACAGTTATTGCGGAGGCTTTGCATTATGAGTAATATTATTTTAAGCAGTCAGCAGCTCTCAAAATTCTATAATGATGGTGCTTCAGAAGTCCAAGTGCTAAAAGGTATCGATATATCCATCGCTAGGGGAGATAGGGTTGCTATTATTGGACCCTCTGGTTCCGGTAAAAGCACTTTATTACACCTCCTTGGCGGTTTGGATAAACCAACAAAGGGTGATGTTTTTATTAATGAAACAAATTGGCAAAAGATTAATGAAAAGCAACGTTGCCGATTACGTAATCAGCATTTGGGGTTTATCTATCAATTCCATCATTTGTTACCGGAATTTACTGCTCTTGAAAATGTAACTATTCCTTTATTATTATCGAATATGGATGTCAAAAAAGCAGAACAACAAGCCAGGGATATATTGGAGCAAGTTGGTTTGAAACACCGATTAGAGCATAAACCAGCACAGCTTTCTGGAGGAGAGCGGCAAAGAGTAGCTATAGCTCGTGCTTTGGTTCGTCAGCCTCATTGTGTCTTAGCAGACGAACCTACTGGGAATCTTGATCAAACTACAGCAGGGAAAGTGTTTGATCTCATGCTGGACCTGAACAAGAAAATGAATACCGCTTTGGTAATAGTGACCCATGATTTACAAATTGCCAAACGTATGGATAAGGTATTGGTGTTACACGAGGGGACTATATTTAGCCAAGGATAGAAACTCATAAGGAGAAACAAGGATGTTCATAAAAAATATCACCAGAAGCCAATTAGATAATTCAACTAATGGGGGGCAATTAAAGACCGCTTCTAATGCTGCTTGCTCTAGATTTTTTATACCGAATGCGGCCTTTAATAAAGCGCAATATGACTTAAAAGATATGGGCGTAGTGAGGAATTTTCCAGCGGAATATTCACCTGCGCTATTTACGCAAACTAAATCCAAAGAGCGGTTACAAGCATCTATAAAGTTAGCTCAATTGAATGTTAATGATAATACTCCTTCGAGTGAATATTCAATGTAACATTCTCATCGTTCCTGGTTGCCTGCAACCAGGCTACATGTCCTGTGCTCTGCGCCTTTTCGCACCACCACCAATTTGGCAAAAGATCTATTTTTAGACGAATTACCGGCGAAAGCCGGTATCCATATGGGGTGAAACGTTTTATGGATGCCGACTTTCGTCGGCAATTTGAATATAGGCAAAGTTGCTCATCAGTCGGTGAGCATTTCTCAGCTGGTTTATCATTCAAAAAGGCCAAATACGGCTTTCCAGTGATATATACTCTCAGACAACCACGACAGCTTATAAGCCAAGGAATTCAACTGACGTGGTCAAGGCATTTCTGATTAATAATCAGCATGGCCAGGTGTGCGTGGGAATGGAATTACATCACGCACGTTAGCAATGCCAGTGACATAGCTGATTAAACGCTCAAAACCTAAACCAAATCCAGAGTGAGGCACGCTGCCATAACGTCGTAGATCTCTATACCACTGATAGTGCTCTTTATTGAGATTACACTCATCCATTCGTTTATCTAGAATATGTAAACGCTCTTCTCTTTGGCTGCCGCCAATAATTTCACCTATTCCAGGAGCTAAGACGTCCATAGCGGCGACGGTTTTTTCGTCGTCATTTAGACGCATGTAAAATCCTTTAATTTCCTGAGGATAGTTAGTAATGATTACTGGTTTCTTGCAATGTACTTCAGCAAGATAGCGCTCATGTTCTGATTGTAAATCCAATCCCCAGCTCACTGGAAATTCAAATTTATGGTCACAAGATTCAAGAATTGTTATGGCATCAGTATAGGTCATGACTTCAAAATGAGCTTCTGACATTTGTTCCATGCGTTCGGTGACCCCTGGCGCAACAAACTGATTGAAAAAGTCCATATCATCGCCACGCTCATTCAGTACTGTTTTACATAAATAGCGCAGCATTTCTTGGCTGAGCTGACAAATGTCATCCAACGTTGCGAAAGCAATTTCAGGCTCTACCATCCAGAACTCTGCTAGATGACGACTAGTATTAGAATTTTCTGCGCGGAACGTTGGGCCAAAAGTGTAAACTTTTGACATTGCCAGACAATAAGCTTCAACATTTAATTGACCAGATACTGTAAGAAACGTTTCTCTGCCAAAAAAGTCCTTGCTGAAATCAGTCTGTCCCTGTTCATTCTTAGGAATATTCAGCAAATCTAATGTGGATATGCGAAACATCTCTCCTGCTCCTTCACAATCACTGGCAGTGATAATGGGAGTATGTATCCAGAAATAACCTCGTTCGTCGAAGAAACGGTGAATCGCTTGCGCTAGGCAATGGCGAATTCGGGTTACAGCACTAATAGTATTAGTACGCGGGCGTAAATGTGCTACATCACGTAAGAACTCTAAGGTATGACGTTTGGCTTGAATAGGATACGTATCTGGATTTTCTACCCAGCCAACTACTTCAATCCGATCAGCTTGAATTTCAAAAGATTGGCCTTTACCTTGTGAAGCAACTAATTTACCTGTAGCTATTAAGGAGCAACCTGCAGTGAGTTTTACGACTTCCTCGTTATAATTACTTAAGCCATCGGTTGCTACAATTTGAATTGGAGAAAAGCAAGAACCGTCATGTAAACTAATAAATGATAATCCAGCTTTAGAATCACGTCGTGTTTTCACCCAGCCACGAACTGTAACCACTCCATCTATTTTAATTTCGCCATCTAAACATTGTTTTATGGTAAAGACTTCTGTCATTATGTACTCCAAAATCGCATCCAAATCGGTAAAGATATTACTTTGTTTTTAAACAGCGATGATACACTAAATAGGCCTGTTCCGGAACTCGCAGTTGTAGGGTAAACATTCACGTAATGGCATTAACCCAAGCGTTTATAACATAGCTCGTATTAGCACAGTGTAATATGGGAATGTAGCATCAATCCCGGATTACGACTTCATCTAATTCGGACTACAATAATGCTACACAAGATTGATTCCTTAGGTTGACACCATTAAGTGCCCCTACAGTAGAGTATAAAAGAGATGTAAATAAGGTCAGTGGAGAGATATTATGATTGAAAGAGTTCTATCAATATTACTATTTTTTTGTTCTTTTGTGGTTTTTGCTGATGATACTGTGTTAAAACTGTACAGGCCCTTTGGCGAGGTGGTCGATCAAGTTCCTCCTTCAGTGAAAAATGTACTGCAAGGGTACTGCGATACTCAATCACAATTAATTATACGTGAAGACGCTTGGCACTGTCAGGCCGAGGGAAAAATTTTTGATCCTTGTTTTGTGAAATTAGCAGGTAACAAAATGGAGGCCGTATGCCCACAATCCCCATGGGTGGGAGACAGTGTACAAATTAATGTTGCTACACCGTTAAATAATGATAACCATGTGACTTTGGATATGTCTCGGGTCTTTCCTTGGGCTGTTGAGTTAGTTAATGGAGAACATTGCCAAGCTGTAGCGCCCAATGAAGTCTATGATTCTATGCCTATCCGTTATCGTTGTTCTAATCAAAACGTGTTAATTGGGTATTTGCAACGATGTAAGTCTATATGGAGTATGTTAGAGAAAACTCCAGAAGGGGTAATTACTGTCGAGTTTAGAAGGGCATGGTTTTAAGGCCCAACTTGATTATTCTGACTAAAACATCTTTACTTAGGTATGGAAACTGTCTTTATGGAGAAAGTCATGGTTCATCCATCTTTTCATACCTTTGTGTTATCACAAGCATTTGGTATCTATTTGGTAATTATGGCAATTATCTTTGCTTGCCGTGCTAAATATTATAAACAAATGATTCAGAGTATCAATCCTAATGGCCCAGGCATATTAATAAGTGGCTCCTTGGGGTTGCTGATAGGCTTATTTTTAATAACTATCCATAATTCTTGGGGACTGGTTGTAGTGGATATATTGAGCTTATTCTTCTGGTTTATAGTTATTAGCTCCCTATTGTTATTGTCTTTTCCTGAGCGGGTTGTTGCTTGTGCGAAAAAGGTATGTGGTGGTCGGGGGTATTTTATCCTGATCGTTGCGTGTGCCTTATTGGGTATTATACTGATGACTGGTGGCTATTATTTGTATATGTGATCTATGATAAAGTATTGGGTTCTAGGTGTAAACTAGCAGGAACTAGTCGTGCTATCTGTCATCTTGAATGCATGCTTATTTTCCCAAGCGAGCTTTCTGCAAGTAATCTGTGTGGTCTTGATGCAGCGCCGCGCTTCATCAAGACCACATTGAGTTCAGTAAGAGTCGATAGTGATTATTAAAGCGCTGGGGCTGCATTTTTAAATGCTAGCAATGTCAAACAATACTCATTAATTTCGTTAATGAGTGGATAATCATTCATAGAAAACTTAAAGCGATGGGCGTTATATACCTGAGGGATAAGACAGACATCTGCTAAGCTGACTTCATTGCCAAAGCAAAGAGGTTTACTTCGCTCTAATTGTTTTAAGCGTTCTTCAAAAGCATCAAATCCTGCTTTTAGCCAATGGTGATACCATTGCATTACCTGTGTTTCGTCTGCTTGAAACTGCTTCTTTAAACGGTTTAAAACCCGTAGGTTATTTAGTGGATGCATGTCACAGGCGACGATTAACGCTAATGCTCTCAATGCTGCTCTGTGCAAAGGATTTTTAGGGAGCAATGATACTTCAGGGTAACATTCCTCCAAATATTCAATGATTGCCATGGATTGATGTAGCACTTGCCCTTCTCCTAGATCTAAACTGGGGACAAGTTCTTGAGGATTAATTTGGTGATACTGCAACGTATGATGTTCTCCGCCATGGTTCACCAAATGAATTTCTTTCTTTTCATAGGAAATATTTTTGATGTTTAGAGCAATACGAACTCGATAACAGGCTGTAGAGCGAAAATAATCATAAAGTATCATTTATAAAATCCTAATAACGGGTTACCACCTGTTCTATAGCACCAAAAAGACTATTGCCTTGTTTGTCAAGCATTTCAATACGGACTTTATCGCCAAAATGCATAAAAGGAGTATGAGCTTTACCCGAACTTAGGATTTCTAGCATTCTTTTTTCAGCAATGCAAGACGAACCGTTACTGCGATCTTTATTGGATACTGTTCCAGAGCCTATGATGCTACCAGCGCTTAACATTCTGGTTTTAGCCGCATGTTCTATTAGCTCAGGAAAAGAAAAAGTCATATCAATACCGGCATTAGGTTGGCCAAATAATTGTCCGTTTAAATGAGTGAGTAAAGGTAAATGAACTCGTTGCCCATCCCAGTTAGAGCCTAATTCATCAGGAGTAATGGCAACAGGAGAAAAGCTACTGGCGGGCTTTGATTGGAAGAAGCCAAATCCTTTAGCTAATTCAGTTGGGATTAGATTGCGTAAGGATACGTCATTAACCAGCATGATTAATTTGATGTGTTGTCCCGCTTCGTTCTTATTGATGCCCATAGGAACATCATCAGTAATAATTGCAACCTCGGATTCAAAGTCTATGCCATGAGCTTCGTCAATTGCTAAAATGTCATCTCTTGGCCCAAGAAAAGCATCAGAGCCGCCCTGGTACATTAAGGGATTAGTCCAGAAATCCGGTGGTAATTCGGCTCCTCGGGCTTTTCTTACTAGTTCAACATGGTTTACATAAGCACTACCATCTGCCCATTGGTAAGCTCGGGGCAGGGGAGCTGTGCATTGTTCTGGATGAAAGGAGAAGCTTCCTTCTAATGCTCCTTCATTTAATTTTTGATAAATTTGCTGTAGTTTTTTTTCCACAGTTTGCCAATGGTCTATAGCATTTTGCAGAGTTGGTGCTATATCCGGGACGCGTACGGCCATCGTTAAGGCCTGATTGACCACACATAATTCTCCATCGCGTGATTGTGTTGATTTTAAACTAGCAAGTTTCATATGTTGACCTCTTAACTCACATGAGTACGACATAAACAACAGAGAATACTGTTTATGTCGCTAAACGAACATTGTCCCGTAGAATATGTTTCTTGCAATGGCAAGATACGGGGGAACCTGGATGAACCGCACTAACTGAACTCTTTTAGAGTACCTCGTTTGACTTGATCTCTTTCTATCGCTTCAAATAAGGCTTGGAAGTTTCCTTCGCCAAATCCTTCATTCCCTTTACGTTGGATGATTTCGAAAAAGACTGGGCCAAAAATATTTTCTGTGAAAATTTGCAGCAGCAACCCGTGTTTAGGATCTTTTTCCCCATCCATTAAAATTTTCTCATCGTTTAGTTGGGCAACAGGTTCGTGATGCCAAGGAAGACGAGAGTCTAACATTTCATAATAAGTGTCGGGTACATCAAGAAACTTCACACCTTGTTTTCTTAAGGTATGTACTGTGTTATAGATATCTTGAGTAGTCAGGGCTATATGTTGTATGCCTTCACCATGATATTCGTGCAGAAATTCTTCAATTTGCGATAAATCATCTTTTGATTCGTTTAATGGGATTTTAATTTTTCCACAGGGACTTGCCAGAGCACGGCTAATTAACCCTGTCATTTTCCCTACTATATTAAAATAACGAATTTCTTGGAAGTTAAAAATGGACTCATAAAATTTGGCCCATTTATCCATATTTCCGCGATATACGTTGTGTGTTAGATGATCAATCGCGATTAAGCCATTACCTTTTACGGCTGCTGTAGTATTTATTTTCCATTGCTGATTAAATGGCTTATGAGTGCCATCAACAAAATAAATAACGCTACCGCCAATGGCCTGAATTGCCGGTAATCCATGGTGTGCATGAGAACAATCTTCAAAGGCTGTGGCGCCGTGTTTGATGGCGTATTGGAACGCGGCATTGGCATCTTTCACTCTAAAGCCCATAGCACAAGCACCGGCTCCATGTACACGGCTATGCTCAGAGGCCTGACAGTTTTGAACGGCATTCACAATAAACTGGATTTCACCTTGCTGATATAAGGTAATATCTTGATCCTGATGAGTAGCTACTGCTTGAAAGCCCATTTCAATAAATTGCTTATCCAGATGCTTTTTATCTGGGCCAGAAAATTCTAAAAAAGCAAATCCATCTAATCCGCAGGGGTTATTATTTGTTTGCATCAGCAGATACTCCTTGTATTAATATTTAAACCTATGGGTAAATTATTAACTATCTTATCCTTTTATCATTTTGCTAATAGCTTCAACTTAAGTTTTTATAACGTAGCCCGTATTAGCATAGCGTAATACGGGCTGCAAGACGCAATTACTTAATCGGTTGTACTAAAAAAAGTCCATCGGCAATGGGTAATAAGCTTACAAATACTCTCTGATCATTCTTGAGTAAATCATTTAGTTTTTTGATTTCTCTTGTCTGACCCCCAGTTTCTTGAGAATCAATAACTTTGCCATCCCATAATACATTGTCTATGGCTATTAGTCCTTGCGGTCTAATCAGCTTTAATGCCAATTCATAGTAGTTCAGATAATTAGTTTTGTCAGCATCAATGAAAATGAAATCAAACTGATGTTCCCAGCCTTCATTGAGTAGTGTATATAAAGATTCAAGGGCTGGCCCCAAACGCAGCTTAATTTTATTGTCTTGCTTTGCATCACGCCAAAACTGATGGGCTTTTTTAGTCCATTGTGCGCTGATGTCGCAAGTAATCAGTTGACCATCATCAGGTAAAGCAAGAGACATAGCTAAAGCGCTATAACCAGTAAACGTACCCAACTCCAAGACTTTTTTTGCGTTAATTAAACGTAAAAGAAACTGCATGAATTGGGCTTGCTCTGGCGCCACCTGCATATTAGCCAACTCCATGGTGGAAGTGTCTTCACGCAAGCTTTTTAAAACTGGGTGCTCGCGTAAAGATTTATCCAACACATACTCATATAACTCAGGTGTAAGCTGTAACTGTTTCATTAAAGAGACACCTTTTAAGCTAATTTTTCTTTTGCTATGGTATCAGCAATTTCACTGGCTGGTAGATTGTCTTTAGCGGAACGAGCAAATATTTCTGTTAAAGAAGTATAAATACCGTCGATTTGTTCATTTACTTTTTCTTCAGGGGTGCTCAAGTATTTAGAGGCTGCAAAAATCAATCCTCCAGCATTAATCACATAGTCAGCTGCAAATAAAATACCTTTTTCATGTAATTTTTTACCATGGACTGTATGAGCAAGCTGGTTATTAGCTGCACCTGCAATGATTGTCGTTTGTAACTGAGAGATAGAAATATCATTAATAATTGCGCCTAAAGCACATGGGGCAAATACATCACAAGGAACTTTGTGGATTGCATCAGTACTAACAGTTTTAGCACCAAATTCTTTAACTGCCTGCTCTACAGCTGCTGGAGAAATATCTGCAACAGTAAGAGTAGCACCTAATTCATGTAAATGTCTGGCGAGCAAATAACCTACATGTCCGAGGCCTTGAATGGCGACATGAATACCTTGCAGGTTGTCTTTTCCTAATTTAAACGCGACTGCGGCCTGAATCCCACGCAAAACTCCTTTAGCAGTAGAAGGGGAAGGATCGCCATTATACATCGATAAACTAGCAACATAGGGTGTATGTTCAAAAATAATATCCATGTCATTCAATACAGTACCGCTATCCAAAGCAGTAATATATCTTCCGTTTAATTCATTAACGAATTTGCCAAAACGGTGCATGTATTCAATACGATTAAATGAGCCTTTAGGTTTAATAATTACGGACTTGCCTCCACCTAAAGGTAAATTAACTGAGGCGGCTTTAAAACTCATGCCACGAGCAAGGCGCATGGCATCGTAAAGAGCGGCATTAGTATTGGAATATTCAATAAAGCGACAACCACCTAAGGCAGGTCCTAGTTTAGTACTATGAATAGCTATTATTGCTTTCATCCCAGTTTCAGGATCTACTTTAAAGTGTAAATCACCAAAACCATGTGATAGAGCATATTCGAGGAAATCATCTTCATCCATGGTATGGTTACTATTAATAATATTGTCAACAGACATCATCGGTTTGGCTCCTCTTGCAATAATTTGCAAGAAGTTATAGACCTATTCTTTAATTAAATCAATAGACGCTCTTGCATAAGCATATCTTTTGTTTGCTTATAATTTCATGGATAGTTTTTATTTGTTCCTTGTTGAAAAAAAATCTGGCGAAAAAGGCGGATTTTAAAAATAGCTAATGGAATCATTTGGAGTCTTAAGGGGGGCTGGTATAAACTAATTTGAATTTAAAATTTGAAATGGAGTGTGTAATGAAAAAGTATGCTGGAATGCTCGCGTTGATGACTGTTTCCCCTTTGGTATTAGCTGATGTATTTCCTCCCCAAATGGTGCTTGATAAGGTCGTGTTCCAAGTTTCAGCAAAGCAATGGGTTACAACTCAAACAGCATTATTGAATGTAAATATTAATGTGACTTTAAACAATGCGGATTTAGTAAAAGCGCGTTCTGAGATTATGGACAGCTTAAACAAGATTGCCGCGGGTGATTGGCATCTATTAGAGTTTGATCGTTCTCAAGACAGTTCTGGATTAGAAAAGCTTTATGTACAAGCACAAGCACGGGTTGATCAGGCTACTTTAACTGATATTTATCAAAATGCTAAAAATGTGACTACTCCAGGAACTAAATATGAAGTAAGTGGGGTGGAGTTCAAACCTAGCTTAGAAGAAACTCAGGCGGTACGTGCTAAAATACGCGAGCAGTTATATAAACAGATTAATGATGAAATTGCCCAGATGAATAAAGCCTATCCTACACAAAATTATACGGTGAATAATTTAGTATTCGTAGAAGGTGGTGACGGTATTGTTCAACCTCAACCTAGAGCATATCAAGCTAAGGAAATGAATGTCATGGCTGTAGGCTCAGTTCCCGCCCCATCATTAACTGTAAGCAATGAATTGACTTTAACTGCATTGGTAGAAGCGGCTTCAATTCGTACTGAAACAAAAGGAAAATCTGTTCCTGCGACTCCAAAGCCCACAGCAGAAAATTTAAATTCGGCTAAAGTAACCTCCAAACCGGTTGAGAAAATGATTAAACCCGCTCAGGTTGCTGTAAATTCGTTACATGCTGCTGCAAAATTGGATACTCATACAGTCATTTTAAGCCCTGTAAAAGCGGCTTCAAATCTTATTGGAGCTACTTCCAATCGAATACCGGAGCATTAATTTGTTAGTTGTAGAAAAAGTTATTGGTCATAGAGGAGCATCAGCATATGCTCCTGAAAATACTATAGCGGCATTTGATAAAGCTTTATCGTTAGGCTGTCATTTCATCGAGTTTGATGTGATGTGCAGTTCTGATGGGGAGCCTTTTGTTATTCATGATGACAATCTAAAACGAACCACTAGTGGTAAAGGGGAGGTTGGACTCGTTGATGCGGCTTATTTGCAGGATTTAGATGCTGGGGCTTGGTTTTCCAAGCGCTATAAGGGGGAGCGTATCCCTCATTTTAAAGACGTGTTGAAGTGGCTTTCTTTCTCTGGTATTCAGGCTAATATAGAAATTAAACCTTATAAAGGTATGGTAGAGCAAACAACGGTCGCAGTGTTAAGTCACATTCATCGTTATTGGCCTCAAGGTAAAGAGTTACCTTTAGTTTCTAGTTTTGAATGGGATGTCTTGCTGTTGTGTCGTAGTATCGCTCCGGAGATGCCTTTAGGTTTACTATTGCACGAATGGGATAATGATTGGTTGCAGAAGGCAAAGCAATTAGAATGTTATTCCATTCATTTTAATAGGAAAATACTAACTGCTGAGAGAGTAAAAGCGGTAAAAGAGCAAGGATATTTCGTTTGTGCTTACACAGTAAATCGTAAACGTTTAGCCAATAAATTATATGGTTGGGGGGTTGATGCTATTTTTAGTGATTACCCAGATTTATTAAAATGAAAACCTTCATTAGATTTCTTTCCAAACTCAACTGTGTTGGGAAATTGCTTCGTCGCTATGGTGTTCGAATCCCCATCCGTTTGCGTGTACACCCTGGTTTTACTTCCCACCTCTCCTTGCTCGTTCCTCACCACAGTGAGTTTGGAACGAAGTTAACTCTATTATGCAGTTTATTTTTTAGCTCCTTAGCTCTTGCTGAGCGAACGGAACTAATTTTTTGGCATGCTATGGCCGGACACTTAGGGGATGAGGTGCGATTACTAGCTAATGACTTTAACCGTAGCCAGAATGAATATACCATTAAAGCTGTTTATAAAGGGGACTATGTCGAGACCCTAACCAGTTTCGCAGCCGCGTTCCGTGCTCATAAAGCTCCGGCAATAGTACAAATTTTTGAAGTAGGTACCGCCATCATGCTCTCTCCTCAAGGGGTGATCAAACCAGTCCAAGCATTAATGCAAGAACAAAATTTGAGTCTAGCACAGGATGATTTTATTCAATCCGTACGAGAGTTTTATAGCCGAGATGGTCAGTTGATGGCTATGCCATTTAACCTTTCAGCACCTGTGCTTTATTACAATCTGGATATCCTGGCTAAGATTGGCTACAACCAAAATAATTTTCCCCGCACTTGGGATGAGATGGAAGTATTGGCAGAAAAAATAAAAAAGGCTGGTTACGATTGCACCTATACTACCGCCTATCCTGGGTGGGTATTGTTCGAATCTTACATAGCCATTCACGGGTTGCCATTAACTCAAGCCCAGCCTATGCGTGCTGTTTTTAATACTCCCGGACTCGGGCGTCATTATCAACGGTTGAAGCGCTGGCATGATTTACATTATTTTCGCTATGGCGGTCGAGTAGATGATGCCACTATTTTCTTTACTAGCGGTGTATGCCCTTTATTCAGTCAATCTTCTGGTGCTTATAATAGCTTATCGGCATTGGTTCCTTTTCGTTTGGGCGTTGCCACCATGCCTTGGGATACTCAGGTTAGTCCAGTACGACATGTCAATGTTGCTGGAGGGGCGGCGTTATGGGCCGTAGCTGGGCAAAATGAGAAGCAATATAAAGGAGTTGCTTTGTTCTTTGCTTTTATAGCAAAACCAGAGGTGCAAAAACGTTGGCATGAACATACCGGTTATCTCCCATTGGGACTGAAAGGAATTTATGCTGACATAGTTCAGTCGAGCACACATCCTGTTTTATTATTAGCTAAAAATGATTTGGAAGATCAGGCTCATTCAACACCATTAAAGCATTTGGGACCACAAAACCAAATTCGTGGCATTAATGATGAGGTTTTAGAGGCAATGTTTGCTGGTTTAATGAGCGCTAATGAGGCGCTGGAGGAAGCTGTTCTCCGCTCTAATCACGTGCTGTCCCGTTTTTCCCGAAATACTCAGGAAAAAACCTCTTAGTGCTGATTAGAGGAAAAGAGCTTTTAAGCAGGGCACTGCGTTTTCTTTAGGGGAGTCTTCGCTGCGCTGGTTGTTAGAAAAGGGCGGGATTGTACAAAGAGCATCATTATTCTGTTAAAGTAAGTTTTATCAGAATGATTTCAATTCATTTAAAGGAATAAATATGTCCATACGATTTTCCAAGATAGTTCTTATTGCTGCTATTTTCTTTTATTGTGCTCTCACTGCATTTGGTAATATTTTTGATTACTATACTAATTTTCCTCTGGTCGAACGCGCTTTAATGATGAAGGATGTATTTCCTAATTCAACGATTGTTTATAGAGCAGTAACGAACCCTGTTCTCCATCATATTGCCTACATCATCATTATCAGTATGGAATGTTTAACCGCTTTTTTATGCGCCGTGGGTGCTTGGAAATTATTCAAAGTTCGCAAAGAAGGCGCTGTGGTATTTAATCAAAGTAAACGTTGGGCCGTTGCAGGATTAACTGTAGGATTTTTGACTTGGCAAGTACTCTTTATGTCCATTGGTGGTGAGTGGTTTGATATATGGATGTCGCAAATACTGCGCGGCGCCCTTGGTGCGGCGTTTCAAATTTTTATCACTATTTTGGCCGTTTTAATTTATGTAGTCATTAAGGATGAGTAAGAATAAATGGGGCTGTAACTGGGAACCTCGGAAATTTCCGGCTAGAATCCCTATAACAGGGCGAGTCAGGATACCTGTAAATTTGACCAGTTTGATTTTCAAAATGATGCTTTAGCCCTTGTCACGCCTAGATTTTTCGGCATTTTATTCAAATCTAAAATGGATCCTGGGGGGGCGATTTTCTGCCTCAACAATGAGTCAGTGAGTAAAAGATGGCCGTTCCTAAAGTCAATTTTAATGATCATCTCCTTCTGATAGTTTTGAAAAATTACGGGACCTTTAAGTCCCGTAATCGTGTACTAATTTCAATGTCTTATTTATTAGTCCCAGTTCCAGAGCTACTGCCCATTCCAGCAGCACTGTTACCCCCATTGCCGCCATTGCCGCCATTGCCGCCATTGCCACCATTGCCACCACTACCACTACCATTCGCACTACCCCCATTACTCCCATTACCATAGTTAGCGCCGTTATCATCAGCTGCATTTAATGTTGAAAAAACGAACATGGTTAATAAAATCAATAGCATTTTTTTCATGTTTATCTCCTTATTAACATAAAAAGAACAGAATTATCTGATTAAAACACAACGAGAAATAACTAATTGAATTTAATCGAAGTATCTCGATTACTAGATAAATTAAACCTTATAGACTTACCTCCTACTGTTGCCTCATAATTCATGTTATTAAACTGAGACGTTATTGATAAAATATCTGCCACTTTCGGTTTTATATCCTCACGGTGATCGCCGTCCCCGGCTGTCCCGTATATTAGGTATAGCACAATATTTAAGCATGCATATTTATAATTAATCTAAGCTTGCGAGCAACCGAAGCGGAGGAAGGAAAAATCAATATCGAAAACGACTATAACTGCTGGAGTTGGGAAAACAACATTGCTTAAAGAAATGGAAAAATTGTATTAAAGGAAAATACCGTGGAATTAGAGGGATAAAAATGCGTCGTGATGAATTATATTTTTCTGATGGGCAGCTGTTAGATTTTTTGCATGAACGCTATCTGATTATGGCTTCGTTGTTGAAGTGATCTTGCCTCGAAAAAAAGGACACATTGCTAAGCGACCTTTTTAGCCTCAAATAACTCTGGCGATTTATAACCTATCATCGAATGAAGCCGTGTTCTATTATAATAGATTTCGATGTATTCAAATACATGATCTTTGACAATTAAACGCGTTGCAAATTGTTCCCATGAATAGCCTCTATTTTAAAACTATGATTTCAGCTTTCCATTGCAGCGTTATCATAGCGGTCTCTACCTTTTTTCTGCTGTGCTTTCCAGGAGTATAAGCCGTGCTTTCCAGGAGTATAATAGGGGCTCAAGATAGACCAAGATCTTTAGCTACCTGACATACACCATCTTTTGCTATTTGCTCAAGTGTCTGATCTTTAAATTGAGGGCTGTATTTTTTCTTACCAACTGTTTTTTTGATTTATTAGTGCTCATTATTCATCTCTGCTTTAGATTTTACTTTCTTAGCAAGGTGTCCGACAAATCAGGGTAGGATCATGTAGCCTGGGTGCAGCGTTCGCGTAACCCAGGAGCAGGATTGACTTTATTGCACCTTAGTAGGGATACAAAGAATTTCTAATAAGGTGTTTATCTTGCTTTTTGCTGCCATACCGTTCCTCGTTACGCGAACGCTGTACCCAGGCAACGCTCTTATCCGTGAGCTACGCTGTAGCTCACCATAATGCTATAAAGGCGCTAAAAAATGACTCAGGTTAGGTCTTTGATTTAAACGGTATTGATAGACTACATAGAACGCCATAATATTTTTTAAGTAATTTCGTGTTTCTTGCCAGGGCAGGGTTTCAATCCACAAGTCAATTTCTTTAGGGGGATGAGTTCTTAACCAATAAACAACTTGTTTAGGACCTGCATTATAGGCAGCAGCAACGAGTACAGGGTGATTACTGAATCGTTTAGTCAATTGTTGCAAATAGGCAACTCCTATATTGATATTCTTTTGCGATAGGAAAAGCTGTTGTTGATCGTTATAAGGAATTTTGTCTGCCTTAGAAACCACTCTAGCAGTATAAGGCATCACTTGCATTAAACCTCTTGCCCCAGCAGTAGAGACGACATCCTCTCTAAAACCACTTTCTTGACGAATGATGGCATAAACAAATTCTGGAGCTATAGAATATTTTTTAGCATACATTTTTACCGTGTCTTTATATGCTAAAGGAAAACGCAGTGCGAGTTGATTATTGAGCGTTTCATTATTGCTTAGATAGACTGATTTCCCATGCCATTGCAGATCAGAATCAACCCAATAAACTAAAGCACTGGCTTCATCTTTGGGTAGCTCGCTAATAAAATCATTCAGCAAGCGTGAAGCTTGGACGCTTTGTTTGGTGTTATATAGAGTTTTTACTTGATTGATAAAGGGCTGATACGGCCTTAAGGATTCAAAATTGGTAACGGGCTTCTCATTTTCAAAACTTGGAGTTTTCTTTAAACGGATGCTGGCCAGAAAACCATAATATTGTCTGCTTTTTGCTAAAGACTCATAAATAGCAATAGCTTGCCCCTTTTTCCCTTGTTCTTCTAGGGAGCGGGCAAGCCAATATTGCCAGCAAGGGGTCTCTTTATTTTTTGAATCATTAATTAATTCAGCAACGTGTGGCCAATCATGATTTTTTAATGCAAAACGGATTTGCCAGTCGAGCAATACATCATTGTAGAATTGCGGTTTAACTTTAGCAAACCATTCAAGGGAATCATCGTGATTACGCATGGCTTTATAAAGAGCCAGATGCGCTAAAAAATCTTGTTGTTGTGCGTCGCTAAGTAATTTTTTTGTTTTTGCCTCCTGCCAGATAAGCAAGGCTTTATCCATATTGATAGAAACCATGCGCTTTAGGCCGTAGAGATAAAAATAGCTATTTAACTCGGCTGCATCAAGCTTGTTAATATTAGTCGGATTTTGTTGGATAGAGATTAATGTTTGTATCTGCTGTTGATGAGGGGTTTTATATTGTTTTAGCAAGTACAGCGCTAATGGCACATTACGCTTATCTAGAGCGAGTGAGATGCGCTGGGTAATAAGATTTTGATCAAAATCATCGCTTTTGAGCAATAGTTCAAATAAAGTGTTACACGGTTTTGGTTGTGAGCTACCATTTAACCATAGCGGTATAGCATTTTTTAGAGCTTCCTTTTGTTGCCCCAGATTAAACTCGGCAAGATATTTATAGCAGACAAGATTAATATCTTTAGATGGTTGATAATAAGTATTATAAGAGTTCCAATCTTTGATTCTTGCCAGTTCATAAAGCCATTTTTCACGTAATTTATTAGATAGCGGGGCATTTTCTTTGACGAAATCTAGAAATGCTGGGGATGGGGTGATAGGAATATTTTGATACCATGCATAATAAGTGTTGAATCGATCCATATAAGCCTGACCTGATAAGGCAAAAGAACTTAGTGACCAACTCAGTCCGTATAAAGCTATTATTAACTTCTTCATCATTTTTCTTGTTCTATTTTGTGGAAAGTCATATGCCATTTTTAAATGCTCGCTAATTGCTTGCGCATGGTATTAATTGTTTTACTATAATCAGTGCTATTGAATATAGCAGATCCAGCAACAAATTGGTTCGCTCCTGCACGTGCTAGGTCAGCAATATTATCAGGTGTTACCCCGCCATCGACACAGAGATCCAATTGAGGATAAAGCTGATTGATCAGCGTTATTTTCCTCATCATTTCAGGAATAAGTTTCTGTCCACCAAAACCAGGATTTACTGTCATTATTAGGGCAAAAGAAAGATGTTGAACACACCAAGTTAAGGTATCAATCGATGTGGCGGGATTTAACACCAAACCTGCTTCGCAACCCAGGTGTTTAATAAGTTGTAAACTTCTGTCCAAATGTATCGTGGCATCGGGATGGATACTAATGCGCTTGGCTCCCGCTTTTGCAAAGGATTCAATCAGGGCATCTACGGGGGTAACCATCAAATGGACGTCAATCGGTAAACCAGGGAAACGTTTGATTAATGCGTCACAAAACGCTGGTCCGAAAGTCAGATTAGGTACGTAATGATTATCCATGACATCAAAATGAATAAAATCAGCCCCAGCTTGCATTACTAAATCGACTTCATCGCCTAAACGCGTCATATCTGCAGAAAGCAGGGAGGGTAGAATGTGATAAGTCATGTTGTCATTAATTCAATTGTGAATGGGTATATCATATGCTGTCCATAATAAACATTCCATCAGGACAGATGAAAATTGTTAATAGATTTCTATTATCAGAAAATTATTGTAGCCAACCGCAACTTACTTGAAAAAAATGGATGAATCCATATTCCTTATCGGGCAACATGCCCGATAAGGAATATGGCATCGATGTCCTTAGGCCTGTACGAGTGATTTTGAGGATGGGAGTTACAGCAAGGATATTTCGTCGGGCTATTTGTAGCCTGATCTACATGAAGTATGTTAAAGTACACGCACAGCAGTAGTTCAAAAAATGAACTTAATATTGATTAATTGATCATTGTAAGGCATAATAAGTAATTATTTTTGCCCTTGTGATTTATAAAATTATCCCCATATGGTAGAAATAACAGCGCCCTAATTGTGCTTTTTAGGAGGTTAAATGAATCAAAGTTGGCCTACAAGAGACAAAGATTTACAAACAGCTCGAACCATTATGGAAGAGTATGCAAATGAACGTGAAAGTGATTCATTGGGTCTTTTCGAAATTGAAGTGGATCAAGCTGAAAAACGAATGAATTTCTGTTTATCCGGATGGGTAATATTGTTAGCCAAGCATTTTGCTTCAGTATACGGTGCTAGCCAAGGGGATTTCGTGACCAGGCAGGTTATTAGCTGCTGCATAACTCAAGGTCAAACCCTACATTAAACATTACAGTCCTGCCATTGCCTACCAATAGCGCATTGGAGACCAAAAAGCAGCCTTGATGCAGTGCAGCGTAATCAAGGTTCTTATTTATCTTAATCTAGTACTATAACGCGAACAATCGTTATTAAAGTTCTAGGTACTTATTATAATTCATTTTATATTCTTCAGAATTTTGATATTGCAACAAAGCTCGATTTATGTCCAATAGTAATTGCCTATCTTCTTTATTAATTGCAATACCAAAACCATAACCATATAAGAGAGGTGGGCCAATGACGCTAAACTCTCCTCCTGAGTTAGCAGCCCAATAGGTTGCAGTAGGGCTATCAAACAAGATATAGTCAACGTCTTTCTTGCCTAAGGCTTCAACTAATAGTTCCATGGTATCATATTGTTTAATTGTGGGATTGATTATCCCCAATACTTTAATCTGATCGGCAAAAATTGTTCCTGCTTCTACCCCAATTTTTTTATTGCTTAACAAAGCTAAAGAGAATGGCTGTGTTTTATTAGCAGACGGACCAAGAAATCGGGAATAGCTTAATAAGTAAGGCAAACTAAAATTAACTAATGCCGAACGTCCCGCAGTAATAGTAATAGAACTGACGGCAACATCTATTTTTTTGCTTTCCACTGCATCTAATAATAAATCGAACTTAATCACGTGAAAAACGCAGGTACGATCCATAATCTTACATAAACCATTCATCATATCTACGTCGAAACCATAGATTTCATTATCTGCCCCTTGTATTTCAAATGGAGGGTTAAATCCTTGTATGCCAACATTTAAAGGAGGTCCTGCCGCATATAGGGTCGATATGAACAAGGTAAAAACAGTTAGTGCGTGCCGAATAAAATTCATTTTTATTTTTATTACACAGGGTAAACGTTATTATTTAGATTATAGTAAAAATTTACTATTTTATAGTTAAAAATAACAGAGTTGTGTTAAATCAATAAGATATGAGTCAGTTGTAATTTCTCTCTAGCCTATGTAGTCTTTAGATTTTTCTATTCTCAAATAATGCAATTTATGCCTCAAACCATAGTGTTTCCTGAACTGCTGTCGTCAAAATCTTGGTTTATTGAAAAACATTTAGCATCAGTTCAGCACTCATTAAAGAATAGTGCTGAAAAATTATTACTGATCAGCGACTATGCATGTCGTCAGGTTAGTTTGTTGATTTCTTTATTGGCCAACGATCCTTGTGATGCTTTATTACCTAGGAACGATTATTTTAGTGCGCTAAACAATGTGAAAACAGACTTGCCGCAAGCAGTTTATATGCGTGAATTACGTCATTTTCGCCATTCTCATTTTTTACGATTGTTATTATTGGAAATAGCCGGTAGAGCTAATACTGAAGAGGTCATGTATTCGTGGTCAGATTGTGCTGATGCGTTGATATTACATGCTTTAGACTATTGTTGCCGTTCTGTTTCTGTTCGATATGGATCAGCTAAAGATGAAAAAGGACAAAAGGTCCAATTATATACTCTCGCCATGGGGAAATTAGGAGGAAGGGAGTTAAATTATTCTTCAGATATTGATCTTATTTTCGCTTATGATGCCGCGGGCCATACGGATGGTGCTGAGCAGATTAGTAATCAACAGTATTTTAGCAAAGTAGTGCAGTTATTAGCACAGGTATTACAAAATATAACAGCAGATGGATTTGTGTTTCGCGTCGATTTAAGATTGCGCCCTAATGGGGAGAGTGGGCCTCTTGTTTCTAGCTTAGCTGCTATGGAAACCTATTATCAGGAGCAGGGGCGTGACTGGGAACGCTATGCTATGGTTAAGGCGCGAATTATTTCTGAATCTAGAGATAAGAGTCATTCTTGGTTTGATCGTTTGATTACTCCCTTTGTTTATAGGCGTTACGTTGATTTTAGTGTGATAGAATCTTTGCGCAGTATGAAAGCAATGATAGAACGCGAAGTGCAATTAAATCCACGTCTTAATGACATTAAACGTGGGCAAGGTGGTATTAGAGAAGTAGAATTTATTATTCAGAATTTTCAATTAATTCGTGGTGGACGATTGCCGCAATTACAACAGCAAAATGCACTATCAGCTCTTGCTGTTTTAAAGCAAGAGCAATTGTTACCACGCAGCGATGCTTTAAAGCAGGCTTATCTTTTTTTGCGTAAGCTGGAAAACGTATTACAAAGCTTAAACGATCAGCAAACCCATTCATTACCAGAAGATGAATTAAAACAGGCACAAGTTATCTTGGCGCTCGGTTATACTCAATGGGACGGTTTTTTAGTCAAATTACACCAATATCAGCGTATTATCAGTCATTCTTTTCATTTAGTGCTAGGCAAAGTAGAGGCTTATGAAGATGAAAAACGATTATTAGCGAATCAATTATCCAGCTTATGGCAAGGACATGTTGAAGACAGTATGGCAATTAATTTGTTGGCTAGTTTAGGGTATAAAAATTCCAGTCATTGTTACCAAATGTTGCATGCTTTTAGACACAGTCCTCGTTGCAGACGGTTGTCACAAGGAGCTCGAATGCGACTGGATCGTTTTATGGTATTACTGCTTACAGAGTTAACTCACTTTGCTGAAACAGATGGTGTTTTATTACATGTCATGCACTTACTCGAGAATATTGTGGGGCGTAGCGCTTACCTGGCGTTATTAACTGAAAATCCTCATGCCTTAAAAGAGTTGCTATTCTGGTTTGCTAATAGTTCTTTTATTACTAGCTTATTAGTGGCTCAACCCTTTTTATTGGAGGTGCTATTAGATCAAGAAAAAAATTGGAAGCCTCTTTCACGACAGCAATTAGAGCAAATATTAGCAGAAAAATTATCTCATGCGTCTGACTTGGAGTTGCAAGAAGAAATTCTTAGGCAGTTTAAATTAACTAATTGGTTGATGGCCGCGCGTGCGGAGCTTTATGGCTTGTGTCATTCAGTTCGTATTGGTCAGTTTTTGTCTGACGTAGCTCAGATCATAGTCTCTCAGGTATTAGATATGGCCAGTAAACAATTATCTGCGCGTCATCCTGAAATGATTGAAATCATATCTCGTTTTGCCATTATTGCTTATGGAACTTTTGGTAGTCGAGAGATGAATTACGCATCTGATTTAGATTTAGTATTTTTGTATAATGCTGAGCCCTCACAAGAAGCCTTAGTTACTCGTTTAACGCAGAAAATACTGCATATGTTAACTACACGTTCCCAAGCTGGTGTCTTATATTCAGTCGATACACGTTTACGGCCTTCTGGTGCTGCAGGGTTATTAGTCAGCCATGTTGATGCCTTTGTTGAATACCAAAAGAACCACGCATGGACATGGGAGCATCAAGCATTGCTAAAAGCACGTATTATTATCGGGGATCCTCGCATAAAGCAAAAATTTTTACATCTGAAAAAATCAGTATTGGCTCTATCAAGAGAGAGGATGGTATTACAGCAAGAAGTACTGATGATGCGAGCGAAAATAGATTTACATCAAGAGGCTGAACCAATAAAGCATGCTCGTGGTGGGTTATTAGATCTAGAGTTTTTAATTCAATTTCTGGTGCTTAATTTGCAAAATCCCAATTTAGCTCGCTACACCCATACGCTAAGTCAGTTGCAACAATTATTTTTAGCTCATGTTATCGAGAAAGAGCAATTCACTATTTTGAAGAGGGCTTATAGTTATTATCATTATTTATTACATCAGAAAATATTACAGCCTAATCCGGGTACTGATATAGCTGCAACTCAAGAGAAAGTAGCAAGCGTCTGTGATGCTTTGTATGAGGTAGAGAATTAGGCAGCAAATTGCTCGACTTTATAAATAAGGCGAAAGAGCAATAGAGCGGATCCTATGCGAGTGATTTTTCGGATAGGAGCTACGGCGAAGATATTTTGTCGTGCTATTGGTAGCTCGACATTTACCCCTCAGTTAGCCTGTGTGGCCTTAATGCACTCACATCAAGGCCACACAGGCTAAAAATTCGTCTTACGTCTATTTTTTTAAGGTACTACACTCCAAGAAGCTTTTTTCTATATCTTCTTCCATTTCAATACTTGTTAAATTGGCATATTGCTTGTGTTTTATCTCTAATTTCATCCATTCCTGCATTGCTCCCTTATCCAATGTTCCGTATATTTCTTGTAATTTTTTTAGCTCTAACAAACGTGCAACTTCTTTTTTATTTGAACTCATTGCATATACTCCAAACAAATTGGATGGTTAATATAATACACAATAATTTCAACCAAGTGAAAATAACTTTTTTTTTTCAATTTTTTTACAACAAGCGTTGCTCGCGTCAAGGATAAGTTTTCTATGAGCATTGCATTATTAGACTGCCGCTCGCCACAGCGATCTTGGAAAGAAATCTATTGTATTCATGCATAACGGAGTTGTAAGAGGGAAAGGGCTTTTGAGTAAAATTCGCTCATTGCATCGTATTACCGATAAACGATTCGAATCCACAGCTGTATTTTCCACTGCAGTTGCCAGTGAAGTCGTGGCCATCACTTACCTGTTTAGTTCGGTATTCACTGGCACACAACGGATCACAGATGAAAAATTTTATGATGATTACTCGTTAATTGCTAGCATCGGGGCGAGAAGCCGTGAAGGAAATGTATTAACAGTAACCGATCAGCTTGCTCCCTAATCACGCCGGTGCATGAGGATTCGACCACCATACCGGAGAAGCAATTCACCGAGGCAGTCGAGTTTCGCAAGGAGATGCCATAAATGCAGTTAACATGTATGGCCTTGAGCGGAGGATTTATCTTTAGTGCAAGACCTTTCGTGATGTCTTCTAATTTCCACATCTTTTCATATAATTATTCCTTGATTAGTTTTTAGCCTGGGCATCGCTAGCGGAACCCAGGATCAGGATTGCACTTATTAGGCATATAAAGAATTTCTAATGACGTGTTTATCCGGATTTTTGGTGCCACATCTTTCCTGGGTTACGCTAGCGCTGTACCCAGGTTACAATTCATATCTGAAATTGACGTTAAAATAAGAAGTAAACCTGTCGACAAACATACCCAACAAGAGGTATAATCCGTACATTTTTTTTACAGATAGAAGTTTATGAATCATCGAGTCGGATTTGTTAGTCTAGGTTGCCCTAAAGCTTTAGTAGATTCTGAAAGAATCATTACTCAACTGCGTGCCCAAGGTTATGAGTTAGTTTCCAGTTACCAAGATGCTGGGGTAGTAGTAATTAATACCTGCGGTTTTATAGATAGTGCGGTTAAAGAATCTTTAGACACCATTAAAGAAGCTATGGCAGAAAACGGTCGAGTTATAGTAACGGGTTGTTTGGGCGCCAAAGCAGACATTATTAAAGAGGCATGCCCTGATGTATTGCATATCAGTGGCGCGCATGCCTATGAAGAGGTGGTAAATGCCGTTCATCAGCATCTACCGCCACCAACAGATCCCTTTGCTCAACTTATTCCTCCTCAAGGAATAAAATTAACTCCACGCCATTATGCTTATTTAAAAATCTCTGAAGGGTGTAATCAAAAATGTACCTTCTGCATCATTCCTACGATGCGTGGTAAATTACAAAGCTATCCTATGGCTCAAGTTCTTACCGAAGCTAAAAAATTGAAAGAGGCGGGCGTTAATGAATTATTGGTTATTTCTCAAGATACTAGCGCCTATGGAGTAGATACTCGTTATCAGGAAATCAATTGGCAAGGAAAAAAGGTTAATACGCGTTTTTACGATTTATGTGAACAACTAGGCGAGTTAGGTATTTGGGTTCGTCTCCATTATGTTTATCCTTATCCTCATGTTGACGAGATCATACCTCTAATGCGCGATGGTTTAATTCTCCCCTATTTGGATATTCCTTTACAGCATGCTAATTCACGCGTTTTAAAAGCAATGAAAAGACCTGCTAGCAGCGAAAACACTTTGCTACGCATTGCTTCTTGGAGAGAGGTTTGCCCTGACATTACTCTGCGCTCTACGTTTATCGTTGGCTTCCCAGGAGAAACTGAAGAAGAATTCGAAGAGTTATTAGACTTTATAGAAGAGGCCCAATTAGATAGAGTAGGTTGTTTCAAGTATTCTCCTGTTGAAGGTGCAAAAGCCAATGATTTGGCCTCTCCTGTGCCAGAAGAGATTAAAGAGGAACGCTATCACCGTTTTATGCAGCTACAAGCTGAAATTAGTCGCAACAAGTTAGAAAGCAAAATTGGTAGCAAACAAACAGTACTGATTGATGAAATAACGCAAGATAATGTTATCGCGCGCAGTAAAGGCGATGCTCCTGAAATCGATGGGCTAGTCTATTTGCCACCTACTCCTGGAATCAGTGTCGGTTCTTTGGTTGACGTGACTATTACTGATAGTGATGATTACGATTTATATGCTGAAGTGTAACCTCGCCAACTTAAGAGCTTGTGTAGCCCGGTTGCTTGTAATTGTATCTTGCACTCAAATCTGACTCTTCTCCAAGATTCTTTATTTGTGACTAAGATACAGTTGCTTGCAACAGGGATCTTCAGATGGCGACATCATACGCTGTGCAAGAGGTCTATTATTCCACCTGCTTTAAGACACTTAAAAATTTCTTAGCATCAACTTCACCAACCAATTTTAAACGATTCAGTTCTTTGCCATGTGAGTCAAAAAATAGAAAGGTTGGTGGAGCAATGATTTTGAAATGATTCATTATGGCTTTATTATTCGCGTTATTGTCAGTCACATCAATTTTGATGACGTTAAAATGGCTGAGCGCTTTTTTCACTGAGGTGTTTTTAAGCGTTGTAGCCTCCATTATTTTACACGAAGCGCACCAGTCAGCATAAAAATCGAGCATAACCGGAGTATCCTTTGCTTCAGCTATAGCCTGCTCAATGCTCTCAATGGTTTGCTTTTGGGTAATTCTAACAGGAATGCTAGTATTACTTTCCGCATGAACAGACGTTAGTGGTTGTAGCGGATTAGTAGAACCCATACTGACGCCTATGAGAATTAATAATCCATAACCCAATAAAATAATGCCAATACCTTGCATGAATTTATCTTGATTGGTTATCGAATGAGTTAATGCGCCAGCATAAATGCCTGAAAAGATAAGCAAACATGCCCATAAGGCCATAGTAATTTCTGCGGGTAGAATGCGCGCCATCAGATAAATAGCTATCGCAAGCAGTAATATGCCAAAGAATGCTTTGACTGCATTCATCCAACTCCCTGTTTCAGGCAGCCACTTACCAGCTGAAGTACCGATGAGTAACAGCGGTGTTCCCATTCCTAAACTTAAGACAAATAAAGTAATACTTCCTAAAAGAATATTTTGGGTTTGTGCAATATAGGTCAATACGCCGATGAGCGGGGCTGTGACGCAAGGAGATAGTATGAGTGTAGACAAACAACCCATAATAGCGGCACCAATATAGTGCCCTCCTCGTTGTGTTCGACTGGAACCTGCTATCTTTGATTGCCAAGAATTAGGTAACTTAAACTCATAAAAACCAAACATCGATAAGGCCAGTAGGATAAAAATCAAACTGAAAATGCTAATGACCCACGGGGATTGCATACTGATTTGTAAGTTAGCACCAAGCAAAGCAGCTACCGCACCAAATATGGCATAAGTAATTGACATGCTTAACACATAACTTAACGAGAGAAAAAAAGCTTTGCGTGTAGTCACCGTTTTACCGTGACCGACAATGATGCCTGATAAAACAGGAACCATAGGTAAGATACAAGGGGTAAATGCGAGCAACAAGCCAAATCCAAAAAAGATAAGGAGAATCATAGCCCAGCCATGAGTAGTAAAGATTTGCGAAATTTCATCGCCTTGTTCTTTAGGTGCGGGTTCTTCTTTTGCTATGTTCTTTTCTAAAGTAACTTCTGATAGAGCTAAGTCATTGTCTATGGATAATTTGATTTGTTTGACTTCTGGCGGATAACAAAATCCATCATCAGAGCATCCTTGAAAATAAAGATTAAGCAGCGCTTCACCAGGTTTAACTCCTAAAACACCTACTGGAACAGAAAGTTGGTTACGGTATACTTCATAAGCGTGACCTTGTTTATCTGTCTTTTTTAGGCTTTGAGGAAAACGCAAAGTCCCTAAATGAATAGTGCTATCCGACTGAGGAACTAATTTAATACGATCACTATACAAAAAATAATCTGGTTTTACATGCCAATCAATGACAAATGTATTAGGGTCTACTTTTTTGACCTCGACTTGAAATACTTCGGCGGCAGGAAGTGGGTTTGCATGAGTAATTGCAGTAGTAAAATAAATTAGAGAGAATAACAACCATTTCTTCATTCTTGGCCTTGATACAGTAAATATTTAGTTTAATTGTAGTGCTAGTAGAGGCTGTTGACAATTAGACCTCTTTTCTTACCCTATTATGACGGGTAGTAGCTTGGTCTATTCGTGTGTACATTTCAAGATCACAAATAACAGCAAACTAAAATATTTTTTGTTTGCACCCTTGAAAGTTACCTTCTCGTCCCCATATGTAGCTCATTGGTATTGTTTACCTCCTTGTAGGCAATACACATATGATTCAGAGTTTAATTAATCAGGAGATAAAAGTATGAAAATTCGTCCTTTACACGATCGCGTTGTTGTTCGTCGTATGGAAGAAGAGCGTACCACTGCTGGTGGTATTGTTATTCCAGATAGCGCCACTGAAAAGCCTATGCGTGGTGAAATTATTGCCGTTGGTGTTGGTAAAGCGCTAGATAATGGTGATGTTCGTGCTTTAGCAGTTAAAGTGGGTGATATCGTATTATTCGGTAAATACTCAGGTACTGAAGTTAAAATTGATGGTAAAGAATTAGTGATAATGCGTGAAGACGACATTATGGGTGTTATTGAGAAGTAATCTAAGTTTAAAGGAGATTAAAGATAATGGCTAAAGAATTACGTTTTGGTGACGATGCTCGCCTACAAATGCTTGCTGGTGTTAATGCATTAGCTGATGCAGTTCAAGTAACTATGGGACCACGTGGTCGTAATGTGGTATTAGAAAAGTCTTATGGTGCTCCTACAGTAACTAAAGACGGTGTGTCTGTTGCTAAAGAAATTGAATTCGAACAACGTTTCATGAACATGGGCGCTCAAATGGTTAAAGAAGTTGCTTCTAAAACTTCTGATACTGCTGGAGACGGTACAACTACTGCTACTGTATTAGCTCGTTCTATTCTTGTTGAAGGTAACAAAGCTGTTGCTGCTGGTATGAATCCAATGGATCTAAAACGCGGCATAGATAAAGCAGTTTTAGCTGTTACTAAAAAATTACAAGCAATGTCTAAGCCTTGTAAAGATACTAAAGCGATTGCGCAAGTAGGTACTATTTCTGCTAACTCTGACGAAGCAATTGGCTCTATTATTGCTGAAGCAATGGAAAAAGTAGGTAAAGAAGGCGTTATTACTGTTGAAGACGGCAATGGTTTAGAAAATGAACTATCTGTTGTTGAAGGTATGCAATTTGATCGCGGCTACATTTCTCCTTACTTCATCAACAACCAACAAAACATGAGCTGTGAACTAGAACATCCATTCGTTCTATTGGTTGACAAGAAAATTTCTAGCATTCGTGACATGTTGTCTGTTCTGGAAGGTGTTGCAAAATCAGGCCGTCCATTATTGATTATTGCAGAAGACGTTGAAGGCGAAGCTTTAGCAACTCTAGTTGTTAATAACATGCGTGGTATTGTCAAAGTATGTGCTGTTAAAGCGCCTGGCTTTGGTGATCGTCGTAAAGCAATGTTACAAGATATTGCTATTTTAACTGCTGGCCAAGTAATTTCTGAAGAAATTGGTAAGAGTTTAGAAGCGGCTACTTTAGAAGATTTAGGTACTGCTAAGCGTGTTGTTGTTACTAAAGAAAACACTACTATTATTGATGGTGAAGGTAAAGCTGCTGAGATCAATGCTCGTATTTCTCAAATTCGTGCTCAAATGGAAGAAACTACTTCTGATTACGATCGTGAAAAATTACAAGAGCGTGTTGCTAAATTAGCTGGCGGTGTTGCCGTAATTAAAGTGGGTGCTGCTACTGAAGTAGAAATGAAAGAGAAGAAAGCTCGTGTAGAAGACGCTCTTCATGCTACTCGTGCTGCAGTAGAAGAAGGTATCGTTGCTGGTGGTGGTGTTGCTCTGATTCGTGCTCAAAAAGCATTAGATTCAGTAAAAGGCGATAACGACGATCAAAACATGGGTATCAACATCCTACGTCGTGCTATCGAATCACCAATGCGTCAGATCGTAACTAACGCTGGTTATGAAGCTTCTGTTGTAGTCAACAAAGTATCTGAAAATAAAGATAACTATGGCTTCAATGCTGCAACTGGTGAGTACGGTGATATGGTTGATATGGGTATTTTAGATCCAACTAAAGTAACTCGTATGGCATTACAAAATGCTGCTTCTGTAGCTAGCTTAATGCTAACTACTGAGTGCATGGTTGCTGATTTGCCTAAGAAAGATGAAGGTGCTGGTGCTGGCGATATGGGCGGCATGGGCGGTATGGGTGGCATGGGCGGTATGATGTAATTTACGGCCTATTGTTATCCAATAAAAACCCGCCTTATGGCGGGTTTTTTTACAGTAAAAAATCAATCAAGATAAGTATTGTATAATGTTGCAAAGATTTTCTCTTGCTCCATTCTTAGTAATATTCTATTAATGCGGTTAATTAATCTTATATTTTTAGGTAGGGCCATAATAGCCAAGCCATTGCCAACTAGTATCATTTTATTGTTCAAAGGTTTAAATTGACCATTAGCATTTTGAGACCAGTATCTTACAGTTCCATGATAAAGGAATGCCGCTGATATCGTCTTATTACTTAAGTCATTGATTAAATCTTCAATATCATCGTATTTTTTTATTGTAAACTGACCTGGGTAATTATCTATTAAGTAATTATATAAAATACCTCCATTAAGACTGTCGTGAATAACGCCTATGGTGGTCCCACGTAAATCTTTTATTGAATGAAAAGGACTAGAGCTTGAAATGAGAAATTGTCCTCTTGTAATCATATAGGGGGTACTAAATATGTAATATAGACTATTTGTAAGCGATATAGGAATTCCGCCGATGGCAAGATCTATCTTATTGTCCGATAAGGCATCATACAGTTGGTTGATTCCCATAGGAATAATGGTGCATGACTCCTTAAGCTGCTTACATAAAAAACGTGATAAATCAATATCATAACCCGCTGATTGAGAGATAACAAACGGAGGTAAATAAATAAGAGTACCGATCTTTAGATGGGAATGGCTTGAAACAGAAAAGCAAAAACAAAACGCTATTAAGAAGAGCCTTATTTTCATTATGTTCAAATCCCTTTGAGAAGTACCATTTAATTAACACATTGACTTTACCTAAGTTTAGTTCGAAAATTTAAGGAAAACAAAATAGTCTTGTTTATTCTATTGCTAAGGATGGCCTGTGCTGAGTTTGCTGTTTCCTATCACTTTATTCTTGAGTGCCGTTCTTTTATTTAGTATCCAACCTATGGTCGCCAAAGCACTGTTACCGGTTTATGGGGGCACCCCGGCAGTGTGGATCGTATGCATGTTGTTTTTTCAACTTATTTTACTGCTTTCTTATGGATATGCTTGGCTCCTTAGTTTTTTTAAAAAAACCTATCTATGGCGCTCAATACACATAATCCTCGCCATTTCTAGTATCACCGCACTACCTCTTTTATTCCATTCAGTTAATGGTGACTTGCAACCGGAGTGGGGTATTTTATACAGCTTATTAGCACAAATAGGTTTACCTATATTGGTAATTGGAGCATCAGCTCCTTTATTGCAATTTGCCTACAGCCAAACTAAAGCAAAAAATGCGACGGATCCCTATTTTTTATATATAGCCAGCAATCTTGGTAGTTTATTGGCCCTGTTACTCTATCCTTGGGCGGTCGAACGATTTATTGGATTAAATTCTCAATTTTATTTCTGGAGTATAGGTTATTATATTTATTTAGGCCTATTGGCTGTAGTGTTATGCTTAGTTCATTATCAACCATTAATAATAACTAAGCATTCTGCAAGGCAATGGCCTTGGCGTGACATGATGTACTGGATTTATCTTGGTTTTGTTCCTTGTAGCTTGATGTTAGGTGTCACTTTATATATTACTACAGATGTTGCTGCTACTCCTTTGTTTTGGGTTTTGCCACTTGCGCTCTATTTATTTTCTTTCGTAATCACTTTTACTACCAAGCCAATAATTTCCCAAGCCTGGGTTATGCGCAATTACATGTTTTTTTTGATGTTCACTCTTCTTGGATTTATTTTGGGAACGAATCTGGTAAAGGCATGGCAATTGATTTTGCTTCATCTATCAAGTTTTTTTATTTTAATTCTTCTTTGTCATGGTCAATTATTTCAGAGTAGACCTAAACCACAACTGTTAACTTTATTCTATTTTTGTATGGCTCTAGGCGGGGTTCTGGCTGGTATTTTTAATGGAATTATTGCACCACATTGGTTCAATCAAGTTTATGAATATCCTGTAGCAATATTATTATGTTTACTCGTTGTGCCAACCACGCAGAGCAAGAAAGGGTGGTGGTTGCCTTTAGTGATATTAATTTTGGTCTTATTTTATTATTATATTCCTACCATTAAAGAGTTTTCTACTTTACCGTTTATAGGTGTCATTGCTTTAATATTAATCGTAACAGCACAACAAAGTA
Source organism: Legionella fallonii LLAP-10 (assembly GCF_000953135.1). NCBI lineage: Bacteria > Pseudomonadati > Pseudomonadota > Gammaproteobacteria > Legionellales > Legionellaceae > Legionella > Legionella fallonii. Next base: position 3,115,505 of record NZ_LN614827.1, on the reverse strand, counting down.
AACTCAGCTTATTCCTGTCCGTGTTTATTCTATTTGGATTAATCTTTCTGCCCATCTTTAATCAAAATCATATTTTGTTACAGGAACGCAATTTTTATGGTGTAAAGCAAGTGTTTGAAAAAAAGCCTGCCCATGTTTTGATAAGTCAATCTACATTGCATGGATTACAGTTCATGAGTGAAGCAAAGCCTATTAGTGGGTATAGAGCTTATTATGGTGCGACAATGGATGTAATTGAGGAGATGAAACGTGAGTTTAATACTTTACCTGTGACGCTTGTTGGGTTAGGTATAGGAACTATGTTATGCCAATTTCGTGAAACAGATCGAGTGACTGTGATTGAAATAGATCAGCAAATGATTGATATTGCAAAAAATCCGCAATTATTTACTTATTTACGCGATTGTCTTCCCCAGGTAAAAATCATTAAAAACGATGGTCGTTTGGCCCTAGAAAAAATAGCCGATTCCTCACAAAAAATATTAATTCTTGATGCATTTAATTCTGACGCGATTCCGGTACATTTAATCACTAAGGAAGCATTTAATTTATATAAGAAAAAAATTACTCCTGATGGAGTGATATTAGTTAATTTAAGTAACAGACATCTAAATATACTTCCTATAATGAATTCTGCCGGTCGTTTATTGAATATGCGCGTCTTTCATTTGATATCTCCAGACAATTTCGCGGTAGGGCAACTCCAGGCGGAGTGGGCTTTGTTGACAGCCAATAACACCCTAATCGATAAGCTAAAACAAACGAAATGGTGTCTTGTAGACGATAAGAAGCAGTTTTTATGGACAGATGACTATTCTAATATAATACCGTTGTTGAAGTGGTAATGAGGCAAGTTCTTTGGCTATTTCATAGGGGATTGAGGTAAGTGTCCATACGTAACGGCGCCAACTGAAGTTGTTGTAGTGTAGGTCGAGCCCTTGGCTCGACAAATAATTTACACTTCTGCCAAATTACCTTTAGTTTCTAACCAGACTTTTCTATCTCCAGCACGCTTTTTGTTAAGCATCATATCCATCACCGCTTCGGTACTTTCTTCATCATCTAAGGTTAATTGAACCAAACGACGCGTATTGGGATCCATAGTCGTTTCTCGCAACTGTATAGGGTTCATTTCTCCCAAACCTTTAAAGCGCTGTACGTTTACTTTAGCTTTGGATGTTTCCGTCAGATGCTTGATTATGCGATTTTTTTCATCATCATCAAGAGCATAATGCACTATTTTACCTGCATCAATTCTGTAGAGAGGGGGCATGGCGACAAATACATGTCCTGCCTTAACTAAGGGTTTAAAATGTTTTAAGAATAAGGCGCAAATTAGGGTGGCAATATGTGCTCCATCAGAGTCAGCATCAGCAAGGATACATAGTTTTCCATAGCGCAAGCCACCAAAGTCTTCGGAGCCTGGATCAACACCTATAGCTACAGAAATATCATGGATTTCTTGCGAGGCTAGTACTTGGGTGGAATCGACTTCCCAAGAATTAAGAATTTTTCCTCGTAGCGGTAAAATAGCTTGAAAATCTTTATTACGTGCTTGTTTGGCTGAGCCTCCAGCTGAATCACCTTCGACTAAAAATAATTCTGCTTGACCGAGATCGGTTTGCAAACAGTCAGCTAATTTTCCCGGAAGTGCGGGGCCTTGATTGACTCGTTTACGCGCGACTTGTTTGGCTTGTTTTAGCCTTTTTTGTGCCCGCTCAATTGCAATTGTCGCTATGGCCTCACCTTGATTGCGATGTTGATTTAGCCACAAAGCAAAGGCATCTTTGACGACATTACTAACAAAAGCAGCGGTTTGGCGTGAGCTTAATCGTTCTTTAGTTTGTCCGGCAAATTGAGGCTCTTTCATTTTGATGGACAAAACATACTGACAAGGCTCCCAAAGATCATCGGCAGTTAACTTAACTCCACGTGGTAATAAATTTCTAAACTCACAGAATTCAGCCATGGCATCGAATAAGCCAGCTCTTAATCCGTTAACGTGAGTTCCACCCTGGACCGTGGGAATTAAGTTGACATAACTTTCATTCAAGCTGCTATTCGGGGTTTCTGACCATGCCAACGCCCAATCAACAGCACCCTCATCATTGTTAAACTCTCCAGTAAAGGGCTCTTCTGGCATGTAGTTATCAGGTAGTGTTTGCGTTAAGTAATCGGTTAATCCATGTTCATAGCACCAATTAATTTCCTCGTTTGTTGCTTTATTAATAAAAGTCATGGACAGGCCAGTGCATAATACCGCCTTGGCTCGGAGTACATGAGTAAGGTGTTTCAAAGAGATTTTAGTGGTGTCAAAATATTTAGCATTAGGCCAGAAGCGAATGGTTGTTCCCGTTTCTTTCTTTTTAGTAACGCCGGTTTCATTGAGTTCACATAATTTATCGCCATTAGCAAAAGACATTTGATATACAATACCATTACGTTTGATAGTCACATCAAGTCGTTCTGATAAAGCATTAACTACAGAGACTCCCACACCATGTAGCCCTCCGGAAAAACTGTAGTTTTTATCAGAAAATTTACCGCCAGCATGCAAGCGAGTCATAATGACTTCAACTCCACTTAAACCTAATTGTGGATGTAAATCAACAGGCATACCACGACCATCATCCTCAACCTCAACAGAACCATCTTCATGGAGAGTTACCTTAATATGATTTGCAAAACCTGCAAGTACTTCATCGACACTATTATCTATAACTTCTTGAGCCAAATGATTAGGGCGTACGGTGTCGGTATACATACCAGGGCGTCGTTGAACTGGTTCAAGACCGTTTAAGACTTCAATCGCTTCTGCATTGTACATTTCTGACATGGCTATTCACTCAATGATAAATTAAATCTATTTTGTAACGGTTCACTTAATGTCGTCAACTTAAGGGATGTAATCCGAGATCGGAACCTGATTCGAGCCTTGATCTCGGATTATGCTTCGCTCCATCCAGGCTACAATGACAATACACAGGGCTAGCTCTTAAGCCAAC